>CAJCIC010000008.1 GCA_903970185.1 Gammaproteobacteria bacterium
CAAGAGCATGGGCAAGAACCGCCAGCGCGAATCTTCGAGACCCTCTTTTGCGACTGCAATCGGTCTAGAATGGAAGCCCCACGACCGACCCGCCGCTGCCATGTCTGCCCAACCGTCCCCGATGAATGCCGCCGTGTACGCCATCGATGAAGATGCCCTTGAGCAGTTTGTCAACGCGAAATGGGATGACGAGATCGTCCCTGCGATCCGTGACTATATCGCCATTCCCTCGAAGAGCCCCGCCTTTGACGCGCAATGGGTCGAGCATGGCTACCTCGAGCGCGTTGTTCGCGATGCAGCGGCCTGGATCGAGCGCCAGCAGGTGCGCCAGCTGAAGCTCGAGGTCGTGCGCCTGCCCGGGCGTACACCGGTGATCTTCTTTGACATACCGGCCACGCGGCTCGACAGCAGCAACACCGTGCTGCTCTACGGCCATCTCGACAAGCAGCCTGAATTCACCGGCTGGCGCAGTGACTTGGGTCCCTGGACGCCGAAGCTCGAAGACGGGCGCCTTTATGGTCGCGGCGCCGGCGATGACGGCTACGCGGTGTATGCGGCAGTGACGGCGATCGCGGCCATCGACCGGCTTGGCGTGCCAAGGCCGCGCTGCGTTGGCCTCATCGAGACCTGCGAGGAATCGGGCAGCTATGACCTCTTGCCCTACGTCGATGCCCTGCGCGACAGACTAGGCCAGGTTTCGCTCGTAGTCTGCCTTGATTCGGGCGCGGGCAACTACGACCAGCTTTGGCTGACGACGTCGTTACGCGGGCTCATCAGCGGCACGCTTGAGGTCCAGGTTCTTGACGAAGGCGTGCATTCGGGCGACGCCAGCGGCGTCGTGCCGTCGTCGTTTCGTATCCTGCGACACGTGCTTGAGCGGCTCGAGGACAGCCGTACCGGACGCCTCCTGCCCGAGGGCTTCCATTGCAGCGTGCCCGCTGAACGCCTGGCCCAGGCAAAAGCCACGGCAGAGATCCTGGGCGCAGAGGTGTGGAAGCGCTTTCCCTGGGCGTGCAGCGCCGACAGCACGTTCACCCTGCCTACGACCCAGGATCCGGTCGAGGCCCTGCTCAACAGGACCTGGCGGCCGACTTTGTCAGTCACCGGCGCTGAAGGCCTGCCTGCGTTCGCCGATGCCGGCAATGTGCTAAGACCGCGCACCGGCTTTAAGATCTCGCTGCGCCTGCCACCGCTTGTCGATGGCGTCGCAGCCATGGACGAACTCAAGAACCTGCTCGAGTTTGACCCGCCCTATCACGCCAAGGTGGTCTTCAAGCCCGAAGCCAGCGCAACCGGCTGGAACGCGCCGCCCACCGAGGACTGGCTCAGCCAGGCCGTCGATCGGGCCTCGCAAAGGCACTTTGGCGCACCCTGCGGATATATCGGCCAGGGCGGAACCATCCCGCTCATGAATACCCTGGAGAAGGGATTTCCGAAGGCGCAGTTCATGGTCTGCGGCGTGCTCGGGCCCAAATCCAACGCCCACGGCCCGAACGAATTTTTGCACGTCCCCACCGGCAAGAGGCTGACTGCAGCCGTGGCCGAGGTGATCGCCGCTGCCCCTTAGGGTTGACGCCGGCGCGACCAGCGGCAAGTAACATCGCTAAAGGCGGCAAGGCGTGACCGGCAGATCTTACCTTCACCGCAACATCGGGCTAGATCGCCTGCGTCAGGCCTTTCGCGAAGTTGTGCATCGCCAGGTCTTCGCTTGCTCTTCGTTGTCGCATCATCCCATCGGCTGCGCTTCCGAGGTCGCCCAGGCAACGCAGCCACGGACAGTGCTCCTCGCACGTGTTCTCGAAGCACGAGGCGCTCTTGCGCGGGCTTGAGAAGCCGCCAAGGTCAGGCCGAAACGCCAAATTCTCCTTGCAAGCTGCCCACCGTTACGGCGGATGCGCGTGAATGCGGGCACGACGATTGCGATATCGCTCGCCGCCACATCGAAGTCTTGCCTGTCCGACGCACTGCATCTTCATGGAGCGCACCGGAGAGTGAAGTCGCGATGTTTGGAATGTTCACGAAGCGACGTTCTCACACTGCTCTTGAGGTTGAATGATGACAAAACTTAATAAAATCGCCGCACTGCTGGCCATCGCCGGGCTGGGTACATCGGGCGCCGTCATGGCGCAGTCCAATACCTATGACACGCCGATGTCCGGCTATAACCCCTCCTACTACGTCACCGGCAGTCTTGAACTGATGGATCCGAGCACGCACTGGACCGACAAGAACGGGCCGGGCGCCGGCATCAGTTTCGGCAAGGCGGTCAACCAATACTGGGACGTGCGCCTGGGCTATAACTATGCCGAGGCGAACGACAACGGCAACCGCTACGAACAGCAAAAGCTCGGTGCCGACGCGCTCTACTTCTTTTCGCGCACGCGCTTTCGGCCCTACGTCTTTGCGGGCGTGGGCGGTGAATACGACGAGGCTTCGCAAGCCAGCACCAGCAATCATTTCTCGCACACCTCGCCTTACGCAGAGGCAGGCTTTGGTGTGCAGTATTCCCTGTCGGACCAGTGGGCTGTCGAAGCCGACCTGCGCGACGTGCACGGCTTTCTTTACAACGACAATCCTGGCTTCAACCACGCCGACAACAAGTACCTGACCGTTGGCCTCACGTATTACTTCGACAAGCCCGCACCGCCGCCGATGCGTCCGGTTGCAGCTGCGCCCCCGCCACCACCACCGCCGCCGCCAGCGCCGCCACCGGCACCGCGCTTTGAGAAGTACACGCTGTCATCAACCGAATTGTTCGCATTTAACAGCTCGGATTTGCAGATGCCGCAGCCCAAACTTGACCAGATCGCAGATGCCCTGGCACGCGATACGACCGTCAACAACGTCGTCATCACGGGCTACACCGATCGCATCGGATCCGACAAATACAACCTCGGCCTGTCCCAGCGCCGGGCGGATGCGGTCAAGGCCTATCTGGTCAGCAAGGGCATTGACGCCTCGCGCTTGACGACAGTGGGCAAGGGCAAAGCCGACCCGGTGGTCCAGTGCGATAACAAGAATCGCGCCGAGCTCATCAAGTGTCTTGAGCCAAACCGTCGCGTCGAGATCGAGCAGGTCACGGTCACGCGCCGCACGCAGTAACTCGCCCTAGCAGCAAGAAGAGCCAGCCCAAGGCTGGCTCTTTTCGTTTGTGCGAAGATCACCGGTCTTCAAAAAAAACGAGCCAAGCATGGCCCTGTCACGACGCTCGCGTCATCTCTGGTTGTCTCGACCGATGTGGAACCGCCGGCTGTGGTTCTTCGGCGGTGCTGTCATGGTCGGCGTGATTGCCGTCGGCTTTGCCGTCAGTGCCGATGTCGCCAATCATCTGTTCCGCTCGCTCACCGAGCGATACCGCTTCGCACCGCTGCTCGTTACGCCCGCCGGATTCGTTCTGATCGTCTACCTGACGCGACGCCATTTCCCCGGCGCCCAGGGTAGCGGCATCCCGCAAACCATCGCCGCGCTTTCCGCAAGTGAAGCCGTGCGCGCCGAGCTGCTGTCGCTGCGCGTGGCGACGGGCAAAGTGCTGCTCACGCTCCTCGGCCTCGTTTGCGGCGCATCGATCGGGCGCGAGGGGCCAAGCGTGCAGCTCGGTGCCGCGACCATGTTCTCTCTGTCGCGCTCGCGGCTTTTTCCGTATGAGGGCATGCATCGCGGACTGATCCTCGCTGGCGGCGCTGCAGGCGTCGCTGCGGCGTTTAACGCCCCCCTTGCCGGGGTGGTGTTCGCAATTGAAGAAATGAGCCGCTCGTTCGAGCAGCGCACCGTCAGCATCGTCGTCACCGCCGTCATCGTCGCCGGCGTCACAAGCCTTGCGATGCAAGGCGATTACGCCTACTTTGGCTACGTGCACGCGCTCATCGACTTGCGCACCGGCATCGAGGCGGTCGCGCTTTGCGGCATCGCAGGCGGGGCAGCCGGAGGGATTTTCAGTCGACTGCTGCTTGCCACCGCGAGCGGACTGCCGGGGCCATTGGGCGACTTCCAGCGCGCGCGGCCACTCGCCTTTGCAGCGCTTTGCGGATTTTTTCTGGGCGCACTTGGGCTTATCCACGGCGGTGCCGCATTTGGCAGCGGCTATGAAAGTGCCCGCGCGGTGCTCGCCGGCAACGCGTCGGCTGAAGGCTTCGGTCCGATCAAGGCGCTCGCCACCCTCCTGTCCTATGCGAGTGGCATTCCAGGCGGCATCTTTGCGCCCTCGCTTGCGACCGGTGCCGGTATCGGTCGCGATCTCGCCCAGCTCCTGCCCTGGGCGCCGGTGACCGCGCTCGCCCTGCTTGGCATGGTGGCCTATTTCGCTGGCGTGGTGCAGGCCCCGCTGACGGCGTTTGTCATCGTCACCGAGATGACCCGTGAGAGCGACATGGCGCTGCCGCTCATGAGTTGTGCCCTGATCGGCTATGGCGTTTCACGCATGGTATGCCCGCACCCGCTCTACAAGGCGCTCGCGCAGCCTTTCGTCCGAAATCGGTCGATGGGCGATGCCAAGGCATAAATAGCTCAATTAATCATGATCTTATATGATTAATATGATGTAATCTATTCTGATATTTTCCGCGGCGATCCAGGCGTCCACCCCGCCTTGGCACAGGCCGCGGCCGATCTGTGGCAATCGATCGCAGGGCGCTGTACGCAGATGATCCGGCCGCTCGCGGCTGCGCCCAGCGCCGCGAGACGGCGCCAGCAATCTGCCCTTCGTGAACGGCGCACAACACTTTTCGCGCGCTTTCGTGCGCGCGCCTGTCTCAAACGGCTTGGTCAACCGAGTTACTCATATAATCGTTGAGTGCTTGTGCCGAAACGAAGAGGTTGGAGCATTCGCCTGTAACATAGGGGAGACGGTTCGCTCGGCTTTTGAGCGCATTTTCTACAGATCAGACAAGGAGAAAGCTGTGAAGAAAATTCACATGGTATTACCCGCATCACTGCTCGCGCTCGCATCCGTGCAAGTATTTGCCCAAACCACCGACGCGGCTTCAACCACGTCGCGTGCCGAAGTCAAGGCTGAAACCCGGGCCGCCGTCAAGGCCGGTACGATTCCGAAAGGCCAGTCTGGATCGGAAAAGGCTGATACCGGTGCTCCTTCGACGACGCCACGTGCTGAAGTCAAGGCCGATACCAAGGCTGCCGTGAAGGCGGGCGCAATCCCCAAGGGCCAGGCAGCTCCTGAAGGCGCTACCCAAACCGGCCCGTCGACTGCGAATCGCGCCGAAGTCAAGGCCGACACCAAGGCTGCGGTCAAGGCGGGTGAGATTCCCCGCGGCGAATCGAACGTCACCAAGCAATAAGATATCGCCGGAAACGGCGCTTCTGGCAGCGCGAAAGACGGGTGCTGCACTCAAGGGGCGACATGTGAATGTCGCCCATTTTATTTGGCGCTCGCAGCGGGCTTGCCTTGCAGCTGCTGCTCTTTCTGGGCGCTGCGCAGCTTGGCGAGCTTGAGGTAGAGGAACTCCGCCGCATCCTGCGTCACGCCGCTGGCGTCCTTGACCTTGTAGTGAAGCCCGGTCATCTCCGAGCGGGTCGCGCAAAGGCGGATGAAATCGTCGGCGGTATGAATGTCGTCCCTGAAGTAGGCGAACTTGTCGCGCATGTGGCTTGCCGCCTTGGCCGAGTCATAACTCATGCCGTTGCGAATGAAGGTGAGATCGTGCATGCCCTCGACTTCACCGATCAACTCCTCGATCAGGTGCTCCTCGTTGGCATCGATACTGGCGGCGGCGTGAAGCGGGCCCGCGACCAAAAGAGCTGCTGCACTCAATGCAAGGGCGAGGACGCGGCGGCGGCGGCGGCCCTGCGAGAAGTCCTGCTCGAAGCCAAGGTTGCGTGCGTACATGGGCGAAGTGCCAAAATCCGGGTCACAAAGCGTAGCGCAAAGCGCGCAGCACATACAACGCATTCGGTCCTCTTCTGAGCAGTTTCGCCCATTGTGGCCCAAGTGGTGCGTTGCAATGCGGCGCGCCAGCCGCCGTTCTGTGCAGAGCTTGCGCGCTTGTGCTCCAATGCGCCCTTCCCCTTCTACAGGAATCGTAATGGCGTCCGAGGACTTTAACCCTAGCGACTGGAAGCGGCTGATCAGGTTCTTGGGTGACGATCCCGAGCGTCCTGGCCTGCTCGAAACCCCCGATCGTGTCGCCAAGGCGTGGGCCGCATGGACCTCCGGGTACGGACAGAACCCGGCTGAAATCCTGAAAGTATTCGAAGACGGCGCGGAAGATTACAACGAGTTGATCGTGGTGCGCGGCATTCCGGTCTACAGTCATTGCGAACATCATCTCGCGCCGTTTTTTGGCATGGCCACGGTGGGCTACACGCCTGACGGCCGCATTGTCGGGCTGTCCAAACTGACGCGCCTTGTCGACTGTTTCTCGCGCCGCCTGCAAGTCCAGGAGCGGCTGACGATGCAAATTGCCAATGCACTCATGACCCATCTGGCACCGCGCTCCGTGGGGGTGGTCATCCGCTGCCGTCACATGTGCATGGAAAGCCGCGGCATCAGAACCCCGGGCGAGGAAACCGTGACCTCGGCACTGAAGGGGGAGTTGCACACCAACCTTGGCCTTCGCACCGAATTTCTTGAACTGGCGCGCGAACGCGCCTAGCTCAGGCATGGCCTCTCTATAGCGGCGCGCGTCCGCTGATCACCCGCAACAGGATCAGGACGATCGCGATCACGAGCAGAATGTGAATGAAACCGCCAAGGGTGTACGAGGTGACGAGGCCCAATAGCCAAAGAATGATCAAGACGACAGCGATGGTATAGAGCATTTGCTTCCCTCTCAGAATAGTTATCGATCGCGCGGCAAAAAGACGCCTGCCAAAACAGGCGCAGCGCAGCGCATCGCCTATCTCAGCAGGATTCGTTCCGCGATTTGCAAGCGCTCGGGCGGCGGGCGTCTGGCTTGGGCGTCCCTGTGCTAGCGCTGGCCGGCCTCCTGGCTCTGGCGCTTGCCGTGATCCTCATTGCCGCCCAGCTTTTTACCAATGCGCTCGAGCACGTTGGCGACCGCCTGAACATTTCCGAAGGGGTTACAGGATCGCTTTTTGCCGCGGTAGGCACGGCCCTTCCGGAAACGGTGGTGCCGCTGATCGCCATTTTCACGCGCAGCGTTCCGGCGGCACTGGGATCGGAGATTGGCGTTGGCGCCATTCTTGGGGCACCGCTGATGCTCTCAAGCCTGACGCTCGCCCTGGTTGGCGTGGGCGCCATCGGCCGCGCAAAGGGGCCAAGGCTGTCGCCGGAGTTCACCGGCTTAAGGCGCGACCTCAACGTCTTCCTCGCGGCATTCCTGATTGCCGCCCTCGCACTTTTTGTACCGGAAAATCTGCATCTTGTGCGCATCGCCTTGAGCGCTGCGCTTTGCGCCCTCTATGTTTTTTACGTCGCAACCACGCTCAAGGCCTCAAGCGCCCTGGTCGCAAGCGGCCATGGCACACGCGCCGAGAGCCACCTCTTGATCAGCCGCATCGGCATCGGCAGCCACCTTGGCAGTGCCTGTGTGCAAGCCAGCCTGGCGCTTGTCCTTCTCGTCTTTGGCGCTCACCTCTTTATCAGCGGCGTGAGCGGATCGGCTGCACTGCTTGGGATTTCCCCGCTCCTGCTTTCGCTTCTGATCATTCCGGTTGCAACCGAATTGCCCGAGAAAATCAACAGCATCCGCTGGATCAGAAAGGGTCGCGATACGCTGGCATTTGGCAATATCACCGGTGCCATGGTGTTTCAGGGAACGCTATTGCCTGCCGTTGGCATTCTGCTTACGCCCTGGTCACCGCGCGCCGATGTGCTTGGCGGCGTTATGGTCACGCTGGCGGGCGCGCTCTCGCTTAGGCTTTGCGCCAACCCCGGCGGCTTTCGCTCGGCATGGCTTGGCATCAATGGCTGCCTCTATGCAGCCTACCTCATCAGCCAGTTCGTGCTAGGGCCGCGTTAGCATCTGTTCGATTTCCGCAAAGCTGCCCGGTCGAGGCGCGAGTTCCATGCGCACGCCCAAAACGCGCTCGATTTGCGTCGCCGAAAACAGGCCGCGCACCACCGCGGCCTCGCCTGGCGTCGATTCGAATACCAAAAGGTGCGGCTGGCCGAGTTCAACGAAGGTCTGCATGATGTCGCCAATGCGCGCGCGCTCAACGCTTGCGAAATCCACGCCGCGCCAGCGGTTCACGGGCGTCATGATGTCGTTGACGAGCACCTTGTTGGGCTCGTGCAGATCCGGATGCGATTCGCGCGAGAGCATCGCCATCAAGGGCTTCTCGCCAGCAAGGTCATAGGCGGTGACCAGGCCGATCAGCTGCCCCGCGGCGTCGGTGACAAACAGCAGCCTGACCCCGGCTGCGACCATCTGTGCTTCGGCCTCGGTAATCGTGTGGCCCTCGGCAATCGACACCGCCGGCATCTGGCGCAAGTCTGTCATCAGCGCAATTGCGGCAGACTCCCGCGTCAGGGCACCGACCGCGTGGCTGCCCGGCTTGGGAATGGCAAGCCCGCTTGGCGCCGGTTTTAGAGGACGTGCGACATATGAATTCATCATGTCGTGCTTTCATCGAAGAATCCGGACTCGGTAACGCTGCACCGATCCGGCATTTTGGCACCATTTGCCTCGCGGCCGCAGCCCGACCGGGCGGCGATGGCCGGGCATTTGTCGCAGGACGTAACGCGGCTATCCAAATTCCTTTAAAATACCCCTCTTGGCACCGATTGGCCCCAGCAAGTCCCGGGCCGCCTAACGATGCGACTACGCCAGGCGCGTGTCGCTGTGCCCATTCCAAACCTGCCCATGTCAGCTTTTAACACCGAGCACGTGCTAAGCGTGCACCATTGGAACGACACGCTGTTTAGCTTCAAGACGACGCGTGATCCGGGCCTGCGCTTTCACAACGGCCATTTCGTCATGCTCGGCCTCGAAGTCGACGGCAAGCCGCTGATGCGCGCCTATAGCATCGCCAGCGCCAATTACGAGGAAGAACTTGAATTCCTCTCGATCAAGGTGCAAAACGGCCCGCTGACTTCGCGCCTTCAGCATCTGAAGGTCGGCGATCCGGTCCTCGTCAGCAAAAAGCCCGTGGGAACGCTCGTCATCAGCGACCTTTTGCCTGGAAAGAGGCTGTATCTTTTTGGCACCGGCACCGGCCTTGCGCCGTTCATGAGCATCATCAAGGATCCTGACACCTACGATCGCTTCGAGAAGGTGGTGCTCGTGCATGGCGTTCGCTTCATCAGCGAATTGGCCTACGCCGAATTCATCGAGAACACCCTGCCCTCAAACGAGTTTTTCGGCGATGTCGTCCGCGAAAAGCTGATTTACTACCCCACCGTTACGCGCGAGACGTTCAAAAACGAGGGGCGCCTGACCGACCTGCTTGATACCGGCAAGATGGCCCTCGATTTGAATCTGCCCGAACTCGATCCCAACACCGATCGCGTCATGCTCTGCGGTAGTCCGAGCATGCTTGCTGACACCTGCAAGCGCCTTGACGCGCGCGGTTTCATCGCCTCGCCGCAGACCGGGCACGCCGGCCACTACGTCATCGAGCGGGCCTTCGTCGAGAAGTAGCCAGACCCTAGCGCTTGGAGGCGATAATCGCGTCGGCGACGCTTTTCGGTGCTTCGGTGTAGTGCTTGAATTCCATGCTGTAGGTGGCTCGCCCCTGGGTCAGGGAGCGCAGCGTCGTCGAATAGCCGAACATTTCGCGCAGCGGCACCTCGGCGCGGATGATCTTGCCACCACCGCCTGCAATGTCGTCCATGCCCTGGATCATGCCGCGCCTCCCGCTCAAATCACCCATCACGTCGCCCATCTTCTCCTCGGGCATTTCGACTTCGACGGCCATCATCGGCTCGAGCAGGACCGGATTGGCGCGCCGGCAACCCTCCTTGAACGCCATCGACGCGGCCATCTTGAACGCGTTTTCGTTCGAGTCGACATCGTGGTAGGAACCGAAGGTCAGGGTAACCTTGACATCGACCACCGGATAGCCTGCGAGCACGCCCGCAGGCAATGTGTCGACGACCCCCTTTTCGACCGCAGGGATGTATTCACGCGGCACAACCCCGCCCTTGATGGCGTCGACAAATTCGAAACCCTTGCCTGGCGGCTGGGGCTCGATCTTGAGCACGACGTGGCCGTACTGACCGCGACCTCCTGACTGCTTGACGAACTTGCCTTCGACATCTGACACCGTCTTGCGAATGGTCTCGCGATAGGCCACCTGCGGCGCTCCCACCGTGGCCTCGACGCCAAATTCGCGGCGCATGCGATCGACCAGGATCTCGAGGTGCAATTCACCCATCCCCGAGATGATGGTCTGGCCCGACTCCTCGTCGGTCTTGACCCGAAACGAAGGATCTTCCTGGGCGAGGCGATTCAGCGCAATGCCCATCTTTTCCTGGTCAGGCTTGGTCTTGGGCTCGACCGCCTGCGAGATCACCGGCTCGGGAAAAATCATGCGTTCAAGGGTGATCACGGCAGCCGGGTCACACAGCGTGTCGCCGGTCGTCGCCTCTTTCAGGCCGACCGCCGCTGCGATGTCCCCGGCGCGCACTTCCTTGATTTCCGCACGCTGGTTGGCATGCATCTGCAACAGCCGTCCAATGCGTTCCTTCTTCCCCTTGACGGCGTTAAACACCGTGTCGCCCGAGTTGACCACGCCGGAATAGACGCGAAAGAAGATCAGCTGGCCAACGAACGGGTCGGTCATGATCTTGAAGGCCAGGCCGGAGAATTTTTCGTCGTCGTCGGCGCGCCTTGACGTCGGCTGATCGTCCTCGTCGATGCCAGTCACAGGCGGGATGTCGTTAGGCGCAGGCAGGTAGTCGATGACCGCATCGAGCATGGCCTGAACACCCTTGTTCTTGAAAGCCGAGCCGCAAAGCACGGGCACGATCTGACCGGCAATGGTACGAAGCCTAAGACCGGCCTTGATTTCGGCGTCCGAGAGCGGCGTGCCTTCGAGATACTTGGTCATCAGCTCATCGTTGGCTTCTGCCGCCGCTTCAACCATCTTGTCGTGCCACTCCTGCGCCAGCGCAGCAAGCTCGGCGGGAATCTGCTGATAGCTGAACTTGACGCCAAGCGATGCCTCGTCCCAGACGATGGCCTGCATTTTGACGAGGTCGATGACGCCGACAAAGCTGTCTTCCGCACCATACGGCAGCTGGATCGGTATCGGATTGCCCTTGAGCCGATCGCGCATTTGCTGCACGACGCGCAGATAGTCCGCCCCGGTGCGGTCCATCTTGTTGACGAATGCCAGCCTTGGCACCTTGTATTTGTTGGCCTGGCGCCAGACCGTCTCCGATTGCGGCTGCACTCCGCCCACCGAGTCATAGACCATCACGGCGCCATCGAGCACGCGCATCGAACGCTCGACTTCGATGGTGAAATCGACGTGTCCCGGGGTATCGATGATATTGATGTGATGCTCGAGATAGTTGCCCGCCATGCCCTTCCAGAAACAGGTCGTGGCAGCGGACGTGATGGTGATGCCGCGCTCTTGCTCCTGCTCCATCCAGTCCATCGTCGCCGCGCCTTCGTGCACCTCACCGATCTTGTGGTTGACGCCGGTGTAAAACAGGATGCGTTCGGTCGTGGTGGTTTTGCCAGCGTCGATGTGCGCGCTAATGCCGATGTTGCGATAGCGCTCGATGGGGGTTATGCGGGCCACGGAGATCCTCGGGGTTGAAAGCCGTTCGTCCCCGGCCGGGGACAAGCTGGAACCTATTGTGTGCCAGATCGCGGCTTTTGCCGGAATTTCAAGCCGAAAGCGCCAAATCGCTCCTCGTTTGAGGCGACACGAGCTGCAAAGTTCTGCCAGGTGGCGCTACATCTGCTTGAAGCGCTGGACAAAATTGCGGCTGATGGCAAGCTCGCCATAACCATTGCGCAAGGTCGCAAAGGACTTGCCAAAGACATCGCGGCGCACGCTTTCGACAAAGCCAAGATTGACCACGGTGCTGCGATGAATCTGCCAGAACGTTTCGGGATCGAGCTTCTCGAGCAGCTCCGAGAGCGATGCGCGAACGAGGATTTCGGGATGCGGCTTTGGCCGTGTCGTCTCGATCACCGTGTACTTGTCGGCCGCGCGCAGGCAAATCACGTCGTCAACGGATATCTGCAAAATCGTCTCGCCCACTGATGCGCGCAGCCAGCGCAGGTAAGGTGAGCCGCTTCGCGCCAGTGCCAATTCACTTGAGAGCCTCGCAGCCAGCGCCACGATATCGACCGTGCGACCGGGCGCCACGACACGGCGCAGATGGGAGACCGTGCGCAACAGGCGTTCGTCTGACACCGGCTTTAGCAGGTAGTCGACGGCGTGATGCTCGAACGCTTCGATCGCATAGTCATCAAACGCCGTGACAAAAACGATGCGCAAGGGATCATGCGCGAGGCTCGCGGCGACTTCGAGCCCGCTTGTGCCGGGCATCTTGATATCGAGAAACGCGACATCGGGCCTTTCACGCGCGATCAGTTCAAGCGCCTCGCGGCCGTTAACGGCCGTGCCCACCACCTCGAGCTCAGGCATGAGGGCCTTCAGTCGTGCGCGCAAGAACTCGGTCAAGTGAGGCTCATCGTCAACCAGCACGGCTCGCATCATGGCGTTCCCCGAAAGGGCAGGCGCACCGAGGCGATCGTGCCGCGCGCCTCGGGCGGGCCGTCGCCTTCGCGAATGTCGAGCTCGCTTTCGCTGCCGTAAAGCGCGCGCAGCCGATCGCGAACGTTGGCAAGGCCGACCCCAGCTGGCGCGTCACAGCGAAAGCCAAGGCCTGTATCCCTGACCTCGATGACAAGTGTCTGGCCTTCGCGACGTGCACAAAGACTGATCTTGCCGCCATCGATTGCAGGCTCGATGCCGTGCTTGATGGCGTTCTCGACCAGAGGCTGGATCAGCATCGGCGCGAGCAGCGCGGACTGGAGCTCGCCGGGAACGTCGATTGACACCTGCAGCCGCTCACCAAAGCGCACCTCGAACAAAGCCAGATAGCTGGTTAGCATCAGCACTTCGCCTGCAAGCGTGGTCTCGGTCTGGCGCGTGACATGCAGCGAAGCCCTCAGATAGTAGATGAAGTGACCAAGCATCACCCGCGCAACTTCGGGTTGTGGCTCGATCAATCCATGCACGTTGGCAAGCGTGTTGAAAAGGAAATGCGGCTCGATTTGCGCCTGCAACAGCCTAAGCCTGGCCTCGGCCAGCTGCTTTTCCGTGGCCAGCGCACGCGCGAGCTGGGCTTCGGCATCGGCGCGCGCATGCAGCGCCTTCATGTGGCTTCGCGCCTGCAAGCCGATGATGACGAGGATCAGGATGGCCATCCCGGTCGAAGCCGCGAACCAGTCGTTGGTCTGGTTCAACCAGCTCTGAAGACTGCCGCCGCGCGTGACGAGCAGCGTGCCGGCAAATCCGGCATAAAGACCCGCAAAGGAGATCACCGCCCAGTACACCGAACGCCACAGCGGGTTCATGCAGGCGACGCGTTCTGCGCCAAGGATGCGCTCGCCAGCGACGTTTAACGCCGCAATGGAAAAGCCGATGGCCTGGGAAAACGGCAGGATTTGCAGGAACCCCTCCCAGAACCTGTCTGGCCCCAGCGCCGAGCTGGCACCCGCGATAAAGCCGGCGACGGCGGTGTTGATCAGCATCTGGATCAGCACGTGGCCAGCGATCGGCCCCGAGCGCAACATGCTCGGCGCAAATGCCGTCTGCCAGGCATCGCGAAACGAACCTTTGAACCAGGAGTGCTGCCGCTCTTGCGTTGCCATTGTCACGTCGCGATCGATAAGGAAGTGCCAGCGCCAAAGATTACGCTTGCCCGGAACGGGGCGCCGATGCTGCGACAAAAGGTGAAAAAAGGGCGCGAAGCGCAGCCAGGCGGTGCTGTGCCGCGCGCGCCCAAAGGACTATGATGGATTTCGACCGGATCTCACCGCACACTGTGGAGCATGAAGCCCCTCCCCCGCATCGGCACGCCCCTGACGAAAGGCGCCATCAAGGTCATGTTGCTGGGCTCGGGCGAGCTCGGCAAGGAGTTGACCATCGAATTGCAGCGCTTCGGCGTTGAAGTGGTGGCGGTCGACCGCTACGCCAATGCCCCTGCGCACCAGGTCGCGCACAGCGCCCATGTCATTGACATGACCGATGCGGTGGCGCTGAAAAGCCTGATTGCAAGCGAGAAGCCAACCGTGGTCGTCCCCGAGATCGAGGCGATCGCAACCCAGGTCTTAGTCGAGCTTGAAAAAGACGGGCTGTGGGTCGTGCCAAGCGCGCGCGCGGTCTACCTCACCATGAACCGCGAGGGCATTCGCCGCCTGGCAGCGGAGACGCTCGGACTTGCGACTTCGCCCTACCGGTTTGCAGGCTCGCTGGCAGAACTCGAGACTGCCGTGGGCGAAGTCGGCTACCCGGCGTTCGTCAAGCCGGTGATGTCCTCATCAGGCAAGGGCCAGTCGAAAATCACGCAAGCCTCGGACATCGCGCGCGCCTTCGAAGTCGCGTCAACCGCCGGGCGCGTTGCCACCACGCGCATCATCTGCGAGGGTGCGATCGACTTCGACTACGAAATCACGCTCTTGACGGTACGCTCACTTGACGCGAGCGGCGCGATTGTGACCTCCTATTGCGAGCCGATTGGCCACCTGCAGATCGCAGGCGACTATGTCGAGAGCTGGCAACCCCAGGCGATGCCAGAAGGTGCGCTTGCCAAGGCGCGCGCCATCGCCAAGGCGATCACGGGCGAACTGGACGGACTGGGCCTTTTCGGCGTCGAGCTGTTCGTCAAGGGCGAGGACGTCTGGTTCTCCGAAGTCAGCCCGCGGCCGCACGATACCGGCATGGTGACGATGGCAAGCCAGAGGCAGAGCGAGTTCGAACTGCACGCGCGCGCCATTTTGGGACTTCCCGTCGACACCGGGCTATCTAGCCCGGCCGCAAGCGCCGTGATCTATGGCGGCGTCGCGGCCAAGGGCGTCGCGTTCGAGGGCCTTCCCACGGCTCTGGCCGTCCCGGGTACCTCGATCCGGCTTTTCGGCAAGCCCGAGGCTTTTGCGAAGCGCCGCATGGGCGTCGCGCTCGCTTTTGCAGCTGACGTTGACCTTGCCCGCGCGCGCGCGCGCGCTGCCGCCGCCCAGGTCCGGGTCGTCGCCGCCTAGGTGAATTCGATTGCAAGCGAAAAATCCCGCCGCCAGAGAAAGCCCTCGCGCGCTTGACGAAACCGTCGTGATTGCGCCTGGCGCTGCCGCCAGGCTGCGTCCGGCGCTTGTCGCCGAAGCCCCCGCAAACGATCTGCTCTGGCTCGCCACGCGGCAGCTCGAGCCTGTCATCGTCGCCCTCATCGCGCTTGGCGCCGCAGCCTTTCTCGAAGCCTCGCTGCCCGATGGCCGCAACACGCGTATTTTCATCGTCGCCATCCTGGTACTGGCCTTTCTTTGGAGCTCTGCCGAACGGCTGCGCGCCACGCGTTCATTCGAGGGCGCGTCGCGCCTCACGCGCGCACTGGCCGTTGTCGCGTGCGCGATGGCGTTTGCCCGCAACCTGCACAGCGACTGGCCGTGGCTTTGGATTTTGGCGCTGATCGCGGTCTATCCGATCCCGATGCGGCCAAGTGCCATGGTCGCATCGGTCCTTCTTGGCTTTTTTTGCGAGGAGGCCATGTCAATTGCGCTGCACGGTGTCGATGTGCCGCGTTCGATCGCACGCGCCGCGGCATTCGCGTGCGTCGCCGCCCTGTCTTACGCCATTCGCCTCGTGCTCGAGCGCAAGTCGCGGGAAAAAGGCGGCATCGATTCGCGCGAGCAACGTGCCGAGATCATCGCCGCATACAGCGATGTCGTCTTGTTATTCGCCGACCGCGAGTACCGGCTTGTGCATATCAATCGCGTCGCCGGTCGCATCCTTGGCTACCCGCCGGGCCGGCTGCGCGAAATCTGGAACATCGATCTGGTCCACCCGGATGACCAGGACAGCTTCAAACGAGAGCGCGAGCGCCTCTTGTCCGCACCAGGCAGCTCGAGCACCATGCCCATCCGGATTCGCAACGTCGATGGCCAGTGGATCTGGTTCGAAGTCAGGATCACCAACCTGCTCGAGCACCCCGCCATCCGTGGCTTTTTTGCCAGCGCGACCGACATCACGGCGCGCATCGAGGCAGAAGCAAAGCTCAAATCCGAGCGCGCACTGATGCGAACCGTAATCGATTCGCTCCCCATGAGCGTCTATACCAAGGCACGCGATGGCCGTTTTCTGTTGAGCAACCGCGCCAATCTTGGCCGCCTTGGCTTGCCACCCGATGACGATCCGATCGGCAAGCGATCGGCCGAGGTGGCAAGGATCGCCCAGACGCAAATCATCGATCGCGACGACCGGCTGGTGCTCGATCACGGCGAGACCTTGATCGACAGGCAGTATCGGCTGCTTGAGGCCGACGGCTCGACGCGCTGGTACAAGGCGACCAAACTGCCCCTTTATGACAGTGCCCAGCGCATCGAGGGGCTGCTTGGCATCGTGCAGGACATCACCGAGGCCAAAGCCGCCGAGGTGGCGCTGCGCGAGCAGGCCACGCACGACGCCTTGACCGGTCTTTTCAACCGGCGCTACCTGATCGAGCAACTGGCGGCGATCCTCGGCCGCAGCGAGCCCTCGCCGCTGGCCCTGATGTTTTGCGACCTCGATTTCTTCAAGGGCATCAATGATCGCTACGGCCACGAAATCGGCGATCGCTTCCTGACCGCGCTAGGCGCGAGGCTTCTGCCCTTTGGCCAATCCTCAGGACACATCCTCGCGCGCTTCGGCGGTGACGAGTTCGTCTTGCTCGCGCCAAGTGCCGATGCCAGTGCTGCGCTTGCGCTTGCGCGCCGCGTGCTCGCGGCACTGCAGGCGCCCATCGACGTCGAGAACCTGCGCCTGGATGTCGAGGCCTCGATCGGCATTGTCATGTTGCGCAAGGATCACAGGAAGCCTGAAGAGATGATCCGCGATGCCGACAGCGCGATGTATCAGGCCAAGGGCCAGCTGGCCGAGCGCATCGCGGTTTTCGACGATCGCCTGCGCAGTCGAACCAGTCGCCACAACGGCCTTGTCGCTGCGCTTAAGGATCCGGCTGATGGCGACGCGCTTGCCCTTTGCTACCAGCCCAAGGTCAACCTGCACACGGGGCGCGTGTCGGGCTTCGAGGCGCTGCTGCGCTGGAACACGCGCGAATACGGCGCGGTCGATCCGGCGGAATTCATTCCGCTCGCAGAGGAGTCGGGCCAAATCGTACGCCTTGGCCACTGGGCGCTCGAAGAGGCCTGCGGCCAGCTGCGCAAATGGCAGATCCACTATCCCCACCTCGATCACCTGACGATTGCGGTCAATGTCTCGATGCGGCAACTGCTTGATGACCAGTTCGTCGAGGATGTCGTGCACATCCTGGAAAAATCGCAGATCTATCCGGCAGCGCTCGAACTCGAACTGACCGAGAGCGCAGCCATGCAAAATCCCGACCGAACCGTCGGCATCTTGCAGAGCCTGAAATCCCGCGGCCTGCGCCTGGCCCTTGACGATTTCGGTACCGGCTACTCGGCACTCGCCTACTTGCGCCGCTTGCCCATCGATGTGCTGAAGATCGACCGCACCTTCGTGCATGGCCTGACGCGGGGCGGCGGCGACGCCGAAATCGTGCGGCTGGTCATTGCCCTTGCGCGCACGCTTGGCATCGAGGCCGTGGCAGAAGGCATCGAGTCGAAAGAAAGTGCGGACCATCTGGCACGGCTTGGATGCGACATCGGCCAGGGCTTCCATTTTTCAAGGCCGCTTGCGGCCGATGACGCCGAAGAGTTGCTCAAGTCCGACAAGCACTACGTCGTCAGTTCGGCATAGCTCCTGGCTACTGTTCGATGCCCTGTGAGTGCAGGTAGTCGTCATAGCTGCCGACAAAATCGGCAATCGCGTCATCCTTGAGTTCGAGGATGCGCGAAGCGAGCGAGCCCACAAATTCGCGGTCGTGGGAGACAAAAACCAGGGTGCCCTGGTACTTCTCAAGCGCGATGTTCAGTGACTCGATCGATTCCATATCCATGTGGTTGGTCGGCTCGTCAAGCAAGAGGACGTTGTGGCGCCCGAGCATGAGCTTGCCAAACATCATCCGACCTTTTTCGCCGCCCGATAGGACGCGCACCGATTTTTTCACGTCATCGCCTGAAAAAAGCAGCCGGCCGAGAATGCCGCGGATCACCTGATCGTCATCGCCAGGCTTGGCAAAACGTCCCATCCATTCGGTCAGCGTCAGGTCGGAATCGAATTCAGCGCTCGGGTCTTGCGGCATCACGCCGACATCGGCATTTTCTGCCCACTTGATGCTGCCGCGATCAGGCTTGAGCGTGCCTGCGATGATGTTCAAAAGCGTACTCTTGCCCGCCCCGTTGGCACCCACCACGGCGATCTTCTCGCCAGCCTCAACCGCCAGCGAGAAGTCCTGAAAGAGCGTGCGCTGGTAGCCCTTGGTCAGGGCAGCGGCATCAAACGCGAGCCTGTGCAACTTCTTCTCGCCCTCGAAGCGGATATACGGGTACTGGCGCGAAGAGGGTTTGAAGTCCTCGATCTTGATCTTGTCGATTTGCCTTAGCCGTGACGTCGCCTGCCTCGCCTTGGACTTGTTTGCAGAAAAGCGCCTGACGAAATCCTGCAACTCCGCCACCCGATCCTTGGCCTTGGCGTTGGCTGCGCTTTGACGCTCCTTGGCCTGCGAGGAGGCAAGCATATAGTCGTCGTAGTTGCCCGGATAGACCTTCAGCGTGCCATAGTCCATATCGGCCATGTGCGTGCACACCTGATTGAGGAAGTGCCGGTCGTGGCTGATGATGATCATCGTGCTGTCACGTGCGTTGAGCACCTCTTCGAGCCAGCGGATGGTGTTGATATCGAGGTTGTTGGTCGGCTCGTCAAGCAGCAGGATCTCCGGATCGGAAAAGAGCGCCTGCGCAAGCAGAACGCGCAGCTTGAGCCCGGGCGCGACTTCGCTCATGGTGGCCTGGTGCAGGCTTTCTTCGATGCCCACGCCAGAGAGCAGCTCGCCCGCGCGCGCCTCGGCGGTGTAGCCATCGTATTCGGCGAACTGGGCCTCGAGGTCGGCCGCGCGCATGTAGTCGGCGTCGCTGGCGTTCGCATCGGCATAGATCGCGTCGCGCTCTTTCATCGCCGCCCACATCTCTTCGTGGCCCATCAGAACGACATCCAGCACGCGCAGGTCTTCGAAGGCGAACTGGTCCTGGCGCAGCCGTCCAAGGCGCTCGCCCTTGTCGAGCATGACCGAGCCCGCACTTTGCTCAAGCTCGCCGGCCAGGATCTTCATGAAAGTCGACTTGCCGCAGCCGTTGGCACCGATCAGGCCATAACGGTTACCCTCCCCGAACTTGACTGAGATATTCTCGAAGAGCGGCTTGGCGCCGAACTGCATGGTGATGTTTGCGGTGGAAAGCACGACTGGACCTTGAAATTGACGGCGGGCAACCCGTCATTTTAGCAGGCGCAACTTCCGCTACTCTTTGCACCTCCGACTTTGATCCACAAACTCCATGCCGATTGCGATTAACAGTGTCTGTGTCTATTGCGGCGCAGCCAGTGGCACCCGCGACATCTATCTCGATTCAGCCCGTCAATTGGGCAACGCGCTCGCCGTGCGCAATATTGGGCTTGTCTACGGCGGTGGCCATGTCGGCATGATGGGGGCGCTTGCCGACGCCGCGCTTGCAGCCGGCGGACGCGTCACGGGCGTGATTCCGCAACAGTTGATCGACAGGGAACTTGGCCATCGCGGGCTCTCCGAGCTCGTTGTCGTCTCAAGCATGCACGAGCGCAAGGACATCATGGCACAGCGCGCCGATGCCTTCATCGCCCTGCCGGGGGGTTGGGGCACGCTTGACGAATTGACCGAGATGTTGACCTGGTCGCAACTGGGTTTTCACCAAAAACCGATCGCAATCGCCAATGTCGCGGGCTATTTCGATGCGCTTTTCGAACTCGAGAAACGCATGGATGGCGAAGGCTTCCTGCGCAACCAGGGACGTCATCTCTTTTTCGTGGCGGCGACAGCGCTTGAGGCCCTTGACAAGATTACCTGCGCCTAGGCGCGGCTTGCGTCGGCTTTTTGTGCCAGCGCAATGATCGCTGCGGCAATCTCGGGCATCAGCGCATCGGGAAGATCGTGGCCCATGCCAGGGATCACAAGCAGGCTGGAGTGGGGAATTTTCCGGGCCAGATCGCGCCCACCCTCGGTTGGAACGAGAACGTCGCGATCGCCATGAATGACGAGCGTTGGCACCCGAATCGAGCCCAAGATTGAAGATCGATCGCCATCGTCAAGAATGGCCAACATGTGCCTTAGCGTGCCATCCGGGCTTTCGGCCCGCTCGATTGCACGTCGCGCGTTCTCGCGCAGCCGGTTTTCATCGGTCGGATAAGCGGGGCTGCCAATCACCTTGAAAAGACGCACGTAACGATTGGCAATCGCCTCAGGGTCGGCCTTTTTTGGCATCGGCGAGAACAGCACCTTCATCGCCTCCCTGCTCGGCGGCGGAAGATGACTTGCACCGCTTGTCGTCATGATCGCCGTGAACGAGCGCAGACCCACCGGCGCGCGCGCGGCAACATGCTGGCCGATCATGCCGCCCATCGAAACGCCGACCAGGTGGAATTCGTCAAGGCCGGTGGCCTTCGTGATGGCCATGACATCGTCGGCCATGTCGGCCATGCGATAAGGCGGATGCAGCTTCAGGCCGAGGCGCTTTTTGATGCTCGCCCAAACGAAATTCGGTCGCCCGGCGGCATCGAGCCTGGACGACAGCCCGGTATCTCTTTGATCGTAGATCAGCGTGCGAAATCCGCCATCGTGCAAGGCCGAAAGGAGAGTCGCGGGCCAGGCCGTCATCTGCATGCCAAGTCCCATCACAAGCACGATCACCGGAGCGTTTTGCGGTCCTTCCAGCAGGACTTCGAAGTCAAGGCCGTTGGCAGCGACCTGCGTCATCACCTAGGCAGCAGCGATCGCGTTGGCTGCTGACATCGCCGCGCAAGCCAGACGCGCACGGCCGCTGGCAAGCTCAAGGGTTGCGTGAGCGCCAATCGGCAGGCTCGCCTGGTGCGCGACATGGCCAAACGGCAAGCCGGTAATCACCGGGCAGGCAAGGCGCCTTCGGATCTCGGCAATTACGTGCGCCATGTCGTAGCCAGCGTCGTACTCGCTCAGCCGGTAATTGGTGACTTGGCCAATGACGAGTGCGTTTTGGCGTCGCAAGACACCGGCATAGTCGAGTTGCAGCAGCATGCGCTCGATGCGGTAGGGGTGCTCGTTTACCTCTTCGACGAACAGGATGCCGCCATCGACCTCGGGAAACCAGGGCGTGCCCAGGAGCGAGACGAGCATGGAAAGATTGCCGCCCCAAAGCGGCCCGGCTGCATCGCAGGCGGGGCCGTCGGAGGGGAATTCCAGGGGCATGTAGTTGCCCTCGACGGCCCGCCAGAAGCAATCCTCGGTGAATCGATCGAGCTTGTCCTGGCCAAACATGACAGCGCTTGGCCCGGTCAGAACGCCACGTCCGGTACGCGCGTAGAGCGCAAGGCAAAACGCGGTGAAGTCGGAAAAGCCGCAAAACATCAGGCCGCGCGCGTCGATGGCGCGCCCGATGCGCTCAAAATCAATCTGCGGCAGCAGCTGCGACAGGCCATAGCCGCCGCGCAAGCCCAGGATCAGCCTGATCGACACATCGTCAACGAGGGTGTAGAGCGCATCGAGCCGCGTCTCGATCGGACCGGCAAAGCGCAGGATTGCAGCATCAGCTTCGGGCAGCATGCGAACGCCATATCCACGAGACGCAAAGTAGTGCCTGGCACGTTCGATGACCTGATCATCGCGCTCGTAGCCTGACAGCCCGAGAAAACCGACAAAGGGGCTTTGCGCCGTCATCTCTTGATGGCGGTCCACTCGGCGAAGCCGACTTCGATGACCTCCGTCGAACCCGGCGCCAACTCGTTTCCAAGCAGGTCTGATTCCAGCTCGAGAACCGTCTTGGCGCGGCGTTTCTCGCTGAAGAATCCACGCAGGAGCTCGCCGCACTCGCTGGCGAGGACGCCGCCGCAATGCGCGGTCTGATGATTCAGCACCGCTTCAGAAAACAGATCAAGCACACCCCCGGCAGCGCCGGTCTTGGCATCGAATGCACCAAAGACGACGCGTTTTAGGCGTGCGTGCAACATCGCGCCCACGCACATCGCGCAAGGCTCGAGGGTTACGTAGAGCTCGCATTCAGGCAAGCGGTAGTTCTCAAGCTGCAGCGCCGCTTGACGCAACGCGTTGATTTCGGCGTGCGAGGTCGGATCGTGGGTGGTGACGGGCTGGTTGAACCCGGTCGCAATCACGCGCTGGTTGTGCACGATGACAGCGCCAACCGGCACTTCGCCCATCAGCAAGGCATTTTGCGCCTGGCTTAACGCCTCGCGCATGAAGACAATATCGGCTGCGTCCTGATCCAAGATAAGAGGTAAGAATCCGTAAACGCAGGAACTATACAGCGCCTGTGGACGGCGCGAAAGGAAGGGCCGGTTTAGCGGCCCCTTTCTTTCGCGTTCAGGCGAAGAAGGCGCTCAAGCGGGCGAGATCGACATTGCCACCGCTGACGATAATGCCCACGCGCTGGCCGGCAAATTGCTCCCTGACATTCAGGAAGCCGGCCAAGCCAAGGCATCCCGTGGGTTCGACCACGAGTTTCATGCGCGTCGCGAAAAAACGCATGGCCTCGATCAGATCGGCATCGGTTGCGGTGACGATGTCCTCCACCTCGCGCTGGATGATGGCAAACGTCAGTTGCCCAAGATGCTGGGTCTGCGCGCCATCGGCAATCGTCTTTGGCGAATCGATGGTAACGATCGCGCCCGAGCGCAAGGAGAGCTGGCCGTCATTGCCGGCCTCGGGCTCAACGCCAAAGATCCTGATCGAAGGCGCCAGGGCGCGCGCCGCGAGGGCGCACCCGGAAAGCAGCCCTCCGCCCCCAAGACAGACGAACAGCGCATCGAGCGCGCCGACGTCTTCGAGCAATTCCAGGGCCGCCGTGCCCTGCCCCGCGATGATGTCCGCATGGTCGTAAGGCGGAATCAGCGTCATGCCGTGCCGGCTTGCAAGGTCAGCACCGATCGCCTCGCGATCCTCGCGATAGCGGTCGTAGGAGACGACCGTGCCGCCATACTCGCGCGTCGCTGCAACCTTGGCTGCCGGTGCATCGTTGGGCATGACGATGGTGGCCGGCATGCCAAGAATGCGCGCTGACAGGGCAATCGCCTGGGCATGGTTGCCCGACGAAAAGGCGACGACGCCGGTTTCTTTCTGCCTGGGCCCAAAGCGCGAGAGGGCATTGAAGGCGCCACGAAACTTGAATGCCCCCATGCGCTGCAGGTTCTCGCACTTGAAATAAAGCTCTGCGCCGCTGATCTGGTTGGCCGTGCGCGAGGTCAGGACGGGCGTGCGATGGGCGTGCCCCTTGATTACCGCTGCGGCCTCCTTGACGCTTGCGAAGGTGGGAAGGCTGTCCATCCAGGTCCTCGGCGGCACGATGTGCGCAAATGATGCAAATCACCATTATATTTGGTCGACTTTGTCCACCCCGAAACGCACCGCGAGATCACCCATGTCTTTTGCCATCGAGAAGGACGACCTTTCAAATCCGAAGACCCTGGCACTCCTGGAGTTGCACCTCAAAGGCATGCATGCGAGTTCACCCCCGGGCCATGTTTTCGCGCTTGACCTGTCCGGACTGCAGGCGCCAGGCGTCACGGTGTGGTCTGCGCGAGAGGACAACGAAGTTCTCGGCATTGGAGCGCTAAAGCTGCTTGGCAAGGCGTCAGGCGAGCTGAAATCGATGCGCACGCACCCCAACTACCTGCGCCGAGGCGTGGCAGCTGCGATTCTGGAGCACATCATCAACGAGGCAAGGCGTCAGGGATTAAGCCGCCTGAGCCTTGAGACGGGAAGCGGGCCACCGTTTGATGCCGCACTCGCCCTTTATCGGAGGCGCGGCTTTGCCAACGGTCCCCAGTTTGCAGACTACGTTCCTTCACCGTTTAGCCAGTACCTGCATCTCGATCTGTGACCTGTGGCGCGGCCTTTATCCTGCAGCAGTTGCGTGCCAGGCCATGTCGGGATCGAAGGACCGTGATGCTAAATCCGCAGCACAGTTAGGCGACTGCGTCATGGATCGGCCGGCTCGGCGCTATTGTTATATTTTTCGATCCATTTGTCCCCTAGAAGGAAACAAATTTGCCGTCGGATATCACTATTGTTATATTTACCACGCATTACGTTTCTCATAGGGGCTCAAATTGAGCGCAAAATATCACTTGCAAACGAAGACGCTAGGCCCGCGGGCAGCGCAGCTTTTCACCGAGCTGAACGAACTGCGTCGGTCCACGTTCACCTTGACGAACGTGGGTTCGATCACCGGCCTGTCGGCGGCGGCCGCGCGCAATCTGGTGCATAAGGCGCAGCAGCGGGGCTTGGTGACGCGACTAAAGCCCGGTCTGTACAACCTCGTGCCCTTTGAACTCGGCCGGGCCACTGAGCACATCGACAGCCCGTACCTGATCGCACGTGAACTAGCCGGTGCTGCGCCCTACTTCCTTTCGCACGGCACCGCGCTGGAACTGCACCGCATGGTGACACAGCCGAACTTCACTGTGTATGTGTCATGCACGCGGCGCGTGCGTCCGCAGACCGTGGGCGGCTATGACTTTCGGTTTGTCCACATCACGGCACAGCAAGAATTCGGGATCATGAAGCACTGGATCGACAAAGAGCGCTTCGTGATGATCAGCGACATGGAGCGCACCATCATCGATGGTCTGCGGCACCCGGCCTTCGCCGGTGGCCTTACCGAAGTCGCCAAGGGCTTGTGGATGAAGCGAGATTCGCTGAAAACCCAACGGCTGGTGGACTATGCACGACGCCTCGGCGTCGGCGCCGTCGTGCGTCGCCTCGGCTACCTGCTGGAACACTATGGCCTGGCCGATACGTCGGCGCTGGAACCATTGCGCGGCATGCTGACGGCGACTTACCAGCGCCTTGATCCACTGCTCCCCGCTGAGGGGGCGTTCCTCTCACGTTGGCGGCTGCAACTCAACGTAACTCCCGAAGAATTCGACGCCGTGAGGCTTGGCTGATGATCCCTCAACGCATATTTCCCTGATCTCGAACACGCTGGTGACCGCTGATGGGCGGCGCATCCCCGAGGCCGTCATCGAACGCGATTACGTGTTGGCCTGGTTCCTGACCGGTCTGGCCGGTCATCCGCTGAGCGAGGTACTGGCCTTCAAAGGCGGCACGGCGCTGCGACGCTGTTGGTTTGAGGACTACCGGTTTTCGGAGGACTTGGATTCCGCTTGGGGCCGATAGACGGCGATAGACGCCGAAAGGTTCGCATTGCCACTCCATCTGGAAGAGAGTTGCCCGCGTCGCTCATGCGACACCAAGTATCCAGCCCTCAACGCCGGCCACCGCGCGCTCGGCGGGCGTCAGGCTCGGTTGCAGGAACCCCGCAAGCTGCCCCGAGCGGTCGGCTTCTCTGAGCCACGACGCCACCGCGAAAGCGTCCTGCTGGTCGGGCGTCCGGTTGTGCGCGGGAAATGTGTGCTTCCAAAGCGACGGGTAGACCTCGACGACCGCAGACGTTCCCGCGGGGATGGACCAACCGTCGAATGGCCAGAAGTGAAGGCGGGCGCCGATTTGCGCGCGCAGAAACAGCAGCCAGGGTATCCCGGCATGGGTTGATTTGGCCACCGAGCCCTGGACGTCGAAATGGAACACTGACTTCGCCGACCCGGCGCGTTGTTCGGTCACCCGGCGCCAGCGGGCATTACCGGTACGTGCGGCGCCATTGCCGGCTGCACCGTCGCGTACGAAGTCGACGTAGGTATGTTCGGCATCTGTCGGCCAGTGGCGCTGAAAATCCTCGAGGAAAGTGGGCCAGTCCGGCGCCAACTGGTGCGCTTCAAAGTAGCGCAGCGGAAACGAGAACCCATGGTCGATGCCGACAATCGTCGGGACGTCTTCGGCGAGCCGAGCGGCCAACCAGTGCGCGATGCCGCGTCGCGTCCAGTGCAGGATTTCCTGTGATTGGCCCCCCCTGATTTCCTAGGATTGGACCCGCCCGATTTCCTGGGAATGGACCCACCCGATTTCCTCGGAATGGGCCCCCTGGCCGGAGCCGCTTTTCGAGCCCGGCAGCCTGCAATCCCGCAAGCGGCCGCGGCTCATGGAGCGGAGCGGCGATGCCAGTCAAGGCGAGTCATTTTCCGGGGGTAGCCCCGGTCCCACCGCAAGCGCCCGATCGCGGCGCCGACGCCCTCTGCGGCGCTCGTCACTCCGGACACACACCCAATCGCGGGCTTCGGTCCGCGCACAGAGCGATCCGGCTATCGTCGTGCATTTTGTTGCATGAGGGGGAGCGGGATGTCGCGGAGGCAATTGACAGTGCAGAGATATGAAGAGATCAAGAGACGACTGGCCGAGGGACGCAGCGTGCGCGAGATCAAGACGGCCCTGAAGTGCTCGCGTCGCCTGGTGCGCGAGATTCGCGACGGGAAGCGAGACACGCACAAGACGGCGCCCACCTCCGACCCGCTTTGGATGTTGCAGCTCGAGTGGCCCGTGATCCTCCACGAACTCGGACTAGGCTTCCCGCTGAAGTTCATCTGGGAGGAACGCGCCAAATCGCTGACTACCTACTCAAATTTCTGGAAACAGTTCTATCGGAAGTTCCCGCAATGTCGCAAGGACGGCGTCACCGCCCGCACGTTCGAGCCCGGCGAGCGCGTCGAGGTGGATTACGCCGGCGACCCGATCGAGTGGTACGACATCAAAACCGGCGAGATCCACAAAGCGTACGTGTTCGTCGCCGGCCTCGGCTTCAGTCAGTTGCTGTTCGCATGGGCCGCGCAGGACATGAAGAGCCGCAACTGGCTCGCCTGCCACCGACGCATGTACGCTTATTATGGCGGCGT
>CAJCIC010000009.1 GCA_903970185.1 Gammaproteobacteria bacterium
CCTGGACCTCGGTCGCCTGGATCATTTTGTTCGCATTGTTGGGCAGCGCCGTGATGGGAACGCTTGGGCTGATCGCTGGCATCTGGGCGGAGAAGTTCGATCAGGTCGCCGCCTTTCAGAATTTCATCATCATGCCGCTCACCTTCCTCTCGGGCGTGTTCTATTCGGTGCATTCGCTGCCGCCCCCCTGGCACGCGATCTCGCACGGCAATCCCTTTTTTTACATGATTGACGGCTTTCGCTACGGCTTTTTCGGAATGTCAGACGTCAATCCCCTGGAGAGCCTCGCGATCGTTGCCATGACCTTCGTCCTGGTCTCCGTCATCGCCTTGAAAATGCTTTCAAGCGGCTACAAACTGAGGCGCTAGCATGTTTCCGACCCCGGACGATATTCGCCGCTACATCCTCGAGGGCCTTGCCTGCGAGCACCTTGAAGTCGAAGGTGATGGACAGCATTTTTCCGCCGTCATCGTTTCGTCCGAATTCGAAGGCAAGCGTGCCGTCGTGCGCCACCAGCGCGTCTACCAGGCGTTGGGCGATCGCATGCGCGCGGAAATCCACGCCCTGTCGATGAAGACCCTGACGCCCGCCGAATGGAGGCAGCTTGGATAGGCTTGTCATCACCGGGGGCGAGCCGCTGTTTGGTGAAATCACGGTCTCAGGGGCAAAAAACGCAGCGCTGCCGATCCTCGCAGCAAGCCTTTTGAGCGCCGAGCCCCTGACCGTCAACAACCTGCCGCGCTTAAAGGACACGACCACGATGTTAAGCATCCTGACGCAAATGGGTGTCGAGACGCGTGCGTTTGATGGCGGCGTGTCGATTCGTGCGCGCGACGTGCGGCACCTCGAGGCGCCCTATGAACTGGTCAAGACCATGCGGGCGTCGATCCTCGTGCTCGGGCCGATGCTCGCGCGTTTTGGTGCCGGCAAGGTTTCCTTGCCCGGGGGCTGCGGCATCGGTGCGCGGCCGATCGATCAGCACATCAAGGGCCTCGAGGCGATGGGGGCGACCATTGACGTCGAGCAAGGCTATCTGGTGGCGCGCGCCGACGGCCTGCGCGGCGCGCATATCGTCACGGACATGGTGACCGTGACGGGAACCGAACACCTGATGATGGCGGCAACACTGGCTGCGGGTGAAACCATCATCGAGAATGCCGCACGCGAGCCGGAGGTGAGCGATCTTGCCGACGTGCTCAACAAGATGGGCGCCAAGATCGTGGGGGCCGGCAGCGATCGCATCGTCATCGAGGGCGTGGCTGCGCTTGCCGGGGCCACGCATACCGTGATGCCCGACCGCATCGAAACGGGCACCTTTTTGTGCTCGGTTGCCGCCTGCGGCGGAGATGTCGTTTTGCATGGCGCCAAGGCGGACACGCTCGATGCGGTCATCGTCAAGCTGCGCGAAGCAGGCGTCACCATCGAGTCGGGAGCCGACTGGATCCGGGTTGCGGCCGAACATGACAGTGCGCGCGAGCGGCTCGCCCCGGTCAGTATCCGCACCTCTGAATACCCGGCGTTCCCCACCGACATGCAGGCCCAGTTCATGGCGCTCAATTGCGTGGCCAACGGCACCAGCCGCATCAGCGAGACCATCTTCGAGAACCGCTTCATGCATGTCGCCGAGCTTGGCCGCCTTGGCGCCATGATTGAAGTCGAGGGCAATACCGCGATCGTGTCGGGCGTCGAGCGGCTCTCGGGTGCAACGGTAATGGCAACCGACCTGCGCGCTTCCGCAGGACTCGTGATTGCCGGGCTCATCGCCGAGGGTGAAACCCGTGTCGATCGCATCTACCATCTCGATCGCGGCTATGAGCAGATGGAAACCAAGCTGTCTGCGCTTGGCGCGAAAATCAGGCGCGAGGCAGAGCCGCGATGAAGGAGACGATGCAACCCTTGACGCTTGCGCTATCCACCGGCCGCATCTTTACCGAGACGCTGCCGCTTCTGGCTGCAGCCGGGCTGTCCGTCAGCGAGCATCTGGACAATTCAAGAAAGCTGATCATTGCGACCTCGGATCCGAACCTGCGCATTGTCATCGTGCGCGCAGCCGATGTTCCGACCTACGTCCAGTATGGCGCGGCAGACCTTGGCGTTGCCGGCAAGGACGTCCTGCTCGAGCACGGCAGCGACGGCCTGTACCAGCCGATCGACCTCAAGATCGCGCGTTGCCGCATGGCCGTGGCCGTGCCCGAGGGCTTCGATTACGAACATGCCGTGCGCCAGGGTGCGCGCCTTAAGGTTGCAACCAAGTACGTCAAGACCGCCCGCGAGCACTTCGCCCAGAAGGGCGTGCACGTCGATCTGATCAAGCTTTACGGCTCGATGGAACTCGCCCCCTTGATTGGCCTTGCCGACGCCATCGTCGACCTGGTGTCCTCGGGCAACACCTTGCGCGCCAATCACCTCGTCGAGGTCGAGCAGATCATGCCGATCAGCGCCCGCCTGATCGTCAACCAGGCGGCACTCAAGCTCAAGCGCGCGAGTCTGCAGCCGCTGCTTGATGCCTTCTCGCAGATCGTCAGGCATGAGGGCGCAAGCGCCCTCGAGCGCAGCGCATGAACACGGTGCGCATGCTGTCCACGGCCGATGCGGGCTTCGATGCGGCGCTCTCCGAGTTGCTGCACTTCGATACCGACGCCGACACCGAGGTTGATCGCGTCGCAGCGAGCATCCTTGACGACGTCAAGAGGCGCAAGGATGCCGCGCTTATCGAATACACCAACCGCTTTGATCGCCTGGCGATTGCCGATGCCGCCAAGCTCGAGATTCCCTTTGCCGAGCTGATGGCCGCGCTGGCTGGCCTCGCGTCGCACGAAAGGCAGGCGCTTGAGGAAGCAGCGCTGCGCATCCGGCGTTTCCATGAGCACCAGCGTGGCGAGGATTGGCACATCAGCGACGCCGATGGATCCGAATTCGGGCAGCGCGTGACACCCCTTGACCGCGTCGGCATCTATGTTCCGGGGGGCAGTGCAAGCTACCCGTCGTCGGTTCTGATGACGGCGATTCCGGCCAGCGTCGCGTCGGTGGGCGAGATCATCATGGTGGCGCCAACGCCCGATGGCGAGCGCAATCCGATGGTTCTGGCCGCGGCCGCACTGTCGGGCGTGCACCGGGTGTTTTGCGTTGGCGGCGCGCAGGCCGTCGCGGCGCTTGCCTATGGCACCGAAACCGTGCCCGCCGTTGACAAGATCGTGGGTCCGGGCAACGCCTACGTGGCCGCGGCCAAGCGCCGCGTGTTCGGCGTGGTTGGCATCGACATGATTGCAGGACCCTCGGAAATCCTGGTCATTGCCGACGGCAGCGTCAAGGCCAGGTGGGTGGCGATGGACCTGTTCTCGCAAGCCGAGCACGGCGAGACGTCGCAGGCGATCCTGCTCTGCCCGGATGCGAACTACATCGCAAGCATCAAGGCAGCAATCGAAGAGATGCTGCCAAGCCTGCCGAGGCAGCGCATCGTCGAAGTCGCGATGCGCACGCGCGCGGCCTTGATCCAGGTTGCGGACCTGGGCGAAGCGTGTGCCATTGCCAACCGCATTGCGCCCGAACATCTTGAACTGGCGGTAAAAGACCCCCGGGCATTGCTGCCAGAAATTCGCCACGCCGGCGCAATTTTTCTGGGCGCGTACAGTTCCGAGGCGCTAGGCGATTACTGTGCCGGGCCCAATCACGTCCTGCCCACCGCGCGCACGGCGCGCTTTTCCTCGCCCCTTGGCGTGTATGACTTCCAGAAGCGCTCGTCGGTGATTGCGGTGAGCCAAAAGGGCGCGCAAACGCTTGGCCGGCTGGCGGCGACGCTGGCGCTTGCAGAAGGCCTCGAGGCGCATGCGCGATCGGCCGCGTTCCGGCTTGACGAGGGCGGCTCGTCATGAGCGCCGAGAGGAGTCCGCCCGAAGGCCTTCTCGCGGCGCTGTCGATGGTTCGCGAAGACGTGCGCGCCATGCAGGCGTATGGCGTTGCCGATGCCAAGGGTCTGATCAAGCTCGATGCCATGGAAAATCCCTACGGCGTGCCGCGCGAGCTGAAGGACGAACTGGCAAGGCGCTTGACCGAGGTCGCGCTCAATCGCTACCCCGATGCGCGCGCCAACGCCCTGCGTGCTGAGATCTCCAATCACGTCCGCCTGGAACCGCGCCTTGACATCCTGCTTGGCAACGGCTCCGACGAGCTGATCAACATCATCGTCCTGAGTTGCGCCAAGCCGGGCGTGTCGATCATGATGCTCGGTCCGAGCTTCGTCATGTATCGGGCGGCCGCGCGCATGGCGCGCGTGGGCTGCATCGAAGTGCCGCTCGCCGCCGATTTCTCGCTCGATGTCGATGCGGCGCTCGCGGCCATCGACAAGCACAAGCCGCAGGTGATCTTTGTTGCCTATCCGAACAATCCGACCGGCAACCTGTTTTCGCGCGAGAAAATCGAGGCAATCATTCATGCCGCCGAAGGCCTGGTCGTGATCGACGAGGCCTACGAGGCATTTTCGCCCGACAGCTTTCTTCCTGTCGTCTCCCAGCATCCCCGCCTCCTGCTTTTGCGCACCTTCAGCAAGATCGGGCTTGCCGGCATCCGCCTTGGCTATCTCATCGGCGCGACCCCGCTGATTGCCGAATTCGACAAGGTGCGGCCGCCCTACAACATCAACGCACTGACGCAGGCGTGTGCACGCTTTATGATCGAGCATCAGGACGTGCTCGTCGAGCAGGCCGCTGCCATCGTCGCCGAGCGTGACAAGCTTGCGGATGCGATGGCGCGCCTTCCCGCCATCGAGGTTTTTCCGTCGGCAGCGAACTTTCTGCTGTTTCGCATCCGTCCTGCCCTGGCGCCATCCGCCCCGGCACTGTTCGCACTGCTCAAGGAGCGCGGCATCCTCATCAAGGACATGTCCGGGGCGCATCCGTTGCTCGCTCATTGCCTGCGTGTTACCGTCTCCACGCCCGCCGACAACCTGGCCTTCCTAAATGCGCTTGAAGACGCCCTGCGCGCGCCTCGCTAAACCATGAGACACGCCCGTATTTGCCGCAAAACCGCGGAAACGCAGATCGAAGTCGAGCTCAATCTCGACGGTTCGGGCGTGGCCAAGCTGGATTCGGGCGTGCCGTTTCTTGATCACATGCTCGACCAGATTGCGCGCCATGGCCTTCTCGATCTGACCGTCACCGCCAAGGGTGATCTGCATATCGATGGCCATCACACGGTCGAGGACATCGGCATCACCATCGGTGAGGCGCTGTTTCAGGCGGTCGGCGACAAGCGCGGCATTCGCCGCTACGGCCATGCCTATGTGCCGCTTGACGAGGCCTTATCGCGCGTCGTCATCGATTTCTCCGGCCGCCCGGGACTTGAATTTCACGTGCCGTTCACGCGCGCCATGATTGGCGCTTTCGATGTCGACCTTGCGCACGAGTTCTTCCAGGGCCTGGCCAATCACGCCCGCGTGACCCTGCACATCGATAATCTGCGTGGCGAGAACGCCCACCACCAGTGCGAAACGGTTTTCAAGGCCTTCGGGCGGGCGCTGCGCATGGCCGCCGAGCGCGATGCGCGCGCGCTCGAGGATATTCCGTCGACCAAGGGTGCGCTCTAGCGACGCTCGCCCGACTCATGAAAAGCATCGCGATCGTCGATTACGGCATGGGCAACCTGCGCTCCGTGGCACAGGCACTGCGCCATGTTGCGCCTGATGCCGACGTCGCCATCACCCAGTCGGGCATGCGCATTGACAATGCCGATCGCGTCGTCCTGCCAGGCCAGGGGGCGATGCCCGAATGCATGTCCTATCTGCGTGCTTCGGGGCTTTTGCCTGCGGTCTTGCGCGCTGCGCGCGACAAGCCGCTTTTGGGCGTGTGCATCGGCGAGCAGATGCTAAGCGACTTCAGCGACGAGGGCGACACCGAGGGCCTGGGTCTGATTCCCGGCCGTTGCGTGCGTTTTGCGCCACAGCAAGACGAGCCGTCGCGAAAGATCCCGCACATGGGCTGGAACAACGTGCGCCAGGCCAAAAGCGCCGATGGCCGCTCCCACGCCCTCTGGCAAGGCATTGCCGACGACACCTGGTTTTACTTCGTGCATAGTTATTACGTAAAGACGGCGTCAAACCACGACATTGCCGGCGTGACCGACTACGGCGGCAGCTTTACCTCCGCGATTGCCCGCGCTAACATCTTCGCGACGCAGTTTCATCCCGAAAAAAGCGCCAACGCGGGCCTGAAGCTTTATCGCAACTTTGTTGCCTGGAATCCCTAGATAACCGCCTCCTGGCTATTCGCCTGGCTGCCCCACCGCCGACTGCGCCCTCCAAACCATCATGCTGTTGATCCCTGCAATCGATCTGAAGGACGGCCATTGTGTCCGTCTGAAGCAAGGTGACATGAACGATGCGACGGTGTTCTCCGAGGATCCGGCGAAGATGGCCATGCACTGGGTGGAAGAAGGCGCAAGGCGCCTGCATCTTGTCGATCTCAACGGCGCAGTCGCAGGCAAGCCGAAAAACGAAAGCGCCATCAAGGCCATCCTTGCGGCCGTGGGTTCGAGAATTCCGGTCCAGTTAGGTGGCGGCATCCGCGATCTCGATACCATCGAGCGCTACCTCGATGACGGCGTGTCCTACATCATCATTGGCACCGCCGCGGTGAAGAACCCGGGCTTCCTGCACGATGCCTGCGGTGCATTTCCGGGCCAGATCATCGTTGGCCTTGACGCCAAGGACGGCAAGGTCGCAACCGACGGCTGGTCAAAGATGACGCGCCACGAAGTCGTCGATCTGGCCAAGAAATTCGAGGACTATGGCGTCGAGGCCGTGATCTATACCGACATCGGTCGGGACGGCATGCTCTCTGGCATCAATGTCGAGGCCACCGTGCGCCTCGCCCAGGCCATCTCGGTGCCGGTGATTGCAAGTGGTGGCCTGGCGAGCGTGGCCGATGTCGAGGCCTTGTGCCAGGTCGCAAGCGAAGGCATCGACGGTGTCATCTGTGGCCGCGCCATCTATACCGGCGAGCTGCCGTTCAAGGCCGCCCAGGAGCGTGCGGACGCCCTCACCTCGTGAGCCTTAGGTGCTGACCAAGCGCATCATCCCGTGCATGGACGTGACCGCGGGCCGTGTCGTCAAGGGCGTCAGATTTGTCGAGCTGGTGGACGCTGGCGATCCGGTCGAAATCGCGCGGCGCTACGACGAAGAAGGTGCTGACGAGCTGGCATTTCTCGATATCACGGCGACGTCAGACGGGCGCGACCTGATCATCGACGTGATCGAGGCGACCGCAAGCCAGGTCTTCATCCCGCTCACCGTCGGCGGCGGCGTGCGCAGCGTCGACGACGTGCGGCGTCTCTTGAATGCAGGCGCGGACAAGATCAGCGTCAACTCCAGCGCGCTGGCCGATCCCGACCTCATCAGCCGCGCGAGCAGCCGCTACGGCGCGCAGTGCATCGTCGTTGCCATCGACTGCAAGCGCGAGGACGATGGCCGCTGGCAGGTGTATAGCCGTGGCGGTCGCACGGCGACCGGGCGCGATGCGCTGACGTGGGCAAAAGAGGTGACTGATCGGGGTGCCGGGGAGATTCTCCTGACGAGCATGGACCGCGATGGCACCAAGAGCGGCTTCGATCTTGCGCTGACCCGTGCCGTGGTCGACGCCGTCGGCGTGCCGGTCATCGCAAGCGGTGGCGTGGGCACGCTCGAGCACCTCGTCGAAGGGGTTCGCGATGGCGGCGCTGACGCCGTGCTCGCGGCCAGCATCTTTCACTTTGGCACCTACAGCATTGGCGCTGCCAAGCGCTATATGGCCTTGCACGGCTTGCCGATGCGCATTGACAGTCCAGTCGAAGAACGGATCCAGTGATGCCGAACCAGACGCCTTGGCTTAACAAGATCAAGTGGGACGAACACGGCCTTGTGCCGGTCATTGCCCAGGAGGTGGGCAGCAACGACGTGCTGATGTTCGCCTTCATGAATCGCGAGGCCCTCAAACTCACCGCCGAGACCGGGGAGGCGGTTTACTGGAGCCGCTCGCGCAAGAAGCTCTGGCACAAGGGCGAGACCTCGGGACACTTCCAGAAGGTGGTCGAAATCCTCCTTGACTGCGACGAGGACGTGGTCCTTTTGAAAGTCGAGCAGATCGGATCGATCGCCTGCCACACCGGTCGCCACAGCTGCTTTTTCCAGACGCTCGAGCGGCGTCAGGGCGGCACTCGCGAATGGCACGAGAGCGCCGCGCAAGGCGCCCCGGGTGATGCGAAATGAGCGATGTCCTGATGCGCCTTGCGGCGGTGATCGAGTCGCGCAAATCGGCGGACCCGGAAAAAAGCTATGTCGCAAGGCTGCTCTCGCGCGATGAGGACGGGCTTTTGAAAAAGATCGGCGAGGAAGCGACCGAGACGGTACTTGCCGCAAAAGGCGGCAGTCGCGAGAGAATCGTCGCCGAGACCGCCGATTTGTGGTTTCATTGCCTCGTCATGCTGGCCGCGCACGGCATTTCGCCAGGCGAGGTGCTAGACGAGCTGGCCCGGCGCGAAAACATGTCGGGACTTGACGAGTTTGCCGCAAGAAAGAGCCGTGAGAAGGAAAAAGACCCTCCCAACGCGAGTTAAGACCTATGAATGGCAGCTGCATTTTCTGCAAGATCGTCGACGGCTCGATTCCGTCGAAGCAGGTCTACGAAGACACCGAGATGATCGCTTTTCACGACATCCATCCGGCGGCACCGGTGCACCTTCTGATCGTGCCCAAGGTGCACATCGATACCCTGGCCGAGTGCGAGACGCAGCATCACGGGCTGTTAGGTAAAATGCTTGCACTGGCGCCACGGCTGGCGCGGGAGGCCGGTGTCGGCTACGAGGGCCGCGAAGCGCCGGGCGGTTTCAAGACCATGATCAATACCGGACCTGGCGGCGGCCAAGAGGTCTATCATCTGCATGTGCACGTGCTAGGCGGCCCAAGGCCTTGGGCACCGCGCTAGCCGGGCGCGAGGAAGTTGATGTTGGCGCGGGCTTGGCCCGCAGGAGAAGTAACATGGGCAGTTTAAGCATTTGGCACTGGCTGATTCTGTTGGTCATCGTGCTTGTCGTCTTCGGCACGAAAAAGCTCAGGAACATCGGTGAGGACCTGGGCGGCGCAGTGAAGGGATTCAAGCAGGGCATGAAAGAAGGCGAAAGTGGCGCGCCTGCCGCAGTCGACGAGCCGCAGCGCGTCGCCGATCGCAATACCATCGACGTCGAGGCCAAAGAAAAGACCCATTCCTGACTTCGCGCCGCCAGGCGCGATGAAAGACGCGGGAGCCGGCCGTCCCGTGCACGGTGTCTCGCACTCCTATGCTGGATCTTGGCATCCTCAAGCTTATGACGCTCGGAATCGTGGCGCTCGTTGTCATCGGTCCGGAGCGCTTGCCGCGCGTTGCGCGCACGGTCGGCACCCTGATTGGCCGCGCCCAGCGCTATCTGGCCGACGTCAAGGCCGAAGTCGGCCGGGAAATCCAGCTCGATGAACTGCGCTCGATGCGCGATACCGTCAAGAGCGCGGCGCAAAGCGTGAAACAAAGCGTCGAGGAAGGCCTGCGCAAGACCGAGAGCGAAGTCAGCGCGGCGTTTGGCATGCCTACCTCCGATCAGATGGTGGCCGCGCAGACCGCGGTCGCCCCGCCCGCCCCGCCCCTGCCGATCACCGCCGAGAAGCGTTCGCGCTGGCGCCGCAATGTCTGCTCGCGCCAGGCGGCAACGCCGCTCTGGTACCGCCAGGTCAACCGGCGCAAGAGCCATGTCCAGTCGGCAGCTGCCCGCGTCAGCCGCTTTCGCGCACCTGGCGCGAACAAGGGTCCGCGATGAGCGAGCAAAAGCGCCTTGAGGGCGACGATTCTGGCGACACGTTCCTGTCGCACTTGATCGAGCTGCGCTCGCGCATCGTGCGCGCCGGTGCCGCTGTCCTCGTCGTCTTTGCGTGCCTCGTGCCGTTTTCGGCGCGCATCTACGACATCCTGGCGCGACCGATGCTAGAGGCGCTGCCCGAGGGCACCAAGATGATCGCCATCGGCGTCACGACGCCGTTTCTCGTGCCCATGAAGATCACGCTGATGGTGGCCTTCGTGATTGCGCTGCCGATCGTGCTCTACCAGGCGTGGGCGTTCGTCGCGCCCGGGCTTTACAGCCACGAGAAGCGCCTTGCGGCGCCCCTGATCGTGTCGAGCTTCGTGCTCTTTCTGTGCGGCATCGCGTTTAGCTATTTCGTCGTTTTCCCGACGCTGTTTCGGGTCATCAATCACTATGCACCGGTGTCGGTGACGGTTGCGCCTGATCTCGATACTTACCTCAGCTTCGTGCTGTCGATGTTCTTTGCATTTGGCGTGACCTTCGAGGTGCCGATTGTCGTTGTCGTTTTGGTCTATTTCGGCGTGGTCTCGGTCGCCAAACTGCGCGAGTGGCGGCCTTACATGATCGTTGGCGCCTTCGGCATTGCGGCGATCGTGACGCCACCCGATCCCAGTTCGATGCTGATGCTCGCGGTGCCGCTGTGCCTTCTGTTTGAGGCCGGGGTCTTCGCAGCGAGCTTCATCTCGGTGCGCGGCGAAGCGCGGGCGAACAAGGCCGAGTCCTAGTTGTCGTCCGCGTCGAGGCGGGGCTGGGGCGGTCGCCTGCCGATCTTGACATCGAGCGAGAGCGTCTGCGTGCCGCGCACGACGGCAAGCCTGGCGCTCGATCCCGGCTTGAGCTTTGCGATGTCATTGAGCATCGTGGTGGTGTCCTTGATCTCGTCCTGGTTGACGCCCACCAGGATATCGCCTGGCTTAAGGCCTGCGTGATCCGCAGGGCCGTTCTTGACAACGCCCGCGATCATCGCACCGGTGGCGCGCGGCAGGTGCAAGGCTTCGACCATTTCAGCGGTGATCTCCTGCGGCTCGACGCCGATGTAGCCGCGCACCACCTGGCCGGTGGCGACGATCTCGTCCATCACGTCGCGGGCGGTTGAAACCGGAATCGCAAAGCCGATGCCCAGCGAGCCGCCAGCGGCATTGTTCGAATAAATGGCGGTGTTGATGCCGATCAGCTTGCCCTGGGTATCGACTAACGCGCCACCCGAATTGCCCGGATTGATGGCCGCGTCGGTCTGGATGAAATTCTCGAAGGTATTGATGCCAAGGTGGTTGCGACCGAGCGCGCTGACGATGCCCATGGTCACGGTTTGCCCGACCGCAAAGGGATTGCCAATGGCGAGCACGACATCACCCACCTGGGTCTGCTCGGAATGACCAAAGGAAATCGCAGGCAGGTTCTCCAGGTCGATCTTGATCACGGCCAGATCGGTTTCGGGATCGGCACCGACCGTCCTGGCATTGACTTTGCGCCCATCTGAGAGCGCAACCTCGATATCGTCGGCCTGCTCGATGACGTGGTTGTTGGTCAGGATGTAGCCTTTGGGGCTGACAATGACGCCCGACCCAAGGCTTGCGATCTGCTGCTTTTGCGAGCCGATCTGGTCGCCAAAGAAGCGCTTGAACAGGGGGTCGTTCGAAAAGGCGTTGCGACCGAGATTGATTTCCTTGCTGGTATTGATGTTGACCACGGCCGGCATGGCGCGGCGCGCGGCATCGGCATACGACACTGGCGCCTCGTCGGGCGCAAGCACCGCCGCGCTGCCCGCGCCATGTGGGGAGGACGGGCGCGTTGCGGTTTCGCTGCCGCGGGCGGGCAGCCAGTCCGGATGCAGCGTGGTGATGACGAAAATCAGCGCGAGTGCCACGGTCGACACCTGCGCGAAGATCAGCCAGAGTTTTCGCAGCATGAGAAATGAAGGCGTTTGCCGATGCGGCTGCGGGGCGGGGCCGCAAGCGCCGCTTAGCTCGGGCTCGCTGGCTGCCTTAGCGCATCGCGGATTTCGCGCAGCAGGACCACCTCTTCAGGCGGTGCCGCAGGCGCCGGCGGCGGCGCGCTTTTGCGCAGACGATTGACCTGCTTCACCATCAGGAAAATGATGAAGGCGAGGATGACGAAATTGACCGCGACGGTAATGAAGTTGCCGTAGGCAAAAAGCGCGACGCCGGCCTTGCTCAGATCGGCATAGGTCATGGCACCCTGGTAATTCGGCGGCACATGGCCAAGCACAATGAACAGGTTGGAGAAGTCGAGTTTGCCGAAAATCAGTCCTGCGACGGGCATGATGATGTCCTTCACCAGCGAGTCGACGATCTTGCCGAAGGCACCACCGACGATCACGGCGACGGCGAGATCGATGACATTGCCCTTGACGGCGAAGTCCTTGAACTCTTGCAGAAGGCTCATCGAATTTTCTCCCAAACCCGGAAGCCAGATGGTAGCCGAGTCAAGGTTTCAGGGCCACCGCATCGGCGCCATGGCCCGAGCGGCGCCATCGCTCGCCTTGACATTTTGCGCCGGCAGCCTGAAAACCCGCGCCGTGCGGTGTTTCCCGGGGCAGGACGTTTTAATCGATAGGGCAGATGCGTTAGAATTACAGGTTGGAGAAAATTTCGAAATGCCACGTCGGGGAAAACATGAGTAACGGTCAGCCTGCGGACAATTCGCGCCGTAACTGGGTCATCGCCACCGGTGTTGCGGGAGGCGCTGCCGCGGTAGCGACGGCAATTCCGTTCGCCGATACCTTCAATCCGTCCGAAGAGGCGAAAGCCGCAGGCGCCCCGGTCGAATTCGACCTGTCGGGCATGCGCCCTGGCGAGCAGCGCACTGCGGTGTGGCGCGGCAAGCCGGTGTGGATTGTCAGGCGCACGCCCGAGATGCTCGCCGAGCTTGAAAAGCACGATAGCGAACTCGCCGATCCGGACTCAAAGCGCAACACCTCGGGACCGGATGCGCTCAATCCGCCTTTCGCCTGCAAGAACCAGTGGCGCTCGGTGAACAAGGAATATCTGGTGTTGATCGGCATTTGTACGCACCTTGGATGTTCGCCCGGCCAGAAATTCATGACCGGCCCGCAGCCGAGCCTGCCTAGCGACTGGCCGGGAGGCTGGCTGTGCCCGTGCCATGGTTCGACCTTCGATCTGGCCGGCCGTGTCTTCAAGAACAAGCCTGCGCCAGACAACCTTGGCGTGCCGCCTTACAAGCTTGACAACGACGAACATCCCACCCGACTCGTAATTGGTGAAGTCACCAAGGCCTAGCCTTGCTTCACTGGAGACTGTTATGGCAATCGACAAGGTAGTAAGCGCTGACGCGCCGATCGGCGACAAGGTGCTCGGCTGGGTCGACGCAAGATTTCCGGCGACGAAGCTGTGGAACGAGCATCTCGCCGAGTATTACGCGCCGAAGAACTTCAATTTCTGGTACTTCTTTGGCTCGCTCGCGCTTTTCGTGCTGGTCATCCAGATCGTCACCGGCATCATTCTCGTGATGCATTACAAGCCCGATGCGAACGACGCCTTCGCATCGGTCGAGTACATCATGCGCGACGTGCCCTGGGGATGGCTGGTGCGCTACATGCACTCCACCGGCGCGTCGGCGTTTTTCATCGTCGTCTACCTGCACATGTTTCGCGGCCTGCTCTACGGCTCGTACCGCAAGCCGCGCGAGCTCGTCTGGCTGTTTGGCGTTGGCATTTTCCTGTGTCTCATGGGCGAGGCGTTCTTTGGCTACCTGCTGCCCTGGGGCCAGATGTCCTACTGGGGCGCCCAGGTGATCGTCAACCTGTTTTCGGCGATTCCTTTCATCGGACCCGATCTGTCCCTGTGGATTCGCGGCGACTACGTCGTGAGCGACGCCACCCTGAACCGTTTTTTCTCATTTCACGTCATCGCCATTCCGCTCGTCTTGCTTGGCCTTGTCGCAGCCCACATCGTCGCGCTGCACGAGGTCGGCTCGAACAATCCGGACGGCGTCGAAATCAAGAAGTACAAGGACGAGCATGGCGTGCCCCTCGATGGCATTCCGTTTCACCCGTATTACACGGTGCACGATCTTTTTGGCGTCTCCGTCTTCCTTCTCGCGTTCTGTTCGATCATCTTCTTCGCGCCGGAGATGGGCGGCTATTTCCTCGAGGCCAACAACTTCCTGCCTGCCGATTCGCTCAAGACGCCCTTGCATATCGCGCCGGTGTGGTATTTCACACCGTTCTACTCGATGCTGCGGGCGACCACCGATCAGTTCACATGGGCCATGGTGGCGGGTGTCTTGATCGGCTTTGTCATCTGGTTTTTGCGCGTGAGGCCAAGGCTCGTCTTTAGCGTGCCGGTGTTTGTGGTGGCTTGCGTGGTTGCCATCCTGTTGCGCACCTGGGACGCCAAGTTCTGGGGCGTGGTGGTGATGGGGGGGTCGGTCATGATCCTTTTTGGCATGCCCTGGCTCGATCGCAGCCCGGCGCGTTCGATTCGCTACCGGCCGGAGTGGCACAAGCTGCTCTATCTGGTGTTCGTCGTGGTCTTCGTGATCCTGGGCTATATCGGTACGCAACCGCCGTCACCGTTTCTTAACATCGTGTCGCAGATCGGGACTGTCTTTTACTTCAGCTTCTTTCTTGGCATGCCGATTTGGAGCCAGCTGGGTCACTTCAAGCCCGTCCCCGATCGAATCGTGTTTCACGGCCATTGAACCGCGCAGAGCCTAGGACCCGCATCATGAAAAAACTGCTGTTGATGTTGCTGCTGCTCTGCCCGCTCGTCGGCTTGGCCGAGGAAGGACCGCCGCTTGACGAGGCGCCTGACCTCGCCAACAATCCGGCCGCCTTGCAGCGCGGTGCGAAGCTTTTCGTCAACTACTGCCTAAGCTGCCACAGCGCCCAGTCGATGCGCTATAACCGGCTGCACGACATCGGCCTTACCGACGACGAGATCAAGCGCAATCTGCTGTTTGCAACCGATGCCGTTGGCGACACCATGAAGGTGGCCATGCGCCCCGCAGACGCCAAGGCGTGGTTCGGTGCCGCGCCGCCTGATCTTAGCGTCATGGCGCGGGCCAAATCGCCGGACTACATCTATACCTACCTGCGCACGTACTACCGTGACCCGACGCGACCGACCGGCTGGAACAATCTTGCCTACCCGAACACGGCGATGCCGCATATCCTCTGGCAGCTTCAGGGAATTCGCGATGCCACGTTCAAGGAGCAAAGCAATCCCGAAGATCCGGCGCAAAAGGACATGAAGTTCACCGGCTTCACGCAGGTGACCGAGGGCACGCTCAATCAGGTGCAATATGACTCCGCGGTTGCCGATTTGACGGCATTCATGACCTATATGTCCGAGCCTGCTCGCAAGACGCGCCACGAACTCGGCGTGTGGGTACTGCTGTTTCTCGCAGTATTCACGTTCATTACCTGGCGCCTGAACGCCGCGTTCTGGAAGAACGTTCACTAGACGCGCGCGATGATTTGGCGCGAAGGGTGAGCGATGCTCACCCTGTTTTCTTTTTAGGGGTTTTATATGATGGTTCTGTATTCGGGGACGACCTGTCCATTTAGCCAGCGTTGCCGTCTCGTGCTCTTCGAGAAGGGCATGGATTTCGAGATTCGCGACGTCGACCTCTTCAACAAGCCCGAGGACATTTCGGTGATGAATCCGTACGCGCAGGTGCCAATCCTGGTCGAGCGCGATTTGATTCTGTACGAATCGAACATCATCAACGAGTACATCGACGAGCGCTTTCCGCATCCGCAGTTGATGCCGGCTGACCCGGTGATGCGCGCCCGTGCGCGGCTGTTCCTCTTCAATTTCGAGAAGGAACTGTTCGTTCACGTCGGTACGCTCGAAAATGTGCCCGCCAAGGGACACGAAAAGGCGCACGAGAAGGCGCGCGCGGCGATTCGCGACCGCCTGACCCAGCTCGCACCGATTTTCATGAAAAACAAGTACATGCTGGGCGAGGAATTCTCCATGCTGGACGTGGCGATTGCCCCGCTGTTGTGGAGGCTGGATCATTACGGCATCGAATTGTCGAAAAACGCCGCCCCGATCATGAAATATGCTGAGAGAATATTCTCGCGTCCGGCGTATATTGAAGCCTTGACGCCCTCAGAGAAGGTGATGCGCCGCTAGGCGGTGCGCCACCGGGAGTTCGAGTCATGTCCGATGCCAGTTCGACCAAGCCCTACCTGATTCGCGCGATCTACGAGTGGTGTACCGATAACGGGTTCACGCCCTACCTCGCAGTCCAGGTCGATGATCAGACTGTCGTGCCGCGCGAGTATGTGAAAAACGGCGAGATCGTGCTCAATATCAGCTCGCTTGCCACGAGCAAGCTTGCGCTTGGCAATGAGTTTGTCGATTTCCAGGCACGCTTTGGCGGCGTGGCCCGCTCAATCTCGGTGCCAATTGCCAATGTCAGCGCGGTCTACGCTCGCGAGAACGGCCATGGCATGGCCTTCGAAGTTCCCGCCGGCGTGGCCCATGGACCGGAGGCTCCTGCGGCGCTTCCTGCTCCTGAAGACAAACGGCCGACACTGCGGCCCGCGCTCGCACCGGTTGACAACGCCGAGGCCACGCCTCCCCCACCTGCACCTGACGACGGCCCCAAGGGCAAGCCCCGTTTGACCATCGTCAAGTCGTAGCGTCAGCTACAATTCAGGCCGTGCCGGCTTAGCTCATCAGGTAGAGCAGTTGATTTGTAATCATCAGGTGGCGGGTTCGAGTCCTGCAGCCGGCACCAAGTAACTCAAGTAGTTACGCGCGATTTCGCAATCGCGCACGGTGCCAAACGCCCCGGATGGTACAAATTCTGGACAGTCCAGAATGCTCGGGGTACTGATGACGACGTTGGTCAAAACGCCAAATGACACGTGGCAAGCGAGGGTGCGCCTCGAAGGTTGGCCACCGGTCTCCAAAGTTTTCCGCGTCAAGCGGGACGCTGAGGACTGGGGTCGCAACACCGAAGACGAGATGGTCCGCGGCGTCTACGTCACCCGGTCTCCTAGCGAGCGAATGCTTTTTTTGGCGGCACTGGAGCGCTATCTCGAAGAGATCTCTCCCGATAAGCGACCTAACACCGAGCGCAGCGAACACCGTTCTGCCGTCGACCTGAAACGCTTCTTTGGGCAGTATTCCCTGGCGTCAATTTCCGCCGATCTCGTCTGCCAATATCAGGACGACCGACTCGCTGCGGCCGCGCGAACAACACGGTACGGATCGACATTCCCAGCTCTGAGCGACAAAAGGTGTTGAAGCAATTAGAGCTGTATGACATGACCGCCTTTTCGCTGCTTGGATCAGAAGAGAGCCTGATGGAGACGCTGGCAGTACGCGAGATCGCTCTGCAATAGGAGGCCAAACTTGGGGTCGATCCCCCGCCAATTCCCAGCGATCGCGAATCAGCCACGGGGCGCCATGGAGAGCTAGCGGCTCGAAGTCGCACCCGGGCGGTTGTCATCGCCGTTCGCATCGGGCTCCTGAGGCGTCAACGCTGGACCAGTCGCGCTCTGTCAGTCGTCGCTTTGTTCCGCCACCCTCAATCGCCGATCGGTCTCATCGCGCGCCTGCCCTAACTGGTCAAACTGGCCTGAAAGCAGTGTATCGATTGCGCACCATGCTCTCGCACTACGCTTTATCGTGTCGTTCGGGCCCGCGGCCCCCAACCTCCGTGGCGGCCTCATGGCCGGCCCCAGCTTGTACACAAAGTGCGGTTTGGCGGTAACGCACCAACTCGGATTGACAGATGAGACGTCGTCGACGACTTGAAATCCCTCGACGTGGTGGACGGAGTGCAGCTCGCCCCCATAGCGAAACCCCAGATAGTTGGGGGGCTGAACCGGCCAGGTGTCGCCGACCGGGTGAAAGTAGCAACCATCCTGCACTACGACATCAATCCAAGTTCGCTCCCCGTCCTCCCTCATCCGGTCGCCGGAAAGTGACACTACGTACACCGTATTGTCCTTAGTTCTTTTCATTGCAGCATAGTCCTCCAGGTGAGAAATCAATTCGCGGAGCCACAGCTTCTCCTCGAGTCCCGCGGCATTTGATCGCGCAGCCTTGGCCAGCGCGCGCACGGAGCCCCATGAAATGTGTTTGACCGCTGTCCCAGATACCTCCCGAGGTAGCCTTAGGCTCGCGATCTGCTCTGGCAACGCGGACATGGACACTAAGCCCTGATAAGCAGCCACCGACCCACGTAGCCTAGGTTGATAACGGGATAGCTGGCGTACGGTTGGGACGTCGAAGCCCGCTTTCGCTTCGATGATGACGTGGAGGACTGGCTGGCAGTGCAATTCCAGATCCGTGAAACCTCTGTCGTCCCCGCCACGCTGTAGGACGACGGCTAGCTTCGATAGCGAGTCCTGCCTGGGAGCCTGGCGTCCCATGATCGCACCCAGGAGTCGTGCCGCGAAGGTGGGACTACGTTCAAGAGTCCAGCCCAGTGCATATGTAGCACTGTTCTCGTCCTTACCCAGGAGCTCGAAAACGTTCTGAGGTGATGAAGATCGAATCAATAGGGGCATCTTGCCACTCTCCCATAGGTCGACGTCGAGAATTGTCAACGGGCACCCAATTTTCCCCAGTGGGCGATGCGGCTGTTCTCTTGGACTGGTTTAGGTCGTTAAACCCAAGCTTTCACGGTACTCGATCGGACTGAGATAGCCAAGGGAGAACTTGATCCGCTTCTCGTTGTACCAGCGGATGTAAGTATCCAGCGCCTCAATGAACTGCTCGATGGTCGCCGAACGCCAGTCTCGCGGATAGAACATCTCCGTCTTTAGCCGGCCGAAGAAGCCTTCACAGGCTGCATTACCTGGCGAGCGATCTTCTCGAGAAATACGGACAGAGTTGAGGGTCGCAGGATCGAACGAATCGACGTCGTCTTCGGTTGAGTTCAGTCAGGCGCCCCGGCTTCAACCACCAGCGTCAGAAGAATTCACCAAATATTGGGTAGTGGAGGTGGTGACGGTGATACATCTCGAGTTGCTCGGGCGCCAGTTTGAATCCAGGACTAGGTCTTTCGGCGCTGCAGGATAACCCAAACGCTTTGGTTCGGAGTAAAATGCCTACCGTGTCGCGCATAGGTGGCCTCAACGTCAGGATCTATACGAATGATCACAGGCCGGCCCACGTCCACGTGATGGGACCGAATGGCGAGGCAGTGTTTGAGTTGAATTGTCCGGATGGCCCACCGATCCTTCGCGAGATTCACGGGAAGGTCACGCGAGCTGAGGCGACGAAAATCGTCGCGGCCTTGGCGAAGATGCTCAGTGAGCTTTGCGAAAAATGGAGCGAGATTCATGGTTAGTGAACGGGAATTTGAGGCCGCAAAGAAACGCGGCAAAGGGGTCCGCGCGGAACAACTGCCGGCGATCTCCGCCTACTACGATCGCGGCTCGAGGCGGATCGTCATCGTGCTCACCTCCGGACTGCAGTTGTCCATTTCCCCAAATGATGCAGAGGGACTGGCGGGCGCCAAGCCCAGCGATCTGAAGGATATTGAGATTTCCCCGTCGGGCCTTGGTATTCATTTTCCTAAACTGGATGCTGACCTATACATTCCGGGCCTCATCGCTGGAGCCTTCGGCAGTCAGAAATGGATGGCGGCACAAATGGGGAAGGTTGGTGGCTCCGTTACGAGTCGCGCCAAGGCTACGGCCGCGAGGGAAAACGGGAAGCTCGGCGGGCGACCAAGGAAGTCAAAGGCCTTCGTGGCGGCCTGAGCCCGTGATCGTCGACTTGGCGCGCGTCGCCGACACGCAAGAGGTGCGCGCGCTGCTCTGGTCCTGCCGAAACGAGACACCCGTTAAACCAGTATTCAAACTGCCAGATCGAGTTGATTGGATCTGCGTCGCATTGGGCCAAGCGGTGCGCGAGGCCTGGTCGGCCGCACGGGATCGAACCGGATCCTGAATCCGCTTTGCGGCCGCTGGTAGAGTACGCATCGCGGTCGAGTTATTTTCCTCCGCCAACTCCGGCTTTGTCGCTTTCGAGCTGAGCTGACGACAACCGGCATGCGTGCGTGTTGCGCTTTGCGAGCTGCGGCAGACTGGAATCGGGACAAGCATCGAATGAACTCAAGGCCTGAATTGATGGCGCGTCACATGTGGGCGGCCCGCGAGGCGCGGCAGAATTACGCGAACCTGTCGGAGCCTTTGAAGCCGGCATCGATTCGCGAGGCCTATGCGGCGCAGGAAGCGTACTGGCGCCTGGCCGAGCCGGTCTATGGCCCCGTCGCAGGCGCGAAGATTGCCACGACCACGAAAGTGATGCAGCAGCTCATGGGCATCGCTCATCCCTGCGGGGGCGCGATCTTCTCGAAGACGATCCACCAATCTCCAGCGCGCATCGACAAGCGTGATTTCGTCAACCTGCGCCTGGAGAGCGAGATCGCGCTGAAACTTGGTGCCGACCTACCGCTTAACGCGGCACCGTGGACTGCCGAGCGCGTCGTGCAGCGCGTGGCCGGAGCCATGGTGTCCTACGAACTGATTGACGATCGCAACGCCGTCTACGCCAAGACCGAGGCGACATCGATGATCGTTGAAAACTGCTGGAACGGTGGCGTCGTGCTTGGCGCCATGAAAGTCGTGACGCCCTCCGAAGTCATCGGTGTCATGGGGTCGCAAATGCTCAATGGCCAACAGTCTGCCAAGGGCCAGGCCGAAGACCCGTACGCCACGCTTGCGTGGCTTGCGAACCTTCTGGCCGAGCGCAAGCAAACGCTGAAAGCCGGCATGATCGTGATTACTGGCAGCCTGATTCCGACATTCTCGATCGCCACCGGTGACCGTGCCGTGTTCAGCGCGCGCGGCTTGGGTGAAGTTGCGGTGGAGATCGTGTGACACCGATGGAAGGTATGGCCTCACTAGCGCTCGTTGGTCGTCTGTCCCAGACGGAAACGACGCGCGTCGGCTAGGCCATCACGCTCACATTTCGTTCTACTTGACCGCCTGAATTGCAGCGGTGTCAATCGATGCGCGATGCAAAGGAGGGCTGACTCGACCGATGCGGATCCTGATCATCCAGTAGGCGAGCAGCACGAGCGGTACGAGTTGAGGCAAAAAGAACGCTGTTGGAACGTGATAGGGCCCCAGCAGCAGCCGTGCAAGGCCGTTGGTGAACCCCGAACCGAGTGCGAGCGTAAGCCCCACGCTCATGCGCCATAGATGCCTCGATACGCGTCGTACACCCAAGGCAGGTTGTCCAAAAACCACCCGGGCGTCGCCCAGCGTCGCACTCACCAGGATCGCCGTGAACGCATAGATGGCGATCAACACCGGGCCTTTGAATGGCACCGAACTTCGGAAAATCGGTGCCACACCGATAAGCAGTTCAAAGCTCAGAAGCAGAAACGGCGCGCAAAGCGCGACTGCAAGTGCGAGCGCGACCTTCTCGGCCATCTTGGTTGCCGCAGAGCCGCGGTAGACGGCAAGCCAGCCGGTGGCAACCAGATAGGACGCTAAGATGCTGATGAAGACATTCACGCGCTGATCGGGCATGGCAAGCGCGAGCCAGAAAGCAAAAGCCGCCATGATCAGCATCGAGCACGCAAAGATGCGGCCGGCAACGCGGTGGATGCGCCCGCCCTTGCGCACGCTGATCGCAATGATCCCGCAGATCGCGGCAAGCGCACCAGCCGTGATATGCAGTGCAAAAGCGACCGGCAAGAGGGCGTGGGCCAGCGGCATCAAGAATGAATTCATCTTCTTTCCGCGGTCGATCGCGACAGGTTGCGGCTAAGTGGTACGCGGGCTTCGATCAACCCGGACGTGGGCGAGTCTTTCCTGAAAGTCGTCGACTTGTCTCAGGCTAGATGGGTTCGCGGTTGCGGCGCATCCAAACCACCGCGGCAAAAAGGCCGCAAGCGGCGATGAGTCCAAGCCACAGTCCGGGAGAAGACATAAAGCGGATCGGATCGGCTTGTGACACGCTGTCGAGAATCGCATCGCCCAGGCCATCGGTATCAAAGGCCGCCGACAGTGTGCCGCTGAGCCGCCCTGCCAGGATCTGGCCGACGTAGGTCGTGCCAAAGGCGAGCCGCTCGAGCACGCAAAGGCCGATCGGCGGCAGGATCGCCCAGAGGAAAGGCGCACGCTTGGCCCACGCTGACACCAGCATCAGATAGGCATAAACCGGGGCGTACCAGAGCGCGAAAATCACCAGCCCATAGAGCAGCAGGAGGGGCAGCTGGACCAGGTTGATCTCCTGCCACAGCGGCGCGACGCTCATGCCATGGGCAGCGAGAATCGCTGCACTCACTGCAATCATCACCAGCTGCAAGACGGTGGTGACGACAAAGATGATCAGCGGCAAAATGACAAGCGGGATGCTCGCCTTGGCCAAAAGGGTCGTCAGGTCTGAAACCGGCAGGGATTTCCAGAACAGAATGCTGCGATCACGCCGCTCGCCATAAAACGCATCGAGGCAGTAAAACAGGCTCACCAGTATCGCGACCAGGGCGATCGCAGCCGAAGTGAACGCCCAGGGACGCTCGAGGATGACGTGCTGCCGCTCTGGCGGCAGCGTCATGACGCTACTCATGACCTCCGGGATGCGATGCCCGCCCAGGGCAAATCCGGCGAGGATCAGCGCTGCAGCGGCCAGCGGCGCAATATAGATCGAGCGATTCTCCCAGATTTCGCGTCGCACCGACCAGTAAAACGGGCGCGTCACGGAAGTCACCTGGGGTAATGCGTTCGAGGGCGGCACGCCGGCCTCGCCTGTCAGGTTTGACGTGTCGTTCATGGCTTGGCTTTCTGTTCGGGCCCGTTTTGCCCGACTGTTGCGACAAAGAGGTCGGCAATGCTCGGTGTGCGAATGTCGCCGAGTCCGGCGAGAAGCGTCCTGTCGAAACGGTCGAAAACGAAGATCGTGCGCCCGAGAATCTGGCGCTCGTGGATCGGATTCAACTCGCGCGTTCTGGCAACGTTCTCGGGCGGCACGAGGACTTCGAGATAGCGAGTCTCAAGTTCTTCCATGTTGCATTCGAGCACGATGCGCCCCCGATTGATGAACATCACGTCGGTCAAGACGTGCTCGATTTCCTCGACCTGGTGGGTGGTAATGACAATCGTGCGGTTGCGATCGAAGTAGTCGTTCAAGAGCGAATCGTAGAACTGCTTGCGAAAGAGCAGATCGAGCCCGAGCGTCGGCTCGTCTAGCACCAGCAGTCGTGCATCGATGGCCATCACCAGTGCGAGGTGAAGTTGCGTCACCATGCCCTTGGACAGCTCGCTGACCTTGCTTTTCGGGCGAATGTTGGTGCGCGCCAGCAAGGTCTCGGCCTTGGCGCGATCAAAACGCGGGTGCACGCCGGCGACGAACTCCAGCGCCTGGTGAACGCGCAGCCAGCGCGGCATGACGGCAACATCTGCGATAAAGCAGACATCGCGCATCAGTGCGTCGCGCTCGGTCCAGGGGTTGCGGCCAAGCACCTTGAGTTGCCCCTGAAACGGGACCAGGCCCAGAATCGCGTTAAGCGCCGTGCTCTTGCCAGCGCCGTTGGGCCCGATCAGCCCGACGATGCGACCCGACTCGACATTCATGTCGAGTCCATCGAGCGCGACGGTTGAGCCGAAGTTTTTGTAGAGCCCGCGTGCTTCGATACACAGCATGATCAGATTCCCCCGGAAGCGTCTGGCGCCTCATTGTCGTGTTCTGCGGCAAGCAGCTCGGTCGCGGAAAGGCCAAGACGCTTGATGGTGGTGTGAATTGCGGGCCACTGCTCTTCGAGAAATCTGCGGCGCTCGGCCGCAAGCAGTGACGTGCGCGCGCCTTTGCTCACGAACATGCCGCGACCGCGTTTCTTCTCGACGAGCGCCTCGTCGACCAGTTGCTGATAGGCCTTAAGGACGGTGATCGGGTTGATGCGGTAGTCGCTGGCAACCGTGCGAACCGAAGGCAGGGGATCCCCGTCGTTGAGGACGCGATCGAGGATGAGGCCGACGATGCGTGCCTTGAGCTGCCGATAAATCGGCTGATCGTCGTTCCATTCCCGCTCAATCATGATGTTAGCAAGCTGCGTGACTGTCAGATAGTGTTGTAGTTAACAATAACACATAAATCAAGGCATGCCCTTTCTGCGTTCTGGGAATGCAATTTGCCATCCGCCCGGGACAGGCGGTGTGTCACCCGTCGTTTTCGTCTAATCGGAGGCCCCTATGAAAAAATTTTCGTTCGTCGCACCCGCGCTCTGCTCGTCGCTCGTCTTCTTTAGCGCAGCCGCCCTGGCTGACCCGAGCTCAGCTGACAAGCGCTTCATGAAGGACGCAGCCGAAGGCGGCGCCTTCGAAATCCAGGGCAGCCAGCTTGCCTTGTCGAAATCGTCCAACCCCCAGGTCAAGACCTTCGCCGAGACGATGGTCGCCGACCATACCAAGGTGGCGGGCGAGCTCAGCGCGCTGGCTTCCTCCAAGGGGGTCACGCCGCCCGCAGATCCCTCGGTCGTCGAGCGTGGCAAGCTCAAGGCGCTCGGCGCATTGAGCGGCGATCACTTTGACAAGAACTACGCCGACCAGGTGGGTGTGGATGCGCACCAGGCGACGATCAAGCTTTTCCAGAAGGAGGCGAGCAAAGGCTCGGACCCGGATGTCGTCGCCTTTGCCAACAAGACCTTGCCCAAGCTCGAGGAGCACCTCAAGCTGGCCCAGGAGCTGCAGGCATCGCTGAAAAAATAGTTCTTTCACCGCTGCCGGCAAAGGGCCCCAAGCGGGCCCTTTTTCTTGCGCAAACGCTCGTTTGCCTCGCAGGCGTGCGTTGCAATTAGTTGCTTCGCATAACTTTATTGCTGCGCAGCACAGAAAAATCATCCCAACGCTTCTCTGCAATCCCGGCGTGGTGTAGCATCACTTGCTTACTTTTCATAAGCAAATTTCACAAGCAGGTTTCCCAGGCAAATTTCACCAACGACATCCCGGCCGCGTCCCCCATGACATCGATCCCAAGGTCTGCAGATCTCGTTCGCGTCAGTGCAAGCGATGACGGTCGCATCGTGCACGTTGAACTCGCAAGGCCGCAAAAACGCAATGCATTGAGTGACGAGCTGATCATGCAGCTGCACCAGGTCATGCTTGGCTTGGGTGATGCGGCGCGTGCCGTCGTGCTCTCGGGCCAGGGCGAACATTTTTGCGCCGGGCTCGATCTGTCTGAACTGAAGGAGCAGGATGCGGCAGCTGGCGTTTTCCATTCGCGTCGCTGGCATGCAGCCTTTGAAGAAATCCAGTTTGGGCGCGTGCCGGTGATCTCGGCACTGCATGGCGCGGTGGTTGGCGGCGGCCTCGAACTTGCCGCAGCGACGCACATTCGGGTGGCCGCCGAAGACAGTTTCTTTGCACTGCCCGAGGGCCAGCGCGGACTTTTCCTGGGCGGCGGCGGCTCGGTCAGGATCTCGCGCCTGATCGGGTTTTCGAGAGTCACCGACATGATGCTCACCGGTCGCGTGTTAAGTGCGCAGGAGGCCGCAGCAATCGGCCTTGTCCACTACGCGACGGCAGAAGGCGCTGCGCTCGAACGGGCGTTCGAGCTTGCCCGTGCGGTCGCAGCCAACGCGCCCCTGTCGAACTTCGCCGTGATGCACGCCTTGCCGAGAATCACGCAGCAGTCGCAATCCGAGGGGCTCTTTACCGAGTCGCTGATGTCGGCGGTTGCGCAAAGTGCGCCCGACGCCAAGGCGCGCCTGAAAGCGTTCCTTGCCGGTCGCGCAGGCAAAGTCGTGAAGCCGTGAGCGGCCGTCTGCACATGACCTATCGACCGGTGGCGCTTGCAACGGGCGGTGCCCCGGTGATTGCGCAATCGCCCGATGGCGTGATTCGCGTGAAGGCGGGCGACGCGCTTGGCCCTTATCCCCTGCGCTTGACCGATTGCGTCACCAAATGGGCCAGGGAAAGAGGTCAGCTGACCTGCGTTGCCGAGCGCGACGCAAGCGGCGCATGGCGCAGCGTCACGTATGCGGTGATGGCCACGCGCATGCGCTCGATCGCAAGTGCGCTTCTGGCGCGCGGACTTTCTGCCGAGCGACCGCTTCTGGTGCTGTCGGGCAACGACATCGCGCAACTTGAACTGATGCTTGGCGCCATGTATGCGGGCATCCCGATCGCACCGGCGTCGCCGGCCTATTCGCTCGTGTCCACCGACTTTGGCAAGCTGCGCTACCTCGTCGATCTGATGACGCCAGGCGCCGTGTTCGTCAACACACTGAAGCCGTTCAAGGCCGCACTGAATGCCGTTTTTCCTGGTGATATCGAAGTCATCACGAGCGAGGCGGGGGCAGCCGGCGCGACTGCCCTTGAATCATTTTACGGCCTCGATCCGGCACCCGCTGACAAGGCCAACCAGGGCGTGAACGCCGATACCATTGCCAAATTCCTTTTCACTTCGGGCTCAACCAAATTGCCCAAGGCCGTGCCCAATACGCAGCGCATGCTGTGCAGCAACCAGGAAATGCTGCGTCACATGTTCCCGTTTCTCGCTGAAGAACCGCCGGTTCTCGTCGACTGGCTGCCGTGGCACCACACCTTCGGTGGCAACCACAACCTGGGCCTGGTGCTCTACAACGGCGGCACGATGTATATCGATGCCGGCAAGCCCACGCCAGCGCTCATCGGCGAGACGATTCGCAATCTTAGTGAGGTTGCCCCCACGGTCTATTTCAACGTGCCCAAGGGCTGGGAAGATCTCTCCTTGGCCATGCACGCTGACAGCGCCTTGCGCGAGCGATTCTTCAGCCGCGTGAAGCTGCTGTTCTACGCGGGTGCAGGCCTCGCACAACCGGTCTGGGACGCCATCGATGCGCATGCCGTCAACACCTGCGGCTCACGCATCCGCATGATGGGCGGCCTTGGCATGACCGAGACCGCGCCGTCAGCCATGTTCTCGCGCGCAGAGCTGTCAATTGCCGGGGATGTCGGACTGCCCTGCCCTGGCTGCGAGATGAAACTCGCACCGGTCGATGGCAAGCTCGAATTGCGCTTTCGCGGGCCCAATGTGATGCAGGGCTACTGGCGCGCGCCCGAACTGCTGCAAGAGACCTTCGACGACGAGGGCTATTTGCGCACCGGTGACGCGCTGGTGCCGCATGATGCGGCGAACCTCGCGCGCGGCTTCAAGTTCGATGGCCGACTGGCCGAGGATTTCAAGCTTTCAAGCGGCACTTTCGTGAGCGTGGGTCCACTGCGCGCGCGCGTCATTGCCGCTGGCGCGCCTTTCATCCAGGACGTCGTGCTGGCAGGAATCAACCGCGACAAGGTCGCGGCACTGATCTTTCCGCGACCTGACCTTTGCATCCAGCTTGCAAGGGGCGTGGCCGCGGCCGATCGCCTGGCGACGACTGCGCCGACCTTGAGCGAAGCCCTGGCGTTACCCATCGTCAAGGACAAGTTCAAGGCGGCGCTTGCCGATGTCAACCGACAGTCCAAGGGCAGCGCAAGCAAGATCGAATTTGCCGTCGTTGTCGATGAGCCGCCTTCGCTTGACCATGGCGAAATCACCGACAAGGGCTCGATCAATCAACGTGCGGTGCTGCTTCACCGTCAGGCGCTCGTCGATGCGATCTACGCCGGCACGGCCAGGGATGTGCTCTACCCATCCGATCTGCCCGAGCACAACTAGGCGCGCAACCAGGAGACCTTGATGCAACTGATGGGACACAGTGCACTTGTCACCGGGGGCGCCTCGGGCCTTGGCTCGCAGGTCTGCCGCGAATTCGCAAGGCAAGGCGCGCGTGTCACGGTCATTGACGTCAACGGGGCACTTGCCGAAGCGGTGGCGCGCGACATCGGCGGCGTCGCCGCCTGCTGTGACGTGACGCAAAGCGCGGAGATCGAAGCGGCGATTGCCATCGGACGAAAAGCGCACGGGCCGGCACGCATTCTGGTCAATTGCGCCGGCATCGGTGGTGCAAAACGACTGGTCGGCAAGAACGGGCCGATGCCGCTTGAGGATTTCACCCGCATCATCAACGTCAATCTGGTGGGCACTTTCAACGTCATGCGCCTCGCCGCATCTGACATGCTGTCCGCGGACCCCTTGGACGATGGCGAGAGGGGCGTGATGATCAACACGACCTCGGTTGCTGCCTACGACGGCCAGGTCGGCCAGGCCGCCTATGCGGCGTCCAAGGGCGGCATCGCCGCGCTCACCCTGCCGATGGCGCGCGATTTGGCCCAGTTCGGTGTGCGCGTGGTCGCGATCGCACCCGGCCTCTTTTTGACGCCGCTACTCGCCGAGCTCCCCGCCGAGGTACAGGAGTCGCTTGCAACCTCGATCCCGTTTCCCAAGCGCCTTGGCAACCCGGCCGAATTCGCAAGTCTTGCCGCGCACATCGTCACCAACCTGTCGTTAAACGGCGAAGTCATTCGCCTTGACGGCGCGCTGCGCCTGCCGCCCCGCTAGCCATCGCGATGAGCAAAACCACGACTACCGAAATCGCCGTGACCTTTGGCGACTGCGATCCCGCAGGGATCGTCTTTTTCCCCAATTTCTCGCGCTGGATGGATGCCGCCTCGCTCAATTTCTTCATCCATTGCGGCGTTCGGCCATGGCACCAGATGGCATCGGATAGCGACATCATCGGCACACCCTTGCTTGAAATCCACACCCGCTTCCTAAAGCATGCAACCTATGGCGAAACGCTTGCCATTGCGACCTCGATTGAAACCTGGCACCGCAAGGCGTTCGTGCAAAAGCACGTGATCACGCGCGGATCCGACGTCATCTGCGAAGGTCTCGAGACGCGAATCTTCGCCGTACGCGACAAGGACACGGGCAGGATCTCCGGCATCGAAGTGCCCCCTGACATTCGTGCCCTTTGCAGCTGAACCCGAACGAGGACCCCCCATGAAAATCTTCAAGATCGCCGCAGCACTTGCCATCACCCTTGTGACCCAGCAGGCCTTGGCCGATTTGACCATCGGTGTCAGCCTGCCCTTGACCGGTCCCGCAGCGGGACTTGGCATTCCGGTGCAAAAGGGCCTTGCCCTCTGGCCGCAGACCATCGCTGGCGAGAAGGTCAACCTGATCATCCTCGATGACGCGACGGATCCGACCCAGGGCGTCAAGAACGCAAGACGCTTCACGAGCGAGGATCACGTCGATGTCATCATCGGGTCGGTGGCAACTCCGGTTGGCGTGGCGATGGCCGATGTCGCAGCCGAGGCGCATACGGTTCAACTTGTGCTCTCGCCGATCGATCTGCCCGAAGGGCACGGCGGCTGGTCCTTCAGGCTTGCGCATTCGACCGCCGTGATGGGCAACGCCGTTGTCGAACACATGAAAAAGGCGCACGTCAAGACCGTCGGTTTCATCGGCTATACCGATGCCTACGGTGAGAGCTGGTTAAGGGACCTGACGCGTCTGACCGATGCGGCCGGCATCAAGATTGTCGACGTCGAACGCTTTTCCCGCTCCGATACCTCCGTCACCGGTCAGGCCTTGAAGCTTAGCGTTGCCAATCCGGATGCGATCCTGGTTGTCGCCTCCGGCAGTGGTGCAGCGATGCCCGAGATGGCGCTCTTCGAGCGCGGCTACAAGGGTCAGATCTACCAGACCCACGCGGCTGCCTCGCGCGACCTGATGCGCATCGGTGGCAAGGAGGTCGAAGGTGCGCTGGTCGTGTCCGGGCCCGCGGTGGTTGCCGAACAGCTGCCTGCCACTAACCCGTCAAAAAAGCTGGGCATGGACTTCGTGCAGCAGTACGAGAAGGCCTACGGCCCGGACTCGCGCAACCAGTTTTCAGCGCACATCTACGACACGCTCTTGCTCCTGCAGGCGAGCGTGCCGGTGGCACTCAAAGTCGCAAGGCCAGGGACGCCTGAATTTCGCCAGGCGCTCAAGGATGCCATCGAGCACAGCGGCCCGCTTCCCGCATCGCAGGGCGTTCTGACCTACACGGCGACTGACCACTATGGATTTGCGCCCGATACCGGCGTCATCCTCAAGGTCGAAAACGGCGAATTCCACCTGCAGCCGAAGTAGGGCGTGGCACAACGATACGAAACCCCGGCGGGTACGCTGTCGACGCTACGACTCGAGCGCCTGCTCGGCTACAACCTCGCGCGCGCGGAATTGCGCATGCGCAAGGAGTTCTTAGCCCGACTTGCCGATCTCAGGCTCAAGCCGGTCGAATTCTCGACGCTGGTTCTGATCGACTCGAATCAGGCCATCAACCAGAAGCAGATCGGCGATGCCCTCGACATTTCAGCACCGAACCTGGTGGTCCTGATGGACCAGCTTGCAGCCCGCGGCCTGCTCGAGCGCGTGCGCAGCGCAAGCGACAGGCGCGCCCAGCACCCGCGCCTAACGCGTGCCGGCAGCACCCTTGTGAAAACGGCGGAAGCGCTCGTGCTCGGGCTCGAAAAGGACATTCTGGCGCCGCTCTCGCCTGGCGAGCGCACGATTCTGCTCGAGTTGCTGCAAAAAATCGGGCCTTAGACCGGGCTTTCCGGGGTTTGCGACCCTGATCGCAAACGCCAGCGTCACGACAGTGCGTGTGGCGCGAACAGACCCGGCGTGTCGGCTCGCGCAGTACTGCTGACGAGGGCGAGTTGCGCACTTAGCAGCAGCGTCTCGGGATTTCCCTTGATGCGCGCCGCAAGCTGCGCGGTGTCAACGCGCGCTCCGGCAAGAAGACCGACCCACTGGTTGCGACCGGCGCGCTTTGCCGCGTAAAGCGCAAGGTCTGCGATCGCCACAACGTCTTGCCAGCCAAGACATTCAGGCACCGCCGGCACGAAGGGAAAGCACGCAAAGCCGATCGAGCAGGTCTTGTGCAACGAGCTGCCGTCATCGAGGATGAACGGCTTTTCCGCGACGTTGGCGCGCAAACGTTCGGCCAGTTGCTCGGCGCCCTCGCGCGAGGTCGAGCGCGCGACGATCAGAAACTCCTCGCCCCCCCATCGCACCAGGTGATCAGACGTGCGGAAGACCTCGGCCAGGCGGCCGTGCATCTGGGTCAGAACGGCGTCGCCCGCGGCGTGCCCGAAAATATCGTTGACCTGCTTGAAGTGGTCGAGATCGACGAGGAAGAACAAGAGGTCGGCATCGGTGGGCCGCGACTCGGCGCTCGAGCTCTTGTAACGCCTCAGGCTCACGGCCGTGTCGGATTCGATATTCTGGGCGAGGAAGCGCCGGTTGCGAAGGTTGGTGAGCGGATCGGTGAGGGTCGCTTCCTCGAGCTTGCCCTGCGCTTCCTGCAAGCGCCTGTAGACCTGCGTATTGTCGAGCGCGATCGCGCTATAAGCGCAAAGGGTGCGGAAAATCAGCAGCTCGCGCTCGCCGTAGGCATCGACGCGTGACGACTGGATCGAGACCACGCCGACGACGCGCTCGCTGATGATGAGAGGCCCGAAAAACGCGGTCAGCATGTCGCGCGTGCCCGGGATCGTCGACGGATGCGGGTCGCCTTCGCGGTACTTGTAGAGAATCTCCTTTTGTTCCCGCGCCGAGCGCGCCACCGCCGAGGTCGGGCTGTCGCGCTGCACCGTGCGCAGGGGCAGCGGTTTGCCGTCCTCAAGGCCGTAGCGCAGGGTTAGCGTATCGCCGGAATCGTCAAGCAGCCAAAGCGCCAGATGGTGGGCATCGACTAATGCGTCGAGATTGCGGTAAAGCGCGGTAAAGACCCCCTGGCCGTCGAGGTGGGCGGTAATCTCCTGGCCGACCTTACCGAGCTGGGCCAGCGTGCGCGAGGTCGCCTCGAGCGTCTGTGCGAGCTGGCGGTGGTGATCGGCATCGGCCTTGGCGCGTTCGGTCTCGTGGCGCACCTGCAGGAACGCGACCTGATTGGACGCGTGGCGCGTTTTCTCGTCCTGTTCGGCTTTGACCGCCTCCTTGGCGTAGTGGAAAGCGCCGGCCGTGTCGCCGGCGTTGGCCAGCGCATCGGCAAGTGCCAGGAGCAGGGGCGTGGGCGAAGACCAACCTTCGACGCGCTTGCCGACGGCCATGGCCCGCTTCAGGTAATAGACGACGGCGTCGGGGGCTCCGTCGAGTTCCGCGGGCGGCGCGAGGCGGTGACGCCGATGCGTGTCGGCCAGCGCTTCCATCAGCGTGATTTCGAGCGACTCGTAGCCAAAGCGTGCGACGATGGTGCGCGCTTCCTCGAAGGCGACGAGTGCTTCCTGCGGCTTGCCGGTGGCCGCCAGTGCCTTGCCAAGGCCGATCAGATCGATGGCCAGGTTGTCCATCACCTGCAGCTCGCGATAGACCCGAAGGGCGGTCTCAAAGGCGGGCACTGCCTCGGCCGGATGGCCGCTTAGGAGCAGCGTCTGCGCGAGCCCGGAATAGGCCGTGGCCTTGTTGTTGCCGCCCTTGGCGGTATTGAACTGTTCGACGGCTTCTTCAAGTGCGGCGCGACTGGCCTCGAGCTGGCCCAGATCACGCAGCAGTTCGCCCATGCGCATGAGGCTAATGCCGATCGTCCAGGGCCACTGGGTGCGTCGCGATTCAGTCACCGCCCATTCGAAACAGCCGGCTGCATCGCCCAGCTGGCCGAGTGCGGAGAGTGCCGCCCCGGCGTTGCCCGAAGCCACGATCGCGTGGCGCACTAGGCCGGCTTCGCGCGCAAGATCACGCGCCTGCGTAAAGAAGGCGGCGCTTCGCGCCGGCTCGCGGGAGAAGTTGAGCTGGGCATCGGCGGCCAGAATCATCGCCGATACTGCAGAATGAAACGGGGCCTTGTAGATGCGGTAAAAATCATTCAGGTCGCGCTCGCCTTCGGATGGATCGGAGTGCGAGGTGAGAAACGCGGCGAGCGCCTTGGTCATCTGGATGCGCAATTCATCCTTGGCGATCGAGTAGCACTGCAGCGCGCGCGCGCACGCTTCGTTGTAGCGATCGCGTTGACCTTCGGACATCGCGATGAGCACTTCGCCGACGTAGGCATCGCCCTCGCCAACCGGGTCCTTGACGGCAACGAAGGTTCGCTTGCAGCGCTCGAGCAACTCTTCGGCAAGCACCAGGTCACCAAACAGCGTTGCGATCTCCATGCGCACCAGTTGCAGTCGTGCGCTCATCTCTTCAGCGCCTGGGCCCATGGTCGAATCGACCAGTCGCGTCTCGCCTTCGCGCGCGAGTTCGAGCGCCCGCGCACTGTCACGCTGTCGCAGCGCCCACGCGAGCGCGACCAGCACCTTGAGTCGCGCCGACCCCTTGGCGCGATAGAGCTGGTCCTCAAGGCGCGTGACGTCCTCGGTCAGGAGATAAAGATCCATGAGTAAGGCGCTGGCTAGTGGGCTCCGAAATGTGCGACTTGGGGCTGGTTTAGCGGCAGCTTACCAAGCCCGCGGCCTGCGTGGTAATCGTATAGCCAACTCGTGCCGTTGGGCAGTCTTCCACGGTCGTCTTCCGATTAACGGTATTAAGGTTATCTACTAGGGTTGGGGCCAGGGCTGTGCCTTGCAAGAGGCGGAAGACGTGCACGGTACCGGCGGGTTTTTCCGGTTCGCGCCAAGCGAGATGCGCCGATCTCGTTCGAGTTGAAGTGGCGCCAGAAGGATGGAAATTGGACCTATCTGCGGCTTCGGAAAAAACCGGTCGGGGCGTTTGCTTAAGCGACGAACGGCAGGGAAAAAAGCCCCCCTCGACGCTCGCCCACGGCCTTGCTACAGGGCAGCGAGAGCGGCCGGAAAGCGCATGCCGGCGCGCTTTTTGGCGCCGGCAGATGATGGGGTTGCAGACGCAGGCGCCCCTGGATGCAAGGTGCTTGCGCGGAGCTTGCGCTCAGTGTGAAGACGCGGCGATGCCAGCGTCACGGTACGTGAAATGCACGAGGGCATCGTCAGGGATCGTGGCGTCTTGCAAGGGTGGCGAGTAGGCGCGTGGCCTGAGGTAGCTTTCAAACACCGTATACAGGCGCGAGGGTTCACCCAGCCGCTCCGCATCAAGGCGGGTGTTCGGGTTGGCAGCGTCCAGAGAAACAGCAGCGAGCGGCGCTGGCGCGAGAAAGACGTGCTGGTCACTGGTGAAGCATTCGCTCGCACCCGGGCTGCCAAACAGACGGCCGATAAACGGGATGTCACCGCGATTGAGTCCACCGGCTTCCTTGACCTCGCACTCGAGCCTTAAGTCGCCCATGCGCCGGGTGTCGTCGGGAAGTCCCGGCGTTATCACCAGGGCTCGCCAGTGCAGGGTTCCGGAAGGCAGGTTGGCGCGAATCTCGGCGTCCTTGCCTTTGAGCGCGTCAATCGTCGGAACGTCGAAATTGCCGTGGTCGTCGACCGGAATCTCGATGGCATCGGCATCGCCGTTGCGGGTCACCAGGTGCAATTCAATCGCGCCTGGATCGATGTCCTTTGACCTCGGAATGACCGTGAATCTGAGCGTTGCGTTGGGCGCCAGCGCGTGGCCTGCGTTAAACGCGTTGATGCCGGCCAGAAAATCTGCGTAGGGCACGCGCTCGGCATCGACAATGTGCTCGATGGTGGTTCTGGGCAGCGATTGCGTCGGATCGGCTGCACCGGCTGGCGCAGCGGTTGCGAGACTCCATGCGATGAGCGCCCAGCGCCAGTGTCGGCGGCCTTGGCAGAGATGCTTTTTTGCGTCCATACCAAGTGGGAATGAAAACGCGCGCCAAGGTTCCGGCGTCGCCGCAGTCGCTGGCAAGTCCAAAGCGCATCGGCAGTCAACGCTTGCGGCCGACCTGATGGTCTTGTGCTTGATGAGGCCTCCGCCACCGACCTCCAGGTGGCTCCGGCAGGTCAAAATCGGGCTCCGCACGGGGAAGGACCCAATCCCACATGAGACCTACCGTCGTTCTCAAATCAAAAGAGGGTGGCGGCTAATCAAAATTGAGCCATATACGGCCCATAAAATTTACTAACGGGTCATAAATGACTCAATTTTTTCTGGCAAGCGTAAAATATGTGTGATAATGCCCGCTATCTGCGCTAACGGGTCAAATATGTCCCGAAAGTCGACTGGCCAACTGCCGCGCGAAGTACAAACGTGTATTGAGGAGTTGGGCCAGCGCGTGCGCATTGCGCGCGTTCGCCGCCGCCTGAGTACCGAGCATCTGGCGCAGGCCTGCGGCATCAGCCGGCGCACCCTGTATCGCGTTGAAACCGGAGATCCCGGCATAGCGATGGGTACGTTCTTGAGCGTGCTCTGGAAGCTCGGGCTGCTGGAGAGCCTTCGCGGTGTCGCCGACCCGGATACCGACGACCACGGAAAAATTCTTGAAGCAGCGTCCCGGCCACGGCGCGTACGCACGCCAGCCCCAGACAACGATTTCTAATGCAAACCATGTCCGAGAAAGAACAACGCTGCTACGTCTACATCCAATTGCCCGCAACGTTTGAGTGGGTGCCTTGCGCTTCCTTGCAGGTCAAGGAGGTGGACTCGGGCGCGTTCCTCGGCACGTTCACCTATGGCAGGCGCTATCTCGGGCGTAAGAACATTTCCGGGGCCATTCTCCCGGAATGCTTTTTCCGCGATAAGCCAGCATCTCCTTTGTAACGCCTTGCGCAAAAACGACATCGCATGCGTGAGCGGCGCTGCTTGCGCTCGCATCGCCTGGTTGGGCTTGGTGTTCTTGGGTCGCCCAGGCGGCCTGGTGTGGAGGGGACTTGCGCGTAACGCCTGTGTAGCGCCTTATGCCATCAGCGAAGATGAGCTCGGGTGCCATCGCTCATTGCGCAAACTTTTGCCCCGCCGATGTGTGCGTCCACCTCGCGGCCACTGGCGCAGAAACACCTGCGCAAAAGAAAAAACCCCGAACAAGCCTGCGCGTGGTCGGGGTCTTCGTGGCCTGCGGGCGCGCGCGGTCTACCAGTCTCCGCCGCCGCCGCCGGAATCGCCCCCGCCGCTATCCCAGGAGCCGGAATCGGTCGTGCCAAAGTCGTTGCCGCCCATGTCGGTGTTTTGCGCAGGCGGCGAATTGTCCCAGCCACCGCCTGCAGGCGGGATCATGCTGCCGCCGCGATCGCCGTCCGTGAAGTGATGCATCAGTTCCTCGCCGGCAACAAGCCCTGCACCCATGGCGGCGCCCGTTGCAAGACCACCGACGATGCCAGACCCGATGCCGCCGCCGCCCATGCCCATGCCCATGGGCATGCCGCCGCCGCCGTAACCCCCAGGATATCCCCCCGCTCCGTATCCGGCGTTATATCCCGGTGCCATCACGGCGCCGCCGGCGCGCCTGAAAATGGCCCGCGCGACGATGATGATGAAAGCGATCACGGCGATAAGCACAATGATCATCATCAGTCCCGAGCCGCCGCCTGAATGCTGCACGGGCGTGTTGTAAAGGGGGGCCGGCTGGTTATAGATCACGGGCGGGGCGGGCGCCACGGGCCGCTGCTGCACGTTGTGGCTGGCTGCAAGCTGGTTGCGCAGTTCCTGGAGCGCACCGGGCTTGGCAAAGTTGCCGCTCGGATCGATGCGCATGGCGTTGGCGAGCTCGCTGTCTGCCGCGGGCATTTTTCCCTGCCTTGCGAGCAATTCGGCCTCGACATAATGCGCCTTGGCACTGTTGGGATGGTCGCGCAGGACCTTGTCCATCATCGCCTGTGCTTCGGCGTAGTGGCCCGCAGCGGTGGCCTGGTAGACCTGGTCGATGGTGGCGTCCTGGGCCAACGCGCCGCCCGAGACAAAAAATGCCGCAGCAAGGACGAACCCGCCGGATAGTTGCCTGAGTGACATCGTCATCTCCAAAAGAAAGTGTGACTGCAGTTTGCGGCGCCTGGCCAATTTGCAAGTGCCCTGTCAAAAGCAGCACGCCGCAGCTATCAAGTCTATACCGCGGGGTCAAAACCCGCCGCGCCAAGGCGTCACGCTGCGAAGCAGCCGGCTCAGGCGAAGCTGTCCAGGTGCAGCTGGGCGTGGCTGCGCGCTCCACCTGGCATCGGGCAATAGCTATCGAAAAGCTCTTCGATGGTGGGTTCTGACGATCGCGACGAAGCCAGAAGCGCTTCTTCGGAGACGCCAAGGCGCCGTGCCAGATATTGCCGCTCCCACGCGTTGGACAGATCGACGTGGAAATCGAATGGTTGTTCGACTGGGTCGCGTTCCTGATCCATTTTTTGCTCCTCAAGACACCGAATCCTGTCGATTCGCACGCCATCTTGCGCAAAGAGTGTACCTAGCGTGCCGGTGGCAAGGAGGGCGCAAGAGGGCAAAAAAACAGCGGTCGAAAGACCGCTGCGAGATGCCGAAAAAATCGACAGGAGGGAGTGGCGCGCCTAGTCGGTTGCGCGCCCCAAAACGAAGCCGACAAGAACCGCAATGCCGATGGCAGCCCACGGGTTCTGGCGCACGCTTTCTACAAACGTATCGGCGTATTCGGCCGGGATCTGGCGCAGGCGGTCGGCGGTGGTGCCAACCGTCGTCGCGGTGCGCTCGGCAGCGCCTGCGGCCTGGTCAATGGCGCCATGGGCCGTCTGGGCAGCGCGCTCGATGGCCTGGGGCGCGGCAGCAGCTGCGCGATCGACCGTGCGGTGAGCCTTCTCGGCAGCATCCTTGACCGAGGTCTTCGCGCTGTCGGTCAGTGGCGTGGGCTGGAATTCGTTTCCGGTTGTGGTGGTCATAAAAACTCCTTGGTGAACAGTTTGGGTCCTCAATTCGGTCCGCAAGGCCCATGCCATCGCCCGAGCTGGATTAGAATCGGTGAAAGATCCGGCGCACTTCCGAGCCAGCAGCGACCGGGCGTCTAAGGAGACCGCATGCATTCCCCGCAGCCCGCCTCGCCCCTGTGGAAGTCCGTGTTACGCGTCACGAGCGGCAATTTCCTCGAGATGTACGACTTCATCGTCTACGGCTTTTACGCAACGTTCATTGCCAAGACGTTCTTTCCCAATTCCAATCCCTTCACCTCGGTGTTGCTCTCGCTTCTGGCGTTTGGCGCCGGTTTTCTCATGCGCCCGCTTGGCGCCATCGTGCTTGGCGCCTATATCGACAAACACGGACGCCGCCGCGGGCTGATGCTCACGCTCGGCCTTATGGCCTGCGGCACACTGCTGATCGCCTTTGTCCCGTCCTACGCTGCGATCGGCCTTCTGGCGCCGATCCTGGTGGTCATGGGCCGACTCCTGCAGGGGTTCTCCGCGGGGGTCGAGCTTGGCGGCGTGTCGGTGTACCTCTCCGAGATCGCGCCGCCCGGGAAGAAGGGCTTCTACGTCAGCTTCCAGTCTGCGAGCCAGCAGGTGGCTGTGGTCTTTGCCGCCTTGCTTGGCGCGATCCTCGCGTACTCGCTAACGCGGGAAGACATGTCGTCTTGGGGCTGGCGCGTGCCGTTCGTGATCGGCTGCCTGATCGTTCCCTTCATCTTTGTCATCAGGAGCTCCCTGGCTGAAACCGAGGCGTTCCTTGCGCGCAAGCATCATCCCGACATTCACGAGATCCTGCGCTCGATGGTCGCCAACTGGGAAGTGGTTGTCCTTGGTGCATTGATGGTGGTGATGACGACCGTGTCGTTTTACATGATCACTGCGTACACGCCGACGTTTGGCAAGACCGTTTTGCATCTGGCCGACACCGATGCGCTGATCGTCACGGTCTGCGTTGGCGTATCGAATTTCTTCTGGCTACCGGTGATGGGGGCGGTGTCTGACCGCGTCGGCCGGGCGCCGGTGATGATGACCTTCACCGTCCTCACCATCCTCACCGCCTATCCGGCGATGTCGTGGCTGGTGGGCAATCCATCGTTTGGCAATCTGCTCATGGTCGAGCTCTGGCTGTCGTTCCTCTACGGCAGCTATAACGGTGCGATGGTGGTGTTTCTGACCGAAGTCATGCCGCCTGCCGTGCGTACCGCGGGCTTTTCCCTGGCCTATAGCCTTGCCACGGCGCTCTTTGGCGGCATGACGCCGGCGATTGCGCAATCGCTCATCGAATATTCCGGCAACAAGGCGGCGCCTGCGATCTGGCTCAGTTTCGCCGCCCTGTGCGGACTGTTTGCCGTCTTCATGCTGCGCAGAACGCGTGGCGCTGCGACCGAAGCCGAGCTCAGCACCGCCTGAATCCTCGCCCTATGCGTGAAATAATGGCCCGTGGCCTGCGGTATTCGTCACAGGGTGTATCAGGATGTCTTGGCGGTGCAAAGATTCTTCACAATGCTTGGCGTCGCCAAAGAGGGTGGCCAAAGAGGCTGATCAACGCGCTTGAAATCTGCAAGGCGTGCTGTTCGGCTGGATTTCAGGGAGTGGGGTCTTGCAAGCTGCAGGAAGCGCAAATCATCGCCGGCTGTTGATTTTTCTCACGGCGAGCGTGCTCATTCTCGCCGCGGTCCTTGGCCGAGGCGTCTGGAACCGCGCCCATGCGGTTGCCCCCAAGGTTGCGGCCGCGCCGATTGCTGCCACGCTTGGCACCGCCGCCGAGGTCATGCTGCCGATCTATGCGCTTGGCATTGGCAACGTCGAGGCCAATTACTCGGTGACCGTGCACGTCAGGGTCAACGGCCAGCTCGAGACCGTGGCCTATCGCGAAGGCCAGGACGTGCGTCAGGGCGATGTGCTCGCCCAGATTGACCCGCTGCCGTATCGCGCTGCCTATCAGGCTGCAGTCGCGCAGACCGCGCGCGATCAGGCCACCTACGAGAATGCGCTGGTTGATCTGAAGCGCTATACGACGCTCTCTGAAACCGACTCGATCGCGCAGCAGACACTGGATACGCAAAAGGCGACCGTCGCCCAGCTCAAGGCCACGGTCGATCTCGATCGCGCCCAGGCCGATGCCGCCAAGGTCAATCTGGATTACACGACGATCCGCTCGCCGATTTCCGGGCGCACCGGCTTGCGTCTTGTCGATCCGGGCAACATCGTGCAGACCACCGACGCCACCGGGCTTGTCGTCATCAACCAGATCGATCCGATATCGGTGGTCTTCACGCTTCCGGAAGAGACTTTCGAGATGGTCAACCGTGCGATCCGCGAGGCGCAGCCAAAGCCCCTCACGGTCGAGGCCCACGCCCGCACCGACAACAGCCTGCTTGGCAGCGGCCAGCTGCTGCTCATGAATAACCAGATCGACACGTCAACAGGCACGGTCCAGCTCAAGGCGACGTTTGCAAATCCGCAGCACAAGCTTTGGCCCGGGGAATACGTCAATGCCCACATCATCACGTCCGTAAGGAAGGTCGTGGTGGTCGATTCGGCTGCGATCCAGCGCGGCCAGAACGGCTTGTACATCTGGACTGTCGATGCCAGCGATACCGCGCAGATGCAGCCGGTCACGGTCGAGATCAACCAGGACGGCAAGACGGTGGTTGCGGGCGTTGCAGCAGGCACGCGCGTTGTCGTCGACGGCCAATACCGGCTCAGGCCCGGCGCCAAGGTGATCGCAACGCAGGCCGCGCCGCCCAAACCGGTATCGGCGGGCTAGTTCATGGATATTTCGGCCGCCTTCATTAACCGGCCGATCGGCACGACCCTGCTTGCCATTGCGCTGCTTCTGGTGGGCGTTGCGGCATTCCCGCTGTTGCCGGTCGCGCCGCTGCCGCAGGTGGATTTCCCGACCATCCAGGTCAGCGCGCAGCTGCCAGGCGCGAGCGCGGAAATCATGGCGTCCTCGGTGGCAACGCCGCTTGAGCGCCAGTTCTCGCTGATCGCGGGTCTGACGCAGATGACCTCGCAGAGTTTTCTTGGCAACAGCCAGATCACGCTGCAGTTCGATCTCGCACGCAACATCGACGGCGCGGCGCTCGATGTCCAGACGGCGATCAACGCCGCCGGCGGCCAGCTGCCGAGCAACCTGCCAAGCCCGCCGACCTATCGCAAGGTCAATCCGGCCGACCGGCCGATCCTGATTCTCTCGGTCAAGTCCGACAGCCTGCCCTTGACCATGGTCTCGGATTATTCCGACAACATTCTCGCCCAGCAGATCTCGCAGATCACGGGCGTGGGCCAGGTCACCATCTTTGGGCAGCGCAAACCCGCGATTCGCATCCAGCTTGATCCGGGCAAGGTCGCCAATCTCGGCCTTGGCCTTGACGATGTGCGCAGCCAGTTGCAGAACTACACCGTCAATGCGCCCAAGGGCACCTTCGACGGCGTCTCGCGCAGTGTCACCGTCTATGACAATGACCAGATCTTCAGCACGGAAGACTGGAACAACGTGATTGTCGCCTACCGCGCGGGCGCGCCGGTGCGCGTGCGCGATCTGGGTGTGGCTGTGGCCGGATCGGAAAATGCCAAGCTCGCGGCGTGGGCCTATGCCAGCACGACGAGCTCGCTGCCGGAACTGGGCGAGGGCGAGACGATCCTGCTTGCCGTCAACAAGCAGCCTGGCGCCAACGTCATCGATACCGTTGACGCCATCAACAAGGCCATGCCGCGCCTGCGTGCGGCGATTCCGCCTGCGGTGCGCATCACGGTGCTCTCCGATCGAACCCAGACCATTCGCGCTTCGGTCAAGGACGTCGAATTCACCCTGATCCTGACCGTGTTCCTGGTCGTCGCCGTGATCTTCATGTTCTTGCGCAATGTCGCGGCGACGCTGATCCCAAGCGTCACCGTGCCGCTGGCATTGATGGGCACGCTGGCGGTGATGTACGTGGTCGGCTACAGCCTTGACAACCTGTCGCTGATGGCGCTCACCATTGCCGTGGGTTTTGTCGTCGACGACGCGATCGTCATGCTCGAGAACATTTACCGGCACGTCGAGGATGGACTGCCGCCTTATCAGGCGGCCGTGCGCGGCGCCTCCGAAATCGGCTTCACGATCATCTCGATCTCGATATCGCTGGTGGCGGTATTCATCCCGCTTTTGCTCATGGGCGGCATCATCGGGCGCCTGTTTCGCGAGTTCGCCATCACCGTGACCATCACCATCGTGGTCTCGGTTGCGGTCTCGCTAACGCTAACGCCAATGCTTTGTTCGCGCTTTCTCAAGCACCAGTCGGGCGCAGTCAGGCATGGCCGCATGTTTCTCGCCTTCGAGTCGATGTTTGACTGGATGCAGCATCACTACGACCGCGGCCTGAAGGTCGTGCTGCGTCACCAGTTCGCAACGCTCATGGTGTTCTTCGCGACGCTGGCCTTGACCGGGGTCCTGTTCGCGATCATTCCCAAAGGCTTTTTCCCGCAGCAAGACACCGGCTTCATCTTTGGCGTCGCCGAGAGCAGCCAGGACGTGTCGTTTAACGACATGTCGCAAAAGGATTTGCAGATCGCTGACATCGTCAAACAGGATCCTGCAATCGATGAATTCGGCTTTGCGCTTGGCGGCTCGACGTTTAACTACACCAACTTTTTCATTACGCTCAAGCCCCGCGACGAACGTGTCGACGACGCCGACGCCGTGATCTTGCGCCTGCGCAAGAAGCTCGCCGCCGTCAAGGGTGCGCAGGTGTTCCTGCAGGCCGGCCAGGACATCAACGTCGGTGGCCGCCTGTCGCGCACGCAATACCAGTACACGCTAACCGATGCCGATATCTCGGAATTGTCCGAGTGGGCACCCAAGGTGCTCGACAAGCTCAAGGCGGCGCCAGGACTTGCCGATGTCGCCACCGACCAGCAAACCAATGCGCCGGCAGTCAACCTCACGATCGATCGTGATCGGGCCAGCTCGTTTGGCATTTCCCCTGCGCTCATTGACAGCACGATCTACGACGCCATCGGCCAGCGCCAGATCGCGCAGTATTTCACGCAGTTAAATGCCTACCACGTGGTCATGGAGGTGACCCCGGCGCTGCAGGCCGATCCGAGCCTGTTCGAACGCATCTACATCACCTCGCCAACCACCGGCAAAATGGTGCCGCTGTCGGCCTTCGTGCACATCGACAACACGCGCACCAGCTTCCTCTCGATCAGTCACCAGGGCCAGTTCCCGGCGATCACCATCTCGTTTAATCTTGCCCCCGGGGTTGCCCTCGGCCAGGCCGTCGATACCATCAAGACAGCGATGATCGAGATGCACGCCCCAGGCGGCCTGCAGGGCACCTTCCAGGGCAATGCCCAGGCATTTCAGAGTTCGCTTGCGTCCCAGCCTTACCTGATCGCGGCCGCGCTCGTGGCCGTGTATATCGTGCTGGGCCTGCTCTACGAAAGCTTCATCCATCCCCTGACGATTCTCTCGACGCTACCCTCTGCCGGTGTTGGCGCGCTGGCGATCCTGATGGCTGGCGGCTTCGATCTTTCCGTCATCGCCCTGATCGGCATCATCCTGCTCATCGGTATCGTCAAGAAAAACGGCATCATGATGATCGATTTCGCGCTCACCGCCGAGCGCGAGCAGAACCTATCGTCCGAGGAATCGATCTATCAGGCCTGTCTCTTGCGCTTCAGGCCGATCACGATGACGACCATGGCCGCACTGCTTGCCGGACTGCCGCTGATGCTTGGCACAGGGACCGGATCGGAACTGCGCCGACCGCTCGGGTTTGCCATGGTGGGGGGCTTGATTGTGTCGCAGGCCCTGACGCTATTTACGACGCCCGTGATCTATATCTATCTGGATCGCCTGTCGCACTGGTTCAAGGCGCGCAACGCAAGACATGACGTCGTGCCACCCCATGAGACGCCACCGAACGAGGCGCTGCAGACGCCGTGAATAATGTCGACGTCGCCCCGTCGCTTCTGGCCGTCGTCGTTACAGCTGTTGTCCTCCTGATTTTCGCCCTCGTCGCGCTGCAGAGCCAGCGCAACAAGGCGGTGGCGCGACTGCCGCTTGCGCTCAGGACCCTTTCCCTTGAAGAGTTCGAGCAGAAGCTTGCGCGCGCAATGCAGCGCGAGGGCTACAGCATCGTCGGCTGCGATGGCAAGACCATGACGCTTAGGCGCAGCGGCGAAATCACGCTGGTGTGCTTTGCCCGCTGGCGCGAAGTGCCGATCAGCGCCGCTGCGGTAAAGCGCATGCGCGCGCTGTTGGTCGAGCACGGGGCAGCCGGATGCCAGGTGCTAAGCGCGTTTGCGCCATCTGCGCGCATGCGAGCGCTCCTTTCCCGCCATGCCATCGCGGTGATCGGCGCAAGTGAGATCGCGCAGCTGATCGACAGCGACGACGCAGGCAGGCCTGCTGCAGGTTTCGATAGCGCATTTGTTCCAGCGCCCCCCGCGCACGGCAACGCTAGAGGCGCGGACAGTGACCAGCCGACAGCGTCCGAACCATCGCTCGCATCATCGCCCCCGTGCCCGCGCTGCGGCGCGTCCATGACCCATCACACCGCAGGCAGCGGCAACGCGTTGGGCCAGCAGTTCTGGGTCTGCACGCGCGCGCCGGCGTGCCGCGGCATCCGCACGGCCGCTTAAGGTTTGGCGCTGCCTTGATCGGCTGTCTTGTCCTTGGCGTCGTTGGCCAGGGTCTTGGTCTTGTCGATGGCCACGTTGACCGCGTTCTTGGCGTCGCTGCCGGCCCTTTGCATCGAAGCCTGAAGATCGCCGCTTGAGGCCGATTCGCGGGTTTTCTCTACCGCAGCCTCGGCTTCGTGCTGGGCGGCGACCGCCGTATCCTTGAGCGCCTCGCCCGTGTCGATTGCGGCCGCGCGGGCGGCATTCATGGCAGACGATGCGGCGCTATCGGCTTGTGACTTGGACGCGCCAACCGTGGGCATGGGTTTGTCGCAGGCGGCGAGCATCAAAGTTGCTGCAAGCACCGCGACGCTTGGGCCGGGATGTTTCATGGTCTTTTCCTTTTTTCTTGTAGAGCTTGGAGGGGGGCAGGGGCAACTAGTTCCCGTGCGGGTCTTCGCCTTTCACACCGGGCTGAGCAGGGCGGATTCGGTCTCGCGCGGCG
>CAJCIC010000010.1 GCA_903970185.1 Gammaproteobacteria bacterium
GCGGGGTCGAGAACCGACCCCACTTCACGTCGCTTGGCGCACCCAATTGCGCAGTGTGACCCCCCTTGGGGCGATTTTTTCGGCAGATTACCTGAGGAGGCGGCAAAAGGCCAAGACCCATATACTTTCGAAGCCGGTGCCCCGACCCGACGAGCGTCGCACCCGCTGACACCAAGAGGTCCCAAATTGAACGTTGCAGATCAAACCCACCTGGCTTTAATGGATCCCCAGGAAGTCTCCATCGATGTCTTGATCGAGAAATACGCCAAGGGCGAGGAGACCAACGTGCACGAGGTGCGCGCCCGGGTGGCCAAGGCCCTGGCCGCTGTGGAAGCGCCAGATCAGCGTGGGCACTACGAGCTCGAGTTTCTCAAGGCGATGGAGGAGGGATTCATTCCGGCGGGGCGCATTTCATCGGCGGCTGGCTCCGGCATCAACGCCACGCTGATCAACTGTTTCGTGCAACCCGTGGGCGACGCCGTTTCCGAGCCGGCGCTAGACGAGCCCGCGATGGCAAAGCCTTCCATCTACAAGGCCGTGGCGCAAGCGGCCGAGACGATGCGTCGGGGCGGCGGCGTGGGTTATGACTTCTCCGAGATCCGGCCCTCGGGCGCGCTCGTCAGGGGCACCCATTCACGCGCATCAGGCCCGGTCTCGTTCATGAAGGTTTTCGATGCCTCTTGCCAGACGGTGGAGTCGGCGGGCGCGCGCCGCGGCGCCCAGATGGGCGTTCTGCGCTGCGATCATCCGGATATCGAGGCATTCATCCACGCCAAGCACAACGGCGAGTTGACCAACTTCAACATTTCGCTCGCGGTGACGGACGCCCTGATGCAAGCCGTAAAGGAGGGCGCGGATTTTGAACTGGTCCATCGCGCCCAGCCGGCAGATGACCAGATTGCAGCCGGCGCATTCCAGCGCGAGGATGGCCTTTGGGTCTATCGCAAGGTGGCTGCAGCCGGTCTTTGGGACCAGGTCATGCAGGCCACCTACCGCGCTGCAGAGCCGGGCGTGATCTTCATCGACCGCGTCAACGCCGAGAACAATCTCTGGTACTGCGAGCGGCTCGAGGCCACCAATCCTTGCGGCGAGCAGCCCTTGCCGGACTACGGCTGCTGCTGCCTGGGATCGATCAACCTCACGCGTGTGGTCAGCCATTCCTTCCTAAAGGATGCGAGCATCGATTGGCAGGCGTTGCGAGCTCTGGTGCGGCTTGGCGTGCGCATGCTCGATAACGTCCTGCAGGCAACTTTCTGGCCGCTTGCCGAGCAACGCGAGGAAGCCATGGCCAAGCGCCGCATTGGCCTGGGTTTTCTGGGGCTCGGTAGCGCTTTGGTCATGCTCGGGCTGCGCTACGATTCGGCTGAAGGACGTCTGCTCGCCGAGCGTGTTGCGCGCGAGATCCGTGATGAGGCCTACCGGGCCTCGATCGCGCTTGGCAAGGAGCGCGGCGCCTTTCCTCTCTTTGAGGCAGACAAATACCTGAGCAGCGGCTTTGCCATGCGTCTGCCCGCGGATATCCGCGCCGAGATCCGCAAAAGCGGCATTCGCAATTCGCACCTGCTCTCGATTGCACCGACGGGGACCATCACGCTTGCCTTTGCTGACAATGCCTCCAATGGCATCGAGCCGGCATTTTCGTGGGTCTACAACCGCAAGAAGCGCGTTGCCGAAGGTGGCCATCGCATGTATGAGGTTGCGGACCACGCGTTTCGTCTGTACCGCTCGCTTGGCGGTGACGTTTCAGACGTCAGCAAGCTGCCGCATGCCTTCGTCACGGCGCTTGACATGGCGGCGATCGATCACATGAGGATGCTTGAAGTCGTGCAGCCGTATGTCGATGCCGCGATTTCCAAGACGGTCAACGTGCCCGAGGACTATCCCTATGATGACTTCAAGGGCCTCTACTTCGAGGCCTGGGAAGCCGGGCTCAAGGGCATCACCACCTACCGGCCCAACGCCATCCTCGGTCAGGTCCTGTCGCTGGCCTCCGCCGCACCCGTCGCGCCTGCGAGGGCAGTCGCGGGCGATGTTGATCCGTTGCGGGTGCAATTCGACAACCGCCCGCAGGGTGATCTTGAGGGGGTCACGACCAAGGCCGAGTATTTCACCCACGAAGGCAAGCGATCGGTCTACCTGACCACCAACTTTACGCACGTCGCTGGCGTCATTGACGGAAAATCAGTCACGATCGAGCGTCCGCTCGAGTTCTTCATGCCGGCCGGTCAGCGCACGGAGGGTCAGCAATGGATCACGTCGACGATGCGCCTCTTGTCGCGCGTGGCGCGCTCTGGCGGCTCGGTGGCCCAGGCGCTCGCGGATATGCGCGAAGTGGTTTGGGACAAAGGCCCGGTGCGCTGCGGCTACCTGACCCGTGACGATGGTACCCGAGTGCCGATGCATCACGATTCGGAGGCTGCCGCGGTCGCCTTCGTGTTGCAGACCATCTTGCAGCGGCGCGGTTTTCTCGACGCCGATTTTCGGCAGGTTCCCGCTTCCGTGCTGGCGCGCCAGTTTGCCGCGCGCAGCACGGGTATGTCGTTCACGGCAATCGAGGCGGCACCAGAGCCAGAGGTGATCATTGAGCAGTCACGCGGCATGGGCTCGGGCAAGAAATGCCCCGACTGCGGGGCGCACGAGCTGCACAAGGTCGACGGCTGCCAGAAGTGCCTTAACTGTGGCCACATTGGCGAGTGCGGCTAGATTCTCCGACGAGTCGAACGAGGGGCAAGGGCTCAGGCTCGGCCC
>CAJCIC010000011.1 GCA_903970185.1 Gammaproteobacteria bacterium
CAACATCGTCACGGCCGACGTCACCACCGCCGATGCCGGGCCACCCTATTCGGGCACGGCCAATTCAGTCCAGGTCAAAACCAATCCTGCTCACGGCACGGTGACGGTATCGGGCTTCACCATGACCTATCACTCGAATACGGCGGGGGGCTATTTCGGCACCGACTCGTTCACCTACACCGCGACCAATACAGCAGCCAGCCCCAACTATGGCCCGTATGTGAGTACCCCGGCAACCGTGAGCGTGACGATCGCCGAGCCACCGGTGGGCGAGATCTCCAACACCCCCGCATCCGCGCTTGCGGTGACCTTCGATACGCCGCTTAACATCAACCTCGCCAACTTTGCGAGCGGCAGCTACAACACCCAGTTCGTGATCACATCCGGCCCCTCGCATGGCGTCTTGAGCGGCACCAGTCCGTATGTCGCCGGCTCAACCATCACCTATACGCCCACGACCGGCTATTACGGCAGCGATTCGATCAATTTTTACGTGGTCGGCACACCGTCGAGCAACGTCTCGGGCACGGGCACGATCTCCCTTACGGTCGGCAATCCGCCGGCGCCAACGGCAAACAACTACACCTATCCGACAACCATCGCCTGGGACAGTCCGACCAACACCATCAATCTCGCCGGATCGGTCAGCACGCTGACCACGAGCAGCGTCGAACTGTACGGCAGCCAGCCCGCGGGGGGCACGGTCACCGCCAGTGGCGAGACGTTCAACTACGCGGCCAATGCCAATTTTGCAGGGGGCACCGACACCTTCCAGTACAAGGCGGTCGGGCCCGCGGGTCTGCTCTCTTCACCCGCCACGGTCACCGTTACCGTCGCCGCCCCACCGATTCCGACGGTGGCCAACTCGTCGACCAGCGTGCCCTTCAAGTCGACCGGCACGGTCTTGACGCTTGGCACCGTCACGCCTGCGGGCGACCCGGTCAGTACGCTTGCGATCACGACACAGGCAAGCAATGGCGTTGCGACCGTCTCGGGGCCCACCGGCAGCCAGATCATCACCTACGTGCCGACCTCAGGCTTTTTCGGCAGCGATACGGTCAAATACACCGCAACCAACGCCGGCGGCACGTCGAGCGCCGCCACGATTTCGATTACCGTGCCCCAGCCCGGGCCACCGCCTTCGGTGCCGGTGACGTCGTCCACCACCTACAACACGCCGGTCGTGATCGATCTGACCAGCTCCTTTGGCGGCCTGGCCTCGGGTCTGACCATCTCGACTGCGCCTGTCAACGGCACGGCGGTGGTCGGCACGGGCGCCAACGCGCTCAAGATCACCTATACGCCGAGCGCGTCGTTCCAGGGCGGCCCTGACAACTTCAGCTATATCGCTGTTGGCTACGGCAGCGGCAACAACGCAGCGCCGGCGCTGGTCTCCATGACGGTGGCACCGCCTGGCGCGCCCGTGACCATCCCAATCACGCCCTCTGCGATCGCCTACAACTCCGCCGCCGTGATGATCCCGCTGGCCCCAGGCGTGACCAGTGCGACGGCGTATACCGTGGCCCTCGCGACCCTGCCCAGTCACGGTCTGGCAACGCTCTCGGGCACCACCGTCTCGTATCAGCCGGCCACCGGCTACTTCGGCAGCGACAGCTTTTCCTACACCGCGCACAACGGCGGTGGCACATCGAACGCCTCCACCGTCTCACTGACGATCTCGCCACCGGCCGCACCGACGGTATCGAACCTGACGCTCGCCGTGCCCTATAACGTCGCGACCAATCTCAATTTAGCCTCGCCGCCACCGCCTGCCACAGGCCCGCAAGGTGTCTACACCGGCGTAGCACTGGGCAGCGTCGCGCCGACCCACGGCACGGTGACGCTATCGGGCAGCACCGTCACCTATACGCCGACATCGGGTTATTTCGGCACGGACACGTTCAGCTATTACGCCATCGGTCCGGCCTTTAACTCAACGCCAGGCACTGTGACAGTGACGGTGGCCGTGCCGCCCGCGCCCGTGACTCATGCCGGGACGCTCTCGCTCGCCTATGGCGGCACGGGCACCATCGACGTCTCACAAAATGGACTGGTGACCGGCGTCTACACGTCGGTGACGGCTGCAAGCCAGCCCGCGCATGGCAGCGTCACCCTGGCGGGCACGGTGTTCACGTACACGCCGAATTCGGGCTACTTCGGCGCCGACAGCTTTACCTACACGGCAACCGGCCCTGGCGGCACCTCGACGCCGGCCTCGACGATTACGGTCACGGTCGGGCTGCCGCCCAAGCCAACGGTCGCCAACAGCAACTTCAACGTGACGTTTAACACGCCGATGACGACCAATCTGGCCGGCACCGTCACGGGGGTTTACTCGACGATTGCGATTGCGACGCAGCCCACGCACGGCAGCGCCACGATTTCGGGCACGAGCCTGACCTATACGCCGGTGTCAACCTTCTACGGTACCGATACCCTGTCGGTGACGGCAACCGGCCCTGGCGGCACGTCAACGCCCGCCACCGTGACGCTAAACGTCATCCGGCCGGCGGCGCCGACTGCGACCGGGGCGAATTTCACGACCGCGTATCAGAAGGCCTTGACGATCAACCTCTCGGCCTATGTCAACGGCATCATCACCTCGGCGCAGGTCAGCACCGGGGCGCTGAATGGCACGGTCAGCGTCTCGGGGCTGTCGCTGGTCTACACGCCCAATCCGGGCTTTTATGGCAGCGACAGTTTCGCCTACACGGTGACCGGACCGGGCGGCGTGTCTTCGCCCGCGCAGATCGCGATTCTCGTCACCGAGCAGGCAGTCAAGGCCTGGCCCACGACGATCACGGTGACGGTGAACAGCTCGGGTAGCGTCAACCTGGCCAACTACACCTCGGGCTCGGGCGTCACGGGGGTGTCGGTGGCCACCGCCCCGACGCACGGCAGCGCAACTGTTGCCGGCCTGATCCTGGTCTATACGCCTGCGGCCAACTTCTTCGGTAGCGATACGCTCACCTACGTGGCCTACGGTGCCACCGGCCAGTCGCCCCCGGCCCGGATCACGATCAACGTCACCGGCCGGCCCGATCCACGCCAAAATAGCGACGTCATGGGGGTCGTCTCAAGCGAAGGCGCCACGGCGCAACGCTTTGTCGAAACCCAGATCAGCAACTTCCAGACGCACATGCAGGTACTGCATGCCGCTTCGCCCGATGAGCAGGACGTCAACGCCGGCAATCCCGATGCGGCGTTTAACGTCAGCCCCGAGGCACGGGAAAAAGCCGCGCAGGCGGCGATTCGTGCCGGTGTCGGCGCGGGCCCGGCAGACGTCGCCATTGACGCACCGAGTACGCCTTTTGTCAGCAGCCTGTCGCAGGCGAGCAGCAATGCCAGCGCCCCGGCCTTTGGCGCGCGGCCGGGCCCTGGGTCACTTCTTTCCCAGAACTCACCTGCGGCTGCTGGCGTTTCTGCAGTGCAAAGCGGGCAGGCCGTGGCAAATGCCCAGGCGCTGGCCCAAGGCGGCGCGATGATCCCGGGCCCGGTCAGCGGTGGTGTGACCGGTGGCGCAGCGCTTGCCGGCACCGGTTCAGCCGGGCTCAGCGCGGGCGCGATCCTATCGGCAGCGTCAGGCGCGACAGCAGGCCCGGGCGCGACAGGCGCAGCGGGAGCACCGATGGGTCTGAGTGGGGCGCAGCTGCAGCGCACGGCATACCTTCCGGGCATGCCGACCTCGGGTCCGCTGCAAGCGCCGCTTGGCACCGATCTGACGAGTCTTGATCTTGCATCGCTTGCCGGCAGCATGATGGCGGCGCAGGTGAGCGAAAGCGTCGATCACCTCGGGCTCTCCAGTGCCTGGGTGTTAGGCAGCGTCTACTTCGGTACGCGCACGCCAGGCGGGCCAAGCCAGGGCTTCGATACCGATGGCATCTCGTTTGGCATTGACGATCGCCTGAGCAACCAGCTGGTGGTGGGCATCGGTGCCGGCTATGCCCAGGACAAGACCTTGATTGGCACCGATGGCACGAACACCCACGCCAACGGCACCGACATCGCGCTTTATGCGAGCTATGCGCCAACCAAGAGCACCTACGTCGATGCGGTGCTGGGTGCAGGATCGCTGAGCTTCGATTCGACCCGGCCTGTGACCCAGATGGGCGAGCAGGCCAATTCGCACCGCTCGGGCGACCAGATTTTTGGCTCGGTGGCGGCGGGGTACGACTGGCGCGACGACGGGCGCCATGTCTCGCCCTACCTGCGCCTGGATGTCACCGACTCGCGGCTGAATAGCGCCAGCGAAAGCGGTGCCGGCAACTACGATCTGACCTACGGCACGCAAGACCAGGCGAGCGTGAGCGCGGCCGTTGGCATGCGCCTGGACACGACGCAGACGTTCGACTATGGCCAGGCGACGCCGCACGTGTCGCTCGAATACGACCACAACTTCACCAACGCGCAGTCGGTCGGCCTTCAGTACGCATCGCTCGCAGGCGGGGTGACCTACCCGATCACGCCGACCGTGCTCGATCGCAATACCGTGATGATCGGCTTTGGCGCCGACTTCCTCTTGCGCCACGGCCTGACGGTCGGCTGGGACTACGAAGTGCTGAAGTCGCCAGGCGAAGAATCCAGCCAGATCATTCGCGTCAAGCTCAGCCAGAATCTGGACAAGGCCTTCGAATTGCCCTCGATCACGAGCAATCCGTTTGCCAACATCCAGACCGACTTCGACTACGTATATGACGACAATGTGGCGCGCTCCACCGAGCGCCTCGCCGACCAGTCGTGGTCGCTCAACTTCTCGCGCTTCTTCTTTCGCAACCTGAATGACAACGTGCGTGTCACGATCGACCCCACTGCCGGCTTCGAGAAATTCGAAAACTACGTGGGCCTGAGCCACGCCGACCTGGGCGCCAAGGCGCAGTTGCAGTATCGCGCTGAAGGCGACTTCGGCACGCCCACCTATTCGCTCTTTGCGCGCGTCACCGGCAGCGAATACGAATCGGCTTATCGCAGCGGCGAGCGCTATAGCGCGGGCGGCTCGGTGCTCGTGCCGCTTACCGATCGCATCAATGTCTTTGGCGAAGTCGGCGCCGAGCAGCGCCATGGCGGCAGCGCCGTGTGGGATGACACCGTCGGCTACGGCCGGGCCAGCATCGACTATGCGCTAACGCCGCGCTCGAGCCTGTACGCCGGTGCCGAATACCGCGCCGGGCAGCTCGTGTCTTCCGGCCTGGCCACGCTTGCCAACCTCGATACGGCGCAGGTGTATGTGGCCGATCCGGCCTACCCGGGCCTGGGCCGCGTCGCCTACCGGGTGCGCGCGACCGCAGGGCTTTTCAACCTCGGCGTGAACACGGCCCTGTCGCCCTCGAGCTCGCTTGATCTGTCCTGGCGCATCGTCGTCTCGAGCCCCGATCACCAGCCGGATTACTTGGATGCGCCGTCGATACGTTACATTGATCACCAGTGGACGCTTGTCTATCTGGTCCGCTTCTAGAGGTATGCACGTGAACCTGTCTAACCGCTTCCTGGCTGCGGCATCGATGGCCGCCCTTCTCACCCTTGCCGGCTGCGGCGGTGGCGGCGGCGGTGGCGGCAGCACCTCGACCACCGTCACCTCAAGCACCCAGCCCGCACTCGTGGCGACCGCGCTTGACAAGCCCAACCTGTTTTTGCTGTTCCCCAATCCGCAGGTGCAATCCGACGGCAGCTACCAGACCGATACCGCGGACTACACCGATGCCTACTACCGCGCCATCGACCCCAATAACCAGCGCACGACGCTTGCCGGGTTCGAAGCCGTCAACGGCTTCGGCAGCGGTACCGGCACCGAATTCATGATCATCTTTGGCGATACCCAGGATCTGGGCTACGGCCGGCGCATGACGGTCAGAAAAAATACCGATGGCACGATGGCGTTTTTTGTCTACAACTTCCAGGTCACCTCCGCACTCGCCTATGGCTTCACGCCAGCCAATCTTGACGCTGCGATCAGCAATGACACGCGCTGGCTCTTAGGCATCAACGCCATCGAATTCAGCCCGGGCCCCAACGGCGGCGTGCCCTTCGCCAAGTTCTACAACTTCAACCCCGAAGGCAATCGCAACACCTTTGCCATTCTCGACGATCGCGGCGGCAAGGCCATGCCCGGTCCTTGCATCACCTGCCACGGCGGCCGCGGCGACGCCATGACGCCGCCCGCAGGCGACGGCCTGCCGCTGTTTAATCTCGTGCAAAACAGCGCCTCGCAGGCGCGCGGCGACGTCCAGGCGCACCTGCAGTCGATCTCGCTTGACCAGATCGAATTCTCGACGACGCCTGGCTATACCCGTGCCGATCAGGAAGCCAACTTCAAGCTAATGGCCGAGATGGTGCTGTGCAGCTATCCCCTGCCCTATGGCACGACCTCGAGCGCGCCTGAGGATCAGTGCCGCCGTCCCGCCAATCACGACGAGTGGCAGGGAACCGCGGCTGAACTCATCAAGTTCGAATACGGCGGCGATGGCCTGCCCAACGCGACGGCGGCACCGAGCCTGTCGTATGTTCCTTCCGGCTGGGTCACGGCCGGCTACACGACGCTGTATCAGACCAGCGTTGCGCCGTCGTGCCGCACCTGCCACCTCCTGCGCGGCACCAACAACCAGAGCGACCTGGATTTCAACGACTACGGCAAATTCTCGGGGTATCTCGATCGCGTCAAGCCGCACACCATCGATCGCGGCAACATGCCCGATGACGAACTGGTCTACGACCACTTCTGGGGTGGCGCATCGTCAGCGACGCTTGCCAACTACCTGCAGTCGCAGGGCTACACCACCAAGAGCGAGACCGGCGCGGTGCTGATGCCGGGGCGGCCGATCGCCGATCCTGGCCCTGATCGCACCTGGACGGGCGGGCAGATCCCGCTGTCTGCGCGCCTGTCGCTCTACGCCTCGAGCTATTCGTGGAGCATCGTCTCAGGACCTCCCGGTGCGACTTTGAATGATTCAACGAGCGAGACACCGACCCTGACCACGGTGAACGATGGCACCTACGTCATCGAGCTCGTGGCAAAAAATGGCACGTTAACGAGTGCGCCTGCCGATCTCACCATCGTCGTCAATTCGGCACTGACACCGGTGCCGTCTGCGATCCGCTTTGCCGACATCAAGTCGATCATCCAGGGCACCTGCGTCGAATGCCACAAGCCTGGCGGCGGCCCGCTCGCCACCCCGCCCGTGTTCTGGGCCGACTACGACCGCAATGGCGATGGCAAAATCAACGGCACCGACGAGCAGTGGCTTTACGCCGAAGTCATGAGCCGCGTCAACATGACCGACGTGATTGCCAGCCCGATTCTGCGCAAGCCGTCCAACCACCACCATTTCGGTGGCCTGCAATCCGGTTTTGACAATTCCAAGACGCCTGGCGATCCGGCGCGGGTGAACTACGACATTGTGCTTAACTGGGTGCTCAGCGGCGCCCCTTACCAATAGAAAGAATGGAATGAACAAATCCGGCGAGAGCGACGACCCCAGACGTCGCGTGCTGATCCAGGCGCTAACCCTGGGGCTTTTCGCATTGCCCGCAGCCGCGCGCGCGCAGATCTTTGGAAGCACCCCGAAAAAGTTGCCCGACACGCAGTCGTTCTACAAAATCTCCGGTGACGTGCGCGTCAATGGCGAGCCGGCAACGCTGCAAACCCGCGTACAGTCCGGCGATCGGGTGGAGACCGGCCCGAACTCGGAAGCGATCTTTATCGTTGGCACGCAGTCGATGATCCTGCGCGCCAATGCGCACCTCGAAATCCAGTCGCCCGACGACAAGGTCAAGTCGTTTCTGGTCGGCGGCCTGCGCGTTCTACAGGGCGCCTTGCTGTCGGTGTCGCGCGACTCGCGCATGCAGATCGTCACACCAACGGCAACCGTGGGCATTCGCGGCACCGGCTTTTATATCGATGCCAATCCCGACCAGACCTATTTCTGTACCTGTTACGGCATCACCGACATCGCCGCCAACAACGACTCGGAGAGCAAGGACTCGGTCACGGCCACGCACCACGACCGCCCGCTTTACATCGTCAAAGACGGCTCGCCGGGCAAGAACATCCGCCCGGCGCCCTTCATCAACCACACCGACCAGGAACTGATGCTGATCGAGACGCTCGTCGGGCGCACGCCACCGTTCGTTTTCCCGGGCACGCAATACGGCGCACCGCGGCGCGATTACTAGTCACGAAAGCGACGCTGGCGGCGCGCTTCGCAGCGGTAGCATCGAACGCCTGATGGCATGATCACGGATGGCTCAATGACGATGTCGGATCAACAGGCTTGACCCACGCACTCCGATTCGCATGAATACCGCGCTTCGCAACGCCTCCTTTTTGGCCCTTGTTCTGGCTGCGCCCATCGCAGCGCTGGCACAGGAGGGCGCCTTGCAAGTCGTGGGACTCGATGGCACAACATCCGAGCTCACCCTGTCAGCGATTGCCGCGCTGCCCTCCCGCGAGATTTCTGTCACCTCCGAAAAAGGCGAGGCCGCGACCTATGGCTGCGCCAAACTTTCGGATGCGCTCGACGTCGCACTGGCCACGTCACGCCCGGATTTGAAGGGCAAGGACATGCTCGATGGCGTCATCGCATCGGCAACCGATGGCGCCGAGGTGCTGTTCACCCTGGCCGAACTCGATCCTGCTTTCGGCAATGCAGAGGTCTTTCTGTGCAACCAGAAAAACCACCAGGGGCTATCCGGAAATGAAGCGCCGCTTCGCATTGTCGTGCCAGGCGACAAGCGTCACGCGCGATGGTTAAGGCAGGTCATGAAGCTAAGGCTGGTTCAGGTCAAGCCGAGCCCATAGCCGTGAGCCGAAGGGTCAAGACATTGGGGTGAGTCCCCATGTCGGGACCGCGAACAAGACCGATTCGCTGATTCGCGGGCACACCCCGATGTGAACCGAGCCACCCCTGGCACTTGCATCCGGCACGAAAATTCCACGCTCGTGGAGTGCCCGAGCGACTGATGTCGGCGTCTGGCAGGACTTGAATGCGCTAAGCGAGGTCGCACGACTCATTTAACTGCGAATCTGCCGCGACGCAGCAAACTCGTGCGGAGTAGCCCACTCGGACGATCTGTCTCGCAACGCGTGCGTGCACGCACGTCATTGCAGGACGCGAAAGTACTGCCGTGCTTCGCGCTGCCTGAAATCGCTGCACGCTGATCGCGTTTGACACACGCGTGACAGCGGCGCGCAGGACCTGGCTCGCGGGCCCAACAACATCGGCTTCGCAACCTATATTGCCAGGGGAATTCTAAATGCCATATCGCAAGAGCCCGTCGTTATCATCGGTATCCATGTTTGCCTTGACTGCCCTCGCTGCTGTCTACAGCACCGGCGCTGCCGCGCAGGTCTATACGCCTGGCAACCTGATCGTGAGCAGCAGTGTCTATACCGATCCCGGCTTTGCGGCAGGCTCGCCCTTGCCCTACTCGACGACGTTTTCCGGCTCGACCTTGAATGCATCGGTGGGCAGCGCCTTTTGCGGCAACGCCAACTGCTCGCAAAACGTCTGGAACAATGTCGCGAGCGACGCCAATTTCGGCATCACCTCGCAGGTCGATCTGCAATCGCTTAACGCCACCACCGGTGCAGTGCTAGGCACGGTCAATGTCACGAGTCTTGCCGCCTCGCAAGGCGTCAATCTCGTCACCAGTTTTTCATCCAAATCCGAACTTGGCATCAACCTGACCCCCGATGGCCAGTCGATCACGTTCATGGGCTACAACAGCTCGGTGGGACAGCTCGACATCTCGAACTCCAATGCGTATGCGGGAAGTGAGCCGGGCAACACCGACACTGCAACGCCAACGCAGCGGGGCGTCGCCCAGGTGTCGTTAAGCGCGCTCAATGGCGCGAGCCCGACGGTGCAGATGACGCTCACCGGGGCCTATTCCGGCAACAACGGCCGCAATGCAATCCTTGGCAGCAACGGCCAGTACTACACCGTGGGCAATGCCGGCAACGGCAATGGCAGCACGGCGGTCACCAACGGCACCGGCGTGCAACTGGTAGCGCCCGGCGTCAATTCATTGAGTCAGAACAATGTCGGCGCCTATAGCATCACGCAGCAAGGCTACGCCGCGGACAAGACGCCAAAGGACAGCAACTATCGCGGCGAGACGATCTACAACAACACGCTCTACGTCACCAAGGGCAGCGGCAGCAACGGCATCGACACGGTCTACCAGGTGGGCACGGTCGGATCGTTGCCCGCAGCAGGCAATTCGACCCCGGTCACGATTCTTCCCGGCTTTAACACCCAGACGGCCAAGAGCGATACCGACGGTCCGCACCCGTTCGGTATCTGGTTTGCCAATCCGACCACGCTCTATGTCGCCGACGAAGGCTCGGGTGCCACGACCGACTTCGGCAGCAGCCCGACCACGCTGGCCGGCGGCCTGGACAAGTACAGCCTCGTCAATGGCGTCTGGCAGCTCGACTACACCTTGCGTGGCACCTTGATCGGCAGCAGCTACACCGTCAACGGCACGGGCTCGCTTGCCGGTGACTCGCTGACGACAACCGTCGACGGCCTGCGCAATCTGACCGGGCAAGTCAACGCCAATGGCACGGTCACGCTCTACGCGGTGACCTCTACCGTCGGCAGCAACCTCGGCGATGCCGGCGCCGATCCCAATCAGGTCGTGGCCTTGACCGATACGCTCGCTGACACGACCGCAGCGCAGGCCTCTGGCGAGAATTTCACGGTGCTACAGACCGCAGCGCTGGGCCAGGTCGAACGCGGCGTTGCGATCAGTTCGACGCCGCTTCCGGCATCGCTGCCGTTGATGCTCTCGGGCCTGGGCCTTTTGGGACTGTTCGGTCTTCGCCGCAGCCGCGCCAACGGATTCGCCTAGCCCACATGTGCCAGCGCCGAGCGGGAGGCACTCGCTCGGTAACTTGGGGGCAAGCCCTCTTGGGGCTCCCCCTTTAAGCTGACGCCTCTGGGTGACGCGCAAGCCAGACCCATCCGGCGAATGCGAGGGCGAATGAGAAGGCGAATGCGAGAGGGCGACGCCAGCCACGCCGGCGATCGCTCACCCGCTGGGTGTAGGTGCAACCCGATTGAATTGGCGCGGTGAGAGCCGCGCCAATGGGCTTACGCTGCGGCTTTTTGCGCCATGCGACGACGCACGAAATCAACCAGGTTGGTCGCTGCGTCTTCGACGTAATCCAGCACCAGTTCGAACCCGTCCGGGCCGCCATAGTACGGATCGGGTACCACGGCCGATTCGTGTTCGGTGGCAAAGCTCATCAAAAGCTTAATCTTGTGATGAAACTGGCGCGGTGCCATCTGCTGCAAGGCAGCATGGTTTTCCCAATCCATGGCGAGAATCAGGTCGAAATTCTGGAAATCTTCCTTGCCGATCTGGCGGGCGCGTTGATCCATCAGTTCATAGCCGCGTTTCTTGGCCGCGCGCTGCGTGCGCGGGTCAGGGGCTTCACCGACATGGAAACCGTGCGTGCCGGCGGAATCCATCTGCACATGTTTTTCAAGGCCGGCGTCGCGCACTTTGGCGGCGAACACGCCTTCTGCAGTCGGTGACCGGCAGATATTGCCGGTGCATACGAAAAGAATCTTAAACGCTTCCTGTTTCAACATTGTCGTCACCTTTCCGGTGCTATAGCTGCCAGGTTGACTGGCTATGGTTTAAAAATATTGCGAAACCTTGTCGAAAGCGGCGTCATGCCGCCTTGTCATCGGGAACCAGGGCCAGGATATTGTTCTGACCCGAGGCACCGAAGACCTGTTCCTTTAAAACTGATAATTGATCGCGAACTTGCGCGGCTTGCTCGAATTCGAGGTTTTTTGCGTGCTCGAGCATGGCTTTTTCGAGCCGCTTGATCTCTTTTGAGACCTCGCGCTCATCCATGTCGCCAATTCGCGCCTTCTCTTTCAAGGCTTCGCGACCCTGCTTGGCGTGCCTGACGTCGTAGACGCCATCGATCATCTCGCGCACCGACTTGATCACGCCGCGTGGCGTGATGCCATGCTCGAGATTGAAAGCGATCTGCTTGGTGCGGCGACGGTTGGTCTCGTCGATGGCGCGCCGCATCGAATCGGTGATGGTGTCGCCATAGAGGATGGCCATACCGTTCAGATTGCGTGCAGCACGGCCAATCGTCTGGATCAGCGAACGCTCGGCGCGCAGGAACCCTTCCTTGTCGGCATCGAGGATCGCCACCAGCGACACTTCCGGGATGTCGAGGCCTTCTCGCAACAGGTTGATGCCGATCAAGACATCGAACACGCCCAGGCGCAAATCGCGGATGATCTCGGCGCGCTCGACCGTCTCGACGTCCGAATGCAGGTAGCGCACTTTGACCTTGTGGTCCGACAGATAGTCGGTGAGCTGCTCGGCCATGCGCTTGGTCAGCGTCGTCACCAGCACGCGTTCGTTCACTGCCACGCGCTTGTTGATTTCCGAGAGCACGTCGTCGACCTGGCTTCGCGCCGGCCTGACTTCGAGCAAAGGATCGATGAGGCCAGTCGGGCGCACCAGCTGCTCAACCACCTGCCCCGCGTGCTGATTTTCGTAGGCGGCAGGCGTGGCAGAAACAAACACGGCCTGGCGCACCTTGGTTTCGAACTCTTCAAAGGTCAGCGGCCGGTTATCGAGCGCGGAGGGCAACCTGAAGCCGTACTCGACGAGGTTTTCCTTGCGGGCGCGATCGCCGCGGTACATGCCACCCAACTGGCCGACGAGCACGTGGCTCTCGTCCATGAAGATCAGCGCATCGTCCGGCAGATAGTCGACAAGCGTCGGGGGCGGCTCGCCAGGCGCTGCGCCCGAGATGTGCCGCGAATAGTTCTCGATGCCCTTGCAAAAGCCCAGTTCGGTGAGCATTTCCAGATCAAAGCGCGTGCGCTGCTCGAGCCGCTGCGCTTCAACCAGGCGGTTTTCCTTGTAGAAGAAATCGAGCCGCTCGCGCAACTCGGCCTTGATCGTCTCGATCGCGGTCAGTACGGTCTGGCGCGGTGTCACGTAGTGCGATGCCGGATAGACGGTAAAGCGCGGGATCTTCTGGCGTACGCGCCCGGTCAGGGGATCGAACAGCTGCAGGCTGTCGATCTCGTCATCGAACATTTCAACGCGCAGCGCAAGTTCGGCGTGCTCGGCGGGGAAGATGTCGAGCACGTCACCGCGCACGCGGAACGTGCCCCGGCCAAAGTCGGTTTCGTTGCGCTTGTACTGCATGTGGATCAGGCGCGAGATGACATCGCGCTGGCTGACCTTGTCCTTCACCCGCAAGGTCATGATCATCTTGTGGTATTCGCTCGGATTGCCGATACCGTAGATGGTCGAGACGGTACCCACGATGATCGCGTCGCGCCGCTCGAGCAGGGACTTCGTGGCGGACAAGCGCATCTGTTCGATGTGCTCGTTAATCGACGAGTCCTTCTCGATGAAAAGGTCGCGCTGCGGCACGTACGCCTCAGGCTGGTAGTAGTCGTAGTAGGAGACGAAGTATTCGACCGCGTTGTTCGGAAAGAACTCGCGAAATTCGGAATAGAGTTGCGCCGCCAGCGTCTTGTTGGGAGCGAGCACCAGCGCCGGCCGGCCAAGCCTTGCGATGACGTTGGCCATCGTGAAGGTTTTACCCGAGCCGGTGTCGCCAAGAAGCGTCTGGAAGGCGAGCCCGTCCTCGACCCCCTCGACGAGTTTGTCGATGGCCTCGGGCTGATCACCGGCCGGTGCAAACGGCTGGTACAGCTGAAACGGACTGCCCGGAAAAGTAAGCAGGACGGGTTCGGTTTGCGGACTGGACA
>CAJCIC010000012.1 GCA_903970185.1 Gammaproteobacteria bacterium
CCTTGGCTGCGACCTTCTTTGTGACTACTGCTTTCGCCATGTTGTCCCGCTCGCACTGTCTTCCAAGATGATGCCCTGATCGAGCAGCGAGGCGCGAATCCGGTCGGCCTCGGCATAGTTTTTTGCAGATTTGGCCTTGGCCCGCGCCTCGACGGCGTGATCGATCGCGACCCGGTCTATGGCGTCGCTGTGGTCGAGCTTTTGCGCGAATTCGACCGGATCGCGCTGCAGCAGGCCAAGCACGCCGGCCAGATGTTTCAATTGGCGCGCATCGCTTGCCGACTTGTTGCGGTGAACCTGCGTTGCCAGCTCGAACAGGATCGCGACGGCTATCGGCGTATTGAAGTCGTCGTCCATGGCTTCCCTGAAACGACTTGCGTAGGGCTCGTCCCAATCGATCGGCTTCTCGTCGGGCGCGACTTCACGCAGCGCGGTATAGAGCCTTGCCAGGGCGACCCCGGACTCCTCCATCAGCTGTTCTGAATAGTTGAACGGACTTCGATATTGCACGCGCAGCAAAAAGAAGCGGATGACCTCGGCATCGGCGCGTTTTAAGACCTCGCGGATGGTGAGGAAATTGCCCAGCGACTTCGACATCTTCTCGTCGTTGACGTTAAGAAAGCCGTTGTGCAGCCAGTAGTTGGCAAGGGGTACGCCATTGGCGCCCTCGGATTGGGCAATCTCGTTTTCGTGGTGCGGGAACTGCAGGTCGGCACCGCCGCCGTGGATATCGAAGGTCTTGCCAAGCACCGCCTCGCCCATGGCCGAGCATTCGATATGCCAGCCGGGACGGCCGGTGCCCCATCTCGAGGCGAAGCCGGCGTCGGCGGGTTCATCTTTTCTGGCGTGTTTCCAGAGCACGAAATCAAGCGGGTCCTGCTTCATCGCATCGACGGCGACGCGCTCGCCGGCACGCAGCTGGTCAAGGGTCTTGCCCGAGAGGCGCCCATAGGGCGGATAGCGTCGCACGGCGAAATTGACGTCGCCACTCTCCGATTGGTAGGCCAGATCCTTGGCCTGGAGCTTGTCGATCAGATCGAGCATTTGCGGCACATACGCAGTCGCCCGCGGCTCGACGTCGGGCAATTCGATGCCAAGCGCACGCGTATCTTCATGCATGGCGTCGATGAATTCCTCGGTCAGAGCCGAAATCGAGATGCCACGTTCGCTTGCGCGCTTGATAATCTTGTCTTCGATGTCGGTGATATTGCGCACGTATGTGACCTGAAAGCCGCTCGCCCTGAGCCATCTTTGAACCACGTCGAAGGCCATCATCATGCGCGCATGGCCGATGTGGCAATAGTCGTATGTGGTCATTCCGCAGACGTACATGCGTACTTTTCCGGGCTCGATCGGTTGAAAGTCCTGTTTCTCCCGTGCGAGCGTGTTGTAAATTCTTAGCATTTGTTCTGCCTGAAAGTGGTACGGCCTCTTGGGCCGACCATGCCGAGTGTGCTCGGGCCCGAAATTAATGCGGGTCTAGGCGCAACAGGGTGCCAGGTCGCGCTGGCAGTTTGGCAGGAAGATTCTGCGCAACGAGGGCGCAAAGGGCGATGGGCGTTGGGGCATCGTCGTCAGAAGTCTTGATCAAAACCTCTGAGCATCGCGTCAGGGTTTGCTAAAATCCCAGAGGTGCGTCGAAGTATAACACTGCCAACCGTAGGGGATTGACGCGGACGACGCCCTCCTGGCGTTGTCTGGACGGTTGAAATAACTCGAGGTCTTTATGTCGTCGCCTGTCATGAAACGTGCTTTGCTGACCTGCGCTGTAAGCGCGTGCTTTTCGTTTTACGCCCTCGCGGCTCACGCTGATGACGCCCAGGACGTCTCGAAGATGATTCGCGCCGGACAAAATGACCAGGCGATGCAACGCATCGACGCTGTCCTTGCGCAAAAACCGCGCGATGCGCAAATGCGCTTTTTCAAGGGCCTGATTCTCACTGAGGAGGGCAAGTCCAACGATGCCATCCAGGTGTTCTTGCATCTGACGGAAGACTATCCCGAATTGCCCGAGCCCTATAACAACCTCGCCGTGCTCTACGCCTCGCAAGGCGAATATGAAAAGGCGCGGGCTGCGCTCGAGATGGCGATTCGTACCCATCCGAGCTATGCAACAGCGCACGAAAACCTCGGCGATGTCTATGCCAAGCTGGCGAGCCAGGCCTACGACAAGGCGCTGCAACTCGACTCGAACAATACGGCGGCGCAATCCAAGCTTGCCCTCATCAAGGAACTGATCTCGGTCAATACCAACGCTAACAAGTCCGGGGCGAGTTCGGGCTCGCCCACCACCCAAATCGGCAAGGCGCCGGTGGTGGCGATGGCCAAGGCGCCGCCGCCGGCTGCAGCGCCCGCACCCATTTCAGCCCCGATCCCGCTCAAGACACCGGCAGCACCGCCGCCGGCCGTGATGGCCCAGGCGCCAGCGCCCGTCGCGCCACCTCCTGCTGCGCCCGCGCCAGCCCCGGTGGCAGCGCCGGCCCCGGTGCCGGTCCCGGTCGCAGCACCGGCAAATGCCAGTCCGGAGCAGCAGGAAGTGGTCGCCGCTGTCAACGCCTGGGCCAGCGCCTGGGCGAATAAGGATGTCGATGCTTATCTTGCCGCTTACGCACCTGATTTCACCGCCAACGGACAGACCCATGATCAATGGGCGGCCGAGCGGCGTGCGCGCATCGTTGGCAAGAGCGCCATCTCGGTCAAGATCGAGTCGCTTGAGGCCTCGGTCGAGGGCGATCATGCCACGGTGCATTTCCGCCAGGATTACAAGGCCGGGGCGCTGGTTGCCAATTCGCGCAAAACCCTGACGCTGCAGAAGGTCGGTGGCAAGTGGCTGATCCAGCAGGAGCGATCCGGAGCGTGAAATACGCTGTTCTCGCGGCGACGCGTCGCGCGCTTTCATGCGCGGCGGCTGTACTGCTGCAGGCGAGCCTGGCGCACGGCGCAATCCGGCATGCGCCGGGAATCGAGATCGTCGAGCCCGATGCGCAGCTCTCGGACATCTTTGCAGCCATCGATCGCGACCAGCTCGACGAAGCGCTCAAGCTCACCGACCACCTGATCGCGCAACAGCCGAACTTCAGGCTGGCGTACCTGATTCGCGGCGACCTGCTTTTGGCCCATACCGCCGCCCTGACCAATATCGGCAGCGTCTCGGGCGGGCCGCCCGAACGCCTGCAGGAGTTGCGCGAGGAGGCCGTGCTCAGGCTTCGTGCCTATCGTGACCGGCCCGCGGCCAACATGGTGCCGCGTTATCTTCTGGAATTGCCGCCCGACCAGAAAACGGCGGTGGTCATCGACACGCGCCGGTCGCGGCTTTATGTTTACCAGAACGTCAACGGCCGGCCCCGTTTTCTCGCCGACTACTACATCACCCAGGGCAAGCTTGGCGCTGACAAGGCCAAGGAAGGCGACCAGCGCACGCCGATTGGCGTCTACCACGTCACCGGCGTCTTGCCCAAAAGTGAACTCCCCGACTTTTATGGTGCGGGTGCATTGCCGATCAACTATCCGAATGAATGGGATCGCTTGAACGGCCGCACGGGCCACGGCATCTGGCTGCACGGCACGCCCAGCGACACCTATGCACGTGCACCCAAGGCGAGCGATGGCTGCGTGGTGCTCTCCAACCGTGACCTGCGTGCGCTGTTCCACTCGATCCAGATTGGTGTTACGCCGGTGATCATCAGCGAGGACATCGAGTGGCTGAAATTTGACGACTGGAACGCCGAGCGGGCCTCCCTGCAGCATGCCATCGAGGCCTGGCGCAGCGACTGGGAAAGCCGCGACGTGGCGCTTTATCTGTCGCACTACTCGAAGCGTTTCGCAAGTGACAGCGAGGCCTTGAAGCAGTGGTCAGAAAGAAAGCGCCAGGTCAACGCCGCAAAGGAGTGGATCAAGATCGACGTGCGCAATATCTCGATGCTGCGCTATCCCGGCAACGATGACATGGTGGTTGTCACCTTCGAGCAGAATTACCGTTCCAACAACATGTCCAATACGGTCAAGAAGACCCAATACTGGGCGCGCGAAGGCAAGGCCTGGAAGATACTTTACGAGGGAGTTGCATGATCAAGAAATGGATGCACCGGTTCAGCGTGTGCGGGCTGCTGTTTGCGCTGGCCATCGTCACCTGCGGCAGTGCGGCGCTTGCGGCTGGCAAGGCTCCCGAGGTTGCGATCAAGACCAGCATGGGCACGGTCGTGGTCGCCCTCGATCCGGCGGCTGCACCCATCACCGTGGCCAATTTTCTGAACTACGTGCGTGCGGGCAAATACAACGGAACGATCTTCCATCGTGTCATCGACGGCTTCATGATCCAAGGTGGCGGCTTCGATCCGGACTTGCACGAGCGGCCAACGGATGCGCCGATCAAAAACGAAGCGACCAATGGCTTACAGAACAAGACCGGCACGATCGCCATGGCACGTACCTCGGATATCGATTCGGCGACATCTGAATTTTTCATCAACGTCGCTGACAACGGCTTTCTCGATCACATGCAGGTGCCCCCCGGGGGCATTGACGTGACCCGGCACGGCAAGACCCGCCATGTCGATCCAGGCGATGCGATGAGCGTCTACGGCTATGCCGTGTTTGGTCACGTCGTGCGCGGCATGGATGTCGTCGAGCGCATTGCAAAGTCGCCAACGAAAACCGTTGGCGAGTTCGCCGACGTCCCGACAACTCCTGTCGTCATTCAGTCAGTAACGGTTCTTCCCTAGAGGGTTTCATGGTCAGATTTCATACCAACCACGGCGTCATCGGCATCGAGCTTGATGAAGCCAAGGCACCCAAGACGGTTGCCAATTTTCTTGCCTACGCCAAATCCGGTCACTACGATGGCACCATCTTCCATCGTGTCATCAATGGCTTCATGATCCAAGGTGGCGGCTTCTTGCCGGGCATGAGCCAGAAGCCGACCCAGACCGCGATCGAAAACGAAGCCGGCAACGGCCTCAAAAACGACAAGTACACGGTGGCCATGGCACGCACGCAGGCGCCGCACTCGGCGACCGCACAGTTCTTCGTCAATGTCGCCGATAACGCCTTTCTCAATCACACGGCGCCCACGCCGCAAGGCTTTGGCTACTGTGTCTTCGGCAAAGTTGTCGAAGGCCAGGACGTGATCGAGAAGATCAAGGCGGTCAAGACCGGTCGCAATGGTCCGCACGCGGACGTTCCGACCGAAGACGTCATCATCGAAAAGACCGAAATCACCTGAACGGCGCGATCATCCCTGGATCACCTCGAGCGCAGCCGCCGTCGCCTCTTGGCGCCGCGGTGTTCATCTCCGATTTGCACCTTGCGCCGGGCCAGAACGAGCGCCTTGATGCATTTGTCAGCCTCATCGAGTCGCTTGCCGCGCACCGCATCGCCGCACTCTACATCCTTGGCGATCTGTTCGAGGCCTGGCCTGGAGACGACGCCGGCGACGCAGGCCTCGGTCAGGCGGTCGGCGCCGCGCTGTCCTCGCTTGCGCCGGCTGGCATCAAGGTCTCTTTCATCGCCGGCAACCGCGATTTTCTTCTCGGCGAGCGCTTTGCCGGGCCGCTTGGCATCGACATCCTTGCCGACCCGACAGTCGTGACTGCCGGTGGCGTGCAGCTGGTGCTAACGCATGGCGATCTGCTGTGCACCGATGATATCGCCTACCAGGCGTATCGCAGCGAAGTGCGCGATCCCCAATGGCAGGCGCGCTTTCTTGCACAATCGCTCAAGGCGCGCGAGGCGATTGCGGCCGATCTGCGCGCCAAGAGCGAATCCGCCAAGAGCGGAAAGGCGGCCGAGATCATGGATGTCAACGCAGACGCGGTGGCCAACCTGCTTGCGCAGCACCCGCGCCGAATCCTGCTGCACGGGCACACGCACCGGCCGCGGCGGCACGAGCTGTTGCTCGACGGCGTGTTGCGCGAGCGCTGGGTGCTTCCCGACTGGGATCCGCTTGCAGATCCGCCCAGAGGCGGGGGCGTGCTCGCCCGCGAAGGACGGCTCGTGCCCTTTGGCCTCACGGGACTGCACCGACTTTAGTTGTCGACCAGCTCGTTGAGTCGCCTTGCGTCAAACGACGCTTCGCCAATCGATTCCGGACAAACCCCAAGGCGATCGAGCGCGGCCATGATGGCGTCGATCTTTTGCGCCTGCTCGGCGCTGTGATCGATAAGACTGTGCAGGGCAACCGAGAGTGGATCGTCGCGCGCCTGGGTCACGGCGTAGGCGGAAAAGCCGAGTTTCGCCGCCTGCGCTTCACGCACTTGCGCCGTCGTGTCCTGGATGATGCGCGCAGGAATGCCCATCGCCGTGGCGCCGGGCGGCACTTCGCGAACGACCACGGCGTTCGAGCCGACGCGAGCGTTTTCGCCCACCGTAAACGGCCCGAGAATCTTGGCGCCAGCGCCAACCACCACGCCGCGGGCGAGCGTTGGATGGCGCTTGCCCGTGCCAAGCGAGGTCCCCCCGAGCGTCACGCCCTGGTAGATGGTGCAGTCATCACCGACATCGGCGGTCTCGCCAATCACGACCCCCATGCCGTGATCGATGAAAACGCGTCGCCCGATCTTCGCACCCGGGTGGATCTCGATGCCCGTGAGAAATCGTCCCCAGTGGGAAATCCAGCGCCCAAGCCAGAGCAGACCCTGCTGCCAGCAGGCGTGCGCGAGCCGGTGCAAGGCAAGCGCGTGCAGCCCGGGATAGCAGGTCAGGATCTCGAAGGTGCCCCGCGCTGCCGGATCGCGCTCGCGGATGCAATTCAGGTCTTCACGTAAATGCCTAAACATGGTTCACAGGGAAAGCCATTGCGCGCTGCGAGGTACAGCGAGGGCGGTGCCCTTGGCGCCTTTCGTGCTGCCCATTCTAAGGAGGAACGTCATTTCATGCTGGCGGCACAAATACCTCACCTTGCATCAGGCGGCGGGCGCTGCGGCTCATGGTGGCCTTTTCCACTCGCCAGCCCTGCCGCGTCTCGTTTAGCAGGGCGGCTACGGTCAGGATGCCGGAAGGATGGCCGATGCGCGTGGCAAGCCCTGGCAGGGTGCGCGCGACTTCGGAGACGATCGTGCCTGGCAGCGCAGCAGCTGCGGCAAGCGCGATCGAGCCGGTGCCGGTGAAGGCGTGGTGGACCTTGCCCATCGAGACAATGCGCGCAAGGATGTCGATGCTGCCCTTGTCGATGTCAACGCCGGCACTGTTGCGGTAGCCTGCGGGCGCTGCGACCCAGGCGAGTTTGGGCGTGGCCGGACGATTCTTGCTGGCATCCTCGACCGAGCGTGCAAGACCCATCGCGACCGCCGCATGGGCACGGATCGCTTCGAGCCTGGCAAGCAGGCGCAAGTCGCGGTTGAGCACCTCGGGCAGTTCCTTGCCGCTAAGCTGCAAGGACTGGGCGCGCACGAACACCGTCGCATTGCCGGCGTTGATGAGCGACACGCGCAAGCGGCCAAGCTCGGCGACTTCGATTTCATCGACGGCAGCGCCGCTGGGCAGAAGGCCGCGCTTGCCGCTATCGGCAGGATCGATAAACTCGAGCACGATTTCGGCGCCTGCAAAAGGCACGCCATCTTCCATGAAGGCGCCGTCCTCGACGACTTCGCCCTGGTGCGTTGGCACGTGCGCGATGATCTTTTTCTGGATGTTCTGCTGCCAGATGCGCACCGTGGTCTGGCCTTCCCTGGGGGCCACCAGTCCGGCGCTGATCGAAAATGGCCCGACCGCGGCGCTCAAGTTGCCGCAGTTGCCAGACCAGTCGATCAGCCCGCTTTCGATCGCCACGGCGCCAAAGAGGTAGTCGATATCGCAGTCCTCACGAAGCGATGGCGAGATCAGGACGACCTTGCTGGTGCTCGACGTGGCGCCGCCCAGACCGTCGGTGTGACGCGCATAAGGATCGGGACTGCCAATCAGGCGTGCAAGCAGCCGGTCGCGCTGGGCTTTGTCGGCAGGCAGGTCCTTGGCCAGAAAAAAGAGGCCTTTGCTTGTGCCACCGCGCATCTGCACGGCACGGATGGTCCTGGGCTTCACCGGCGTCGATCCGACAGGATGTGAGTGCAGATACCCCGCAGGATGGCGATTTCCTCGGCCTCAAGGGCGGTGCGCGAGAAAAGCCGGCGCAGCCGCTGCATCAGCCGGCGCGGGTTGTCGGCGTCGATGAAATCGATGTGCACCAGCGCCTCTTCGAGGTGCGCGAACATGCGCTCGCGCTCTTCTGCACGCGCCAGCGGCTCGACCTGTTCAGCAACACCTTCATCTCCTGTAAACAGGCGCCATGCGCGCTGGCATTCGTAGGCCGCAATCTGCACCGCCTGGGCGAGGTTTAGCGACGTGTATTGGGCGCTGGTCGGAATCGACGTATAGGCCTGGCAGCGCATGACTTCGTCATTGCTCAAGCCATAGCGCTCGCTGCCAAAGACCAGCGCGATCGATTGCGCTTGTGCAGCGGCCCTGATGCATTGGCTAACGGCGGCCTCAAGCGCCAGATGCGGGGGCGCCAGATCGCGTCCGCGCGCGCTAAAGGCGAGCGCAAAATGGCTGTTCCTGAGCGCCTCGTCGAGAGAATCGACGACGCGCGCGCGATTGAGGATGTCAGTCGCACCGGTGGCAAGCGCAAGCGCTTCGGGCTGCGCAAGTGCATCGGCAAAGCGCGGATTGACGAGGACCAAGGAGCCAAGGCCCATGGTCTTCATGGCCCGCGCCGCACTGCCGATATTGCCCGGATGGCTGGTATCGACAAGGACGACGAAAAATTGCGACAGCAGGCTCGCAGAATCTCGCGTCGGCGCTGCTTCGTTAGTCATCAGGCGAGAAGCTGCGGCCGGCGACTAGCGGCATGCAGGCCAAGTGATGCGTTGGGGAAAGGCCGGAAGCATCGGCTAGAATGTCGCTCTTCAAGGCGTTGGCAGGCGCTGGCACGACTCGTTTGGTTCTCACCTGGCGTTGGAAATAGCTCGACCGACGCGAAAGTCTCTTATGCATCCGATGTTGAACACCGCGGTGAAAGCCGCCCGGCGTGCGGGCTCGATCATCAATCGCGCCAGCCTTGATCTGGATCTGGTCAAGGTTTCCAAGAAGCAGCACAATGATTTCGTGACCGAAGTCGACAAGTCGGCGGAAGCCGCGATCATCGACGTTCTCCTCTCAGCCTATCCGGACCATGCGATCTTAGCAGAGGAAAGCGGGCAGACTCCGGCCAGGGGCACGAGCGCAATCGATCCTGCAACCGCCGAGAATCTGTGGATCATCGATCCGCTCGATGGCACGACCAATTTCATCCACGGCTTTCCGCAATACTGCGTATCGATCGCGTTATCGCAACGCGGGCAGCTGAGCCAGGCAGTGATCTACGATCCGACGCGCAACGACCTCTTTACCGCCTCGCGCGGGCGCGGCGCATTTCTGAACGACCGGCGCATTCGCGTCAGTAAGCGCATCCGCCTCGCCGAAAGCCTGATCGGAACCGGCTTTCCCTTTCGCGAACTCGACGGACTTGATCATTACCTGGCCCTGTTTCGTGCCATTACGCTTAACAGCGCAGGATTAAGGCGGCCTGGGGCGGCCGCGCTCGATCTGGCCTATGTTGCGGCAGGACGGCTCGATGGCTTTTTCGAGATTGGCTTGAAGCCCTGGGATATCGCCGCTGGCGTTCTTCTCATCACTGAGGCCGGCGGGCTGGTGGGCAATCTGCAAGGCGATGCCTGGGACCTCTTTGCGGGCGACGTGCTCGCGGCCAATCCGAAAATTTTTGGCCAGATGGTCCAGCTTTTCGCGCCGCTTAGCACCCGTTCGTCGCAAATCCCGGCGCCTGCCGCCGCGGCTCGCTAGTCTCATCACTTTCATTGACCACGCGTCAAATTTGGAGCTGCTGCATGTCTGAACACGCCAAACTTCACCTTGGGGCTCTTGCGCTCGCACTCTGGTTCGCAGGGGTTTTGCCCGCTAGAGGCGCGATTGCGCCCGCAACCACGCCTGCTGTTGCAGCCACCGATCCGGCGCTCGCCTCTGCGGAGATCCCGCTTGTCGGTCGCGACGCTGCCGCGGTGACGGTGCCAAGCGCCGCGACAGCCTGGGGTGGCGCGCGCACCGGTAGCGAGCCTACGCTGTCGGATCGGGTCGTCGACTACCACATTGCAGCGACGCTTGACCCGGTCAAACACACCGTCGACGGACTTGAGCACCTGAGCTGGCGCAATCGCAGCGCAGTGCCGGTCCATGCGGTCTACCTCCATCTGTACCTGAATGCCTTCGAGTCGAATTACAGCACCTACTTCACCGAATCCCGCGTGCCGGGCTTTCGTTTCCGCTCGGATGTGCCAACCCATACGGGCGAGTGGGGCCACATCGAAGTGCGCAAGGCAGAGCAGGGCGGCAAGCCCATCACCATGACCTTCGTGCATCCCGATGGCGGCCCGACCACCGATCACACCGTCGTGCGCTTTGATCTGCCCACGGCCGTGGCGCCGGGGGCGACAACCGTGCTTGACATAAGTTTTTTCGATCAGCTGCCACGCGTTGTCGCGCGCACCGGCTATTTCGGCACTTTTCATCTGATTGGCCAGTGGTATCCCAAGATCGCGGTGCTTGAATTGCCAGGCGAGCGCGGCGCCACCGCGCCGCGCTGGAATGCGCACGAATTTCACCTGCACAGCGAGTTTTTTTCCGACTACGGCAATTTCGACGTGCAAATGACCGTACCGAAGGGTTTCGTCGTGGGCGCGACCGGCGAGGAGACGGGCGCCCCTGTCGAGCAAAATGGGCTGGTCACGCACCACTTCGTGCAGGGCGACGTGCATGAATTTGCCTGGACCGCCGATAGCCGCAGCGCCCCGCCGCTAGAAGGCGTCTACCGCGGTGCCGGCAGTCCCGAAGTCAAGGTGCGGGTCATTTATCCGCCTGAATATGCCTACGACGCGCAGCCGGTGTTGCAAGCGACAATTGATTCCCTCAAGTTTTTTTCCGAGACGCTCGGGCCTTATCCCTACAGGACGGCGACTGCGATCATCCCGCCGTACAACGCCGATGAAGCCGGCGGCATGGAATACCCGACGTTTTTTACGACCGCTCACGTCGAGGACACCGCCCCCGACACCTTTGGCCGGGTCATCCTCGATTTCGTCACGATCCATGAATTCGGTCACGGCTATTTTTACGGCATTCTCGGATCCAACGAGTTCGAGGAACCCATCCTTGATGAGGGCCTAAACGAGTTCTGGGACTGGCGCATGGTTGCACTACGCAACCAGAGAATCCACTTCACCTCGAAATTCTGGAAATTTTTTGGCTGGGATCCTTCGGCGGACGCGTTCGAGGCCGAACGCGCCATCGCCGGCTTGACCCATCCGGCCGACCCGGTGGGCGAAAATTCCTGGAAGCGCTTCGATAGCACCAGTTATGGCGAGACCTACTCGCGCACGGCGACCGCCATGCGTGATCTCGAGCACCAGCTTGGAACGCCGGTGCTTGAAAAGGCCTTCGCCGACTATTACGCGCGCTGGAAATTCCGCCATCCAAGCGTGGCCGACTTTGAGCAGTCGCTGATCGATTCGAGCGGCCAGCCGGAAAAGGTCAAGACCATCTTCGACCAGGAGATTTATGGTGCGGTGACCATCGATGACGCCGTCGAATCGATCGAGACCCGCGAGGTCTTGCCCCTGCCGGGCACGCACGTCGTCAACGGCAAGTGGGTGGAAGAGACGTCTGAGGAGCTCGACAAGCGCATCGAGGAGGAGCGCAAGGCGTTCAAGAAGGACCACCCGGATGCGAAGACCGGACCGTATCCCTATATGACGACGGTGAATCTGAAGCGCTACGGCGCGCCCGTGTCAGAGACGCTTCTTGTCAAGTTCGCCGACGGCTCGAGCGAGAAAGTGACCTGGGATGACGCGAAGAACTGGAATCGCTACAGCTGGACCAAGCCATCGCCTGGGGTCTCGGCCGAGCTCGATCCCGAGCATCTGCATAACCTTGACGCCAATCGCCTGAACAACAGCATGACGGTGCACGCCGAGGGCGACGCGGCCAAGGCCGACAAGGATGCGCCGTCGAGACTGTCTGCAGCCAGTCGCTGGACTTCGGAAGTGGCTTTCATTTTTCAAAGCTTCATTGCCGCACTGACAACACTATGAACCCTTCTCTTGAACTGCATGAACCGGGCCTCTTCAGAACAACTGTGGTTGCCATGAAGCAATGGCGCATCGTGATTCTGTGGCTCGTCCTGACGCTGATTCCGACGGCGCTTCTGGCGCTCCCGGTTTTTTCCGTACTCTCGGCGGCTTTCGATTCGTCGGTTGATGTCAACGCCTGGGCTGAACACTTCCACATCGGACGATTCTCCGATCTGGGCGGCCTCATGACGGCAAGCTTCCCGTTTGCGAGGCCCATCGAGGTGGTGGCGGCGTCTTCGGTGATCCTGCTGATCTTTCTCTCGCCGTTTTTGAATGCGGCGGTGATTGCCTCGGCGCAAGCCAATCGCAGCCTGGCCTTTGCCGGCCTGATCCAGGGCGGCTTTACCTTCTACGGACGCATGTTGCGCGTCACGATCTGGTCGCTCGTGCCTCTTGGCATCGTCTTTGCCATTAATCACGGCATCTCGAAGCTGATCGATCATAACGCCGAAAAAGCCATCCTCGAATCCGATATCGTCTTGCAGCATCGCCTGGGCTGGCTTGTCGCTTTCGTGCTGCTGTTTGTCGTGCACGTGAGCATCGAAGCCGCACGCGCCCAGTTTGCCCTTGACCCCAGCCGGCGCTCGGCCGTGCTCGCCTGGTGGCGGGGCGTGCGGCTGGTCAAAAGGCGTGCCGTGGCTGCCCTTGGCAGCTACTTCGTGATCGAAGTCGTCGCCATTCTCGTGGTCTTCGTTCTGGGCATCCTGCGCATCAACATCCCCCATGCCGGTGGCCTTGGGCTGGCGTTGGTCACGCTCCTGGCCGAAATCGCTGTCGCTGCGATTGCGTGGATGCAGATTGCGCGCCTTCTGGTGCTCACACAGATCACGCGCGAGACAGCAAGAGATCGCGTCGACGCGGGCCTTGGGCCCCATTGAATGTGACGCTTTGCGACCTTTCCCTTGCCCTGGCGCATGGCTGCCAGGGGCCTTCCGAGCGGGGGGTCGCCTCGGCATGCGCAAGCCGATGACGGCCGTGTGAAACCCGCTTTCGCGGCCCAAGGACAAGCCCAAGACATGCAGCGCGAGGCCCTCGACAAGCACACGCCGATGATGCAGCAGTATCTTCGGATGAAGGCCGACCATCCGCAGGGGCTGCTTTTCTACCGCATGGGCGACTTCTACGAGATGTTCTTCGAGGACGCGCGCCGCGCTGCAAAGCTGCTCGATATCACGCTGACGTCGCGCGGCCAATCCAATGGCCAGCCGATCCCGATGGCGGGCGTGCCGTACCACGCAGCCGAGCAATACCTGGCCAAGCTCGTGCGCCTTGGGGAGTCGGTCGCCGTTTGCGAGCAGTTCGGCGATCCGGCGCTTGCCAAGGGTCCGCTTGAGCGTCGCGTCGTGCGCATCGTCACGCCTGGCACCGTTACCGATACCGGTCTTCTGGCCGAAAAGTCGGCGAGCCTGCTGCTTTGTGTCGCCTGCGCCAAGTCCCAGGCCGGGCTGGCCTGGGTCGATCTGGCCAGTGGCGAGATCCGGCTGATGCAAGTTGCAGCAACCGACCTTCTACGCGAAATCGAGCGCATCCAGCCCGCCGAAACCGTCATCGACGGCAGCGAAGAGGTGCCGGCTGGACTTGAGAATCAAAGGCTGACCCGCTTGCCCTCGTGGCATTTTGACGCGGATAACGGTGCCCGACATCTGGCCCGCCAGCTTCTGGCAGATAACCTTGCGTCTTACGGCGTCGAGGACATGCCCCTTGCGCTTGCTGCTGCAGCCGCGCTCTTGCAGTACGCCGAGCACACCCAGGGCCAACGCGCACTGACCCATGTGCAGCGCCTGGTGGTCGAGCGCGAGAGCCAGTTCGTCGTGCTGGATGCGGCGACACGCAGAAATCTCGAGATCACCGAGACATTGCGCGCGGCCGACAGCGGCGTTGCCAGCCCGACGCTCTTTTCCCTGGTTGACAGCTGCATGACGCACATGGGCGCGAGGCTCTTGCGACACTGGTTGCACCATCCCCTGCGCAATCGGCAAGAGCCTGCGCTGCGCCATCTCGCCATCGAGGCGTTGTCGGCCGCCTCTGGCCGCAGCTGCCCCTACGAGGCACTGCGCGAGTCATTGAAAGCGATTGCCGATGTCGAGCGCATCAGCGCTCGCATTGCGCTCAATAGCGCCCGGCCGCGCGATCTTGCGGCATTGCGCGAGACCCTCTTTGCAGTCAACGAACTGCTGCCGCCGCTTGCGCAGTGCGCCCAGTCCTCGCTGCTCGAAGGCTGCACCTCGGCGCTTAACATCGATCCGCAAATCGCGGCCTATCTCGCAGAGGCGATTGCGCCCGAGCCCGCGCTGCAGTTAAGGGATGGCGGCGTCATCGCTCAGGGATTTGACGCCGAGCTCGATGAACTGAGGGATCTCAATAGCAACGCCGGCGCCTTTCTGATCGAGCTTGAAAAGCGCGAACGCGAGCGCACCGGGATTGCCAATTTGCGCGTCGAATACAATCGTGTGCACGGCTACTACATCGAGATCAGCCGCAGCCAGTCCGATCATGTGCCAGACGACTATCGCAGGCGCCAGACGGTCAAGAATGCCGAGCGCTTCATCACCCCGGAGCTCAAGCAATTCGAGGATCGCGCCCTGTCGGCGCGGGACCGCGCGCTGTTGCGGGAGAAAGTGCTCTTTGAGCAAATCATCGAGTCCCTGGCGCGCCATATCGGGCCCTTGCAGGCGCTGGCACGCGCTCTGGCGACGCTTGACGTGCTGTGTGCCCTGGCCGAGAGGGCAACGACCCTGCAATGGCAAAAGCCGACGCTTTGTGATGACCCGGTGCTTGAGATCCGCGGCGGGCGGCATCCGGTCGTCGAGGCCCATCTCGCGCGCACCAGCCAGCAGTTCACGCCCAATGATTGCGTGCTCGGCGAGCGGCGCAAGATGCTCCTGATTACCGGCCCGAACATGGGCGGCAAGTCGACCTTCATGCGCCAGACCGCCCTGATTGCGCTGCTTGCCTACTGCGGCAGCTTCGTGCCGGCTGAAAGCGCGCGGCTTGGCCCGATCGATCGCATCTTTACGCGCATTGGCGCCTCTGACGACGTGGCTGGGGGCCGCTCGACATTCATGGTCGAGATGACCGAGGCGGCCGCGATTCTGAACCAGTCCAGTGCCCAGAGTCTGGTCCTGATGGATGAGATCGGCCGGGGAACGTCGACGTTTGACGGCCTGGCGCTGGCGCTTGCCATCGCCCAGGCCCTGATCGAACGCAATCGTGCCTACACCCTGTTCGCCACGCACTACTTCGAGTTGACGCAGCTGGCACTGGAATTTCCGCTCGTCGCCAACGTTCACCTGTCAGCGGTTCAGCATCGCCACCAGATCGTATTTCTGCACGCGGTCAAGGATGGTCCGGCAAGCCAGAGTTACGGCCTTGAGGTGGCGCAGCTCGCGGGCGTTCCGGCGTCGGTTATTCGCGCCGCGCGACGCCACCTGCTGCGCCTTGAAGAAACCGCCAACGGCGCGAAACTCCAGTTCGACCTGTTCAAGCCCGAAAATGGCGAGATCGAGCCGCAGCCAAGCCTGGCACTATTGGAAGCACTGGCTTCGATTGATTGTGACGCCCTGACACCGCGCGAGGCGCTTGATGCCCTGTATCGCCTCAAGCGCATCGCCGAGCCCAAGCCGTGAAGCGCCGCGAATTCCTTGAATGCATTGCAGCCGGTGCGCTTGCCGCCACCCGTGCGAGCGCCGCCGATGGGCCGCAGGCCACGCTTGGCGCGCCCTTCAGTTTTGGCGTCATCGGCAACACCTTTGCGGGCGATGAGGGCGTCGCCGAAGCCGAGCGGCTCTTGGCTGGCGTTGGCCAGAGCGGCGTGCGCTTCATCATCGATGTCGGCGCCTTCAAGAGTGCCGAGGAGCGCTGCAGTGACCAGCTCTTTGGCGAGCGCATCGCGCTTTTGAATGCGAGCACGGTGCCACTTGTTGCCGTTGCAGCCAATAATGAATGGACCGGCTGCGATTCGCAGCGCGAAGGCGGCTTTGATCCCTATGAGCGCCTCGAGGCACTGCGCGAGCAGGCCTTCTCGACGCCGCAGTCGCTCGGTGTCGATTCGATTCCGCTGGCGCGGCAAAGCGCCTTGCGCCAGTTCCGCAGTTTTTCGGAAAACACCCGCTGGCAGTGCGATCGCGTGCTCTTCGCAGCGCTGGATGTGCCATCGCCTAACAACGACTATCGTCTTGGCGCGGGCAGGAATGGGGAGTTCGAGGATCGCGTCATTGCCAATCGCGAGTGGCTTGAGCGCGCGTTCCGTTTTGCTTCAGCGCAGCGCCTCGTCGCAATTGCAATTGCGATCGAAGCGGATCCGGAGTTCAAACGACCATTAAAGCCCCCGGATCACCGGCTGCCGCGCCGTGACGGCTTCTACGAACTGAAAATGACCTTGCGCGAAGCCTGCGCCAAGTTCCACGGCCAGGTGTTGCTTTTGCATGGCGCCAGTGCGAGCGGCTTCTTGATCGATCAGCCGCTTGTCGAGCCAAACGGCAAGGTCGTGAAGAACTTCACCCGCATTGCGACGTTTGCGGCGCCGCTTGACGGTCGCTGGCTCGAAGTCCGAGTAGATCCACGCACCCCGCGCGTCTTCTCGGTACAGCCGCGAAAGGTCGATGACACGGTGGGTTGGTCGCAGACAGCGCCATCGCCAAGACGCGCCTAGCCCAAATGGCCATGCCCCGGTCGCACCGGATTTCGCCGGACCGCATAGAATGGCCTTAAATCCCCCTCAATCCTGAAAGCGCCCCAATGAAGTTGCTGATCAGCGAGTTGGCGCGGCGTGCCGACGAATTCGTGGCGCTGCGCCGAGATATCCACCAGAACCCCGAACTTGGCTTTAATGAGCATCGCACGTCGGAACTCGTCGCACAGAAGCTTGCCACGTGGGGCTATGAGGTCGAAAGAGGCCTGGGCGGGACGGGCGTGGTCGGACAATTGCGTCGCGGAGACGGCAAGGCGCGCCTCGGCATTCGAGCGGACATGGACGCGTTGCCGATCGAAGAGCAAAGCGGCAAGTCCTACAGCAGCGGCAATCACGGCATCATGCACGCCTGCGGCCACGACGGCCATACGGCGATGCTGCTTGCGGCTGCCAAGTATCTGGCCGAAGAGGGCAAGTTTTGCGGGACGTTGAACCTCATCTTCCAGCCAGCTGAAGAAGGCCTTGGCGGCGCAACGCGCATGCTCGATGACGGGCTTTTCGAGAAGTATCCCTGTGACGCGGTATTTGCAGCGCACAACGCGCCGGGCCTGCCGCAAGGCTACCTGGCGTTTCGCACCGGTCCGACCATGGCCTCTTCCGATCGCGTCATGGTGACCTTAAGCGGGGTCGGCGGCCACGGCGCGATGCCGCACAAGGCAATCGATCCGATCGTCGCTGGCGCAAGCATCGTCATGGCGCTTCAGACCATCGTGTCGCGTAACGTCGATCCGGCGCTGGTTGCCGTCGTCACCGTGGGCATGTTTCACGGCGGCACCGCCTGCAACGTCATTCCTGATAGCGTGACGATGGAGCTCACCGTGCGCGCGCTCGATCCGGATGTCAGAAATACCCTCGAATCCCGCATCACCGCGCTGATCAGATCCCAGGCCGAGAGTTTTGGCGTCAAGGCCGACATTGACTACAAGCGCGGCTATGCGGTGCTCGTCAATTCGCCTGCCGAAACCGATTTTGCGCGCGGCGTGGCGCTCGATCTGCTTGGCCCGGAAAAAGTCATCCTGCATGGACCGCCGGTCTCCGGCAGCGAAGACTTCGCCTTCATGCTCGAAAAGTGTCCCGGTTGCTACCTCTTCATTGGCAACGGCTTTGGCGAGGCGGGCAGCATCTGCGAGGTGCACAATCCGCATTACGATTTCAATGACGCCAATGTCGCCATCGGTAGCGCCTATTGGGTCGGTCTTGCCGAAAAGTTCTTAAGCGACAGCCCGACAGCGTAGAGCGGGTCGTTGCACGAGCGCGGTATCCTTTTGGAGCAAGGCATGACTTCAGCTTCGTTGGTGCGCGAGGGCGGAGCCTGTGAAATTCACCCCGCAGCGCCCGTGGTGCTGACGCGAGGCGGGGTTGCAGCGGTCGTCATCGGCAATGCGATGGAGTTCTACGACTTCGTCAGCTATGCCTTTTTCGCGGTCTACATCGGCAAGGCTTTTTTCCCCTCGTCAAACGCCTACGGCAGCCTGCTTGCCTCGGTTGCCACCTTCGGCGTGGGCTTTCTGACCCGACCGGTGGGTGGGTTTGTCATCGGTGCGATCGGCGATCGGCTAGGTCGCAAACCGGCGATGATGCTGACCATCGGTCTCATTACACTTGGCACGCTTGGCCTCGCGGTGACGCCAAGCTATGCGACGATCGGTGTTCTAGCCCCCATCCTGATTGTGCTTGCGCGCCTCGTTCAGGGCTTTGCGCTCGGTGGCGAAGTCGGTCCTTCAACCGCGCTTTTGATCGAGGGCGCTCCGCGTGACAAGGTCGGCCTTTACGCGGCGTGGCAGCTGGGCGGCCAGGGCATGGCAGCCGCGTTTGGCGGCGTGGTTGGCGTCGTCCTGTCCCAGACCCTGACGCAAGCGCAGATGCAAGACTGGGGCTGGCGCGTGCCGTTTCTGATCGGGCTTCTGGTTTTGCCCGTGGCTGTCTTCATTCGCAGCAAGCTTCCTGAGACGATCGCCTTGCAGGATCGTGAACAATCAAGTGGCAAGGTCTTCTTCGAAATCTTCACGACGCATCGCAAGATCGTGATTCTTTCTGTCTTTACCGTGCTAGGCGGCACGGTCTCGACGTATCTGGGCAGCTACATGACGACCTATGCCATCACGACGCTTGGACTGCCTGCGTCGACGGCGCTGGCGGCGACCGTGATGGTCGGGGCGGCAACACTCATCGGTGCGCTCGTGGGCGGCTGGCTAAGCGATCGCTATGGCCGAAAGCTGATCATGATCGCGCCGCGGGCGTTAACGCTTGTTTTGGTCTATCCGCTTTTCAAGTATCTCGTGGCCTCGCCGGGGCTTGGCAGTCTTCTTGCCGTGACGGCGTTTCTTGCGATTCTGACCGCGGCAAGCGGCACCGCCGGCATCACGATCACCCCGGAACTTGTGCCCAAGGCACTCAGAAGCACGGTGATTGCCGTCACGTACGCCCTGGGCGTCGCAATTTTTGGAGGAACGACCCAGTTCATGATCACGTTTTTGATCCATGAAACCGGCAACCCGCTCGCACCGGCCTTGTACGTCATGGCAGCAAGTGTCGTGACGCTTATCGCCATGTTTATGTTACCCAACCCCGGGCGCGAGGATTCAGTCTAGCGCTGCGACTTGCAGGTGCGGCGCGATCGACGTATCGTGTCGCCTCCGGAAGCGTGGCCGAGCGGTTGAAGGCACCAGTCTTGAAAACTGGCGATGGGGCAACCCATTCGTGAGTTCGAATCTCACCGCTTCCGCCAGCGGGCCCATAGCTGCCGTCGTCACTTGCGCGCGCGTAACTTGATCTGGGTCTCGATGATCACATTATTGCCAGTGATTGCGAGTTGCTGGACCTCTTCCAGGGTCATTCTGCCTGCCATGATCTCATTGCTGTAGCGCGCATCCATCGCGTGACTCTTGTAGATGGTCTCGAAATCGACACCCAGATGATGTGCGAGCGGCGTGTTGGCGATCCCCGAAGCGATCCACTCATCGTTGAGCTTCCTGTCAAACATCATCAGTCCCTCGATGGTGATCGGCCGGACGTGCGTCGGGTCGTTCAGGTATGAATCGTGCCGCGGATGCGGCACCGTGATGTCAACGATCGCGTCTGGGGCACAGACCCGATAGACTTCCTGAATGATGTTCAGGTAAACGTTCGTCTGTTGGCCAAGATGCTCGAGGCAATGCGCAAAACAGATTTCCTCGATCGAATTGGTCAGCCACGGCCACGGAAAGCGCTCGAGGTCCACGACGAGGTCAGGATTGCATCCCGGATATTTATCGACGTTGACGTAGCCTGGCCGATGGTCCGTATTGCAGCCCATGTTTAGCTTCATGCTTTCCTTGCGGTAGACCCTGCCGATGCCTGAAGGGGCTGCCTGCCGCCTCACGAATTGAAAGTCAATTTATCATGCTTTTTACCATGCTGAACACCCGGTGAGGCTGTTATGCCGCGGCGCCATGGCATCTGAATTTTCCTGCAAAGGCGTGGAATCAAAATGCGAGGCGGCTTGATTTCAAGGACAGGTCTGTTGTGGCCCGAAAGCGGCTGATAATGGCATCGAGGACGCTGCTGTTTTGTACCAGCTTCATGCAGGACGAGGTCGCGTGGACGACGCGCTACCGGCGCTGGCTCGACCACCACCTGGCGATTCCGTGGAAAGTCGACGCCGTAGCCATGATCGATGACGGCTCACCCTTTCTGCCTCAACCCGGCGACATCGAGCTGATCCCTGCAGATGCCTTGGGCAAGGTGGCGCTACCGCGTCGCGCCCTGATCAGGTTTGCCGACAACCTTGGCCGGCAGGCCACACTGCGCTACCCCGGCTGGTGGCGCAGTTTCCAGCTGTCGCTCGATCTCGCCGAGCTTTACGGCTTCGACAAGATCGTGCACGTCGAATCCGATTCCTACGTGCTTAGCATGCGCATGGTGGAATTGATCGAGAATACCAAGGAGGGCTGGACGCTGTTCTGGTCTGCGCACTTTCAGTGGCCCGAGACCGCACTGCAGATCATCTGCCGCGACGCCTTCGAAGACTTCGCGCGCATTCGCGAGCGCGGCCCCAACGGGTGGGTCGACCGGCCAGCCGAGGACGTCTTGCCGTATACGCGGGTCGAAAAATCCTTGATCGGCGATCGCTATAGCGACTTCGCAGCGATGCTGCCTGCGAATGCCGACTACGCGGTGCAGGTCGTACCTGCGATGACAACCGTCGTGCCGGTGTCGTGGTCCCGGCGCCTGAAGTACAAGACCCTGGCCCAGGCCAGCGGCACCCTTGCACCGCTCGCTGGCGCGTTTGCCATACATGATTCCTCGCGCGACGCTGCCGCGCTTCGGGATAGCGCCATTGCGGCCTACCAGCGCGGAGATTTCGAAAGCGCCATTGCTGGGCTCGAGGAGGCCGTGGCGCGCTCGCCAGGCGAGCCCGAAGGCCACAAATTCCTGGCCGCAGCCTTGATGCAGGTGGGCCGGGTGCAAGACGCGATCCGGCAGGCAGAGCGGGCTCTGGTTCTCGCGCCCCGCGACGCGGGACTTCTGAATATGCTTGGGGCATTTTATGCAGCGATTGATGATGGCGAGCGGGCACTGCAGCATTGGCAGCGCGCGATCGAACTCAATCCCGCCGATCCGACCCCCCTTGGCAACATGCAATCGGTCGAAGCCCGTCTCGGATTGCCTGCCACTGCGAGCGTGAAGGCGCGGCAATTCATCGTCGCCTCGCTCTGCCAGGACTTGACCCACGGGGCGTTTTCAAGACCCGGCCTCATCACGTTGCTCGATCTTTGGGACGTGTCGAGCGCGAGCCCCAGCGAGATGCATGCGGTCCTGACCGTGGCCCGCAACACGCTGACTCATGTGGTGGGCAAGGAAGCGCGCGGTCTGGCCCGGCTGGCGATGGCCTCGGGCGACGTTGCGCTTGCGACCTTCTATACCGAACCCTTGGCAAAAGCCCCGCATGCCGGCAACGAAGACCGTCTCGCCCTGGCCGAGCTGATGATTGCCGCCGGGGGTGCAGATTGGCAGGAAGGTTGGCAGGCAGCCGATCGCGCCCGCCGCGCGCTCCATCCGGACAACTACCTTGCGGGTGATGCCACCTTTCTCCCCTTGGGCGCGATCGACAGCCTTCTCATCTACCAGGATGGCGATGCACGGGAGGCACTGATTGGTCTTCGCTTCGTGGAGCAGATCAGTTCACAAGGTGCCCGCATCGTCGTTTGGCTCGAACCCGCCACGCGCGCGATGGTGGCCGAGGCGAGCGGCGCGCTCGCTTTGTCCAGAGCAGCGAGCCGGCCCCTGCCGGAAGCAGAAGGCTGCGCCAGAAGCATCGCACTCTTCAGTCTGATCGCGCGGTGCTGTAGCGCCCTCGAGCCGGCCCACCTGCCGGCGGCTCAGGACGCGGCGTTCGGGCCGGCGCTGGAGCAGAATCCGACGGGCGTGCTCAGGGTCAGCGTGCGACGGCCTGACCCGATGCGCCACGGCCATGCCGCAGAGGTTTACCTGCGCTTCGTCTCGGCCCTTGTAGCCAGAAGCGGGCAACGGCCAGGTTGCGTTCAATTTGACATGTCGGAGCAACTCCCTGCGTCCCGCGCCGGCTGGCTAACCCAGGCGGACGCCGTGATCAGTGACGATGCGGTCAGTGCGTTTGTCGCGGCAGGGTCCTCTCGCCCGGTATGGCTCATGACGGCCCCTGCGATTGACTGGCGCTTGCGCATGGGTCAGCGCGATCATGGCTGGTGGCCCAATCTCAGGCTGTTGCAGCCGATGGAGGGGGCCGAAGCTGACGCCATGGCCAGCCGCGTGTGGACGGAACTCAGCGAGCGCCAATCGCAACCGGGTGCCAATTGACGCCGACGCCGCGCCTCGGGATACTCCTGAGGTTAGCTTCCGCTACAGGGCGCCTGGGGACCGCTCTTGCCAGGAAACTGGAGGCAGGGCGGCCACGCACATGGCGCTGCGCTAGCCTCACGGCACTAGAAACTCGCGTTCGAGAACATCGACCGCAATAGGTTTGCAAAACAGAAAGCCCTGCATCTCATCGCATCCCAGGTCACGCAACTGCTGCAGCTGCATCTCCGTCTCAACGCCTTCGGCGACGACACACAGTCGCATTGAGTGGGCAAGATTGATCGTGGTTGCAACCAGTGCCAGGCCCTCCTCCGAGTTGCTCATCTCCGAGACAAATGAGCGGTCGATCTTGAGTGTATCGATGGGCAGCTTGGCGAGATAACTGAGCGAAGAAAACCCCGTGCCAAAGTCGTCCATGGCGATGTGCAGCCCCATGCCCCTGATCGACTCGAGACTGGCAATGCTCTGGCTGACGTCGTCCATCATCAAGCTTTCGGTGATCTCAAGCTGCAGCCCTGCTGCAACGCGCGGGTCGCGGTCGATCCTTTCTCTGATCTCGTCGAAGAAATCCGGGTCCCGCAATTGCAGTGACGATACATTGACGGCGATCGGAAGCGCCACGAGGCCGCGGTCCTTCCAGCTGAGATACTGATCGATCGCCTGTCGCAAGACCCAGCGACCGACTTCCAGAATCAATCCGGTTTCTTCGAGAACCGAGATGAATTGAGCCGGGGCGACAAGACCCGCGTCCGGGTCGTGCCAACGCAGTAGCGCCTCAAACCCCGTAATGGCGTGTTTGGCTATGTTCAGTTTCGGCTGGTAGTGAATCACGAACTCTTCGTTGTCAAGCGCCTGGCGCAACTTGTCCTCGAGCGCGGGACGTCCTTCCAGACGCTTGTCCATCTTCGGGTCATAGAAGAGAAAGCGTGCCCTCGAGATCTTGGCATTCTTGACGGCGGCCTCGGCATGCTTGAACAGGGTTGCAGCATCACCACCGTGCAGCGGATAGCGCGCAATACCCACCTTGGCGGAAATTCGAAACACGGCGTGGTTGAGATGGAAGGGCTGCCGAAGAAACAGATCCATCAGCTTGGCCATCAATTTGCCGACGTCTTCACCCGGCGGTATCTTGGGTATCACACATGCGAAGTGGTCGGCATCCAGGCGTCCGATCACCTCCTTGTCAGTCGAGTTGGCCCTGAGCCATTGCGCCACCTGCACCAGCAATGAGTCACCGGCCGCCTGGCCGAGACTGTCATTGATATTCTTGAAACGTTCCAGGTCAATCGAGCACACGGCGAGCTCGTAGTTGCCAGTCCGCGCCAAAGCAACGCATTTTTCGAGCCGATCCAGAAAGAGAATGCGGTTGGCAAGGCCAGTCAGCGAATCATGGTAGGCAAGATATTCCAGCCGCTCGCCCTTCAGAATATTATCGAGCGCCAGGGCGACGTTGTCAGAAATCTCGCTGAGCAGCGTGAGCTCTTCGGCATCGAAAACGCCGACTTCGTCGGAGTACCAGTTAAATACACCGAATGCGGTGTTGTCGACGACCAGCGGCAAGACGCCAATCGATCGCACGCCGCGATCGATGCGTTCCTGGCTAAACGGCGTTGCTGCGCCTTCGCGGATGTCGTTCACGAACATCGGCTTGCGCTGCCTTACTGCGCGTGCGTTCAGGGTGTTCCCAAAGGGCAGTCTGGCATCCAGCGAGAAGCGGTCCTTGAGAATCGTCAAGAGTTCCGGGTCGTCGCCGGCTAGCGCCATCGGCACGATCTTCATCGCGACCCAGTCGGTGAAACCGATCCACGCGGTGCGATAGCCACCCGTGGCAACGACGATGCGGCAGGCCTCGCGAGCAAGATCTTCACGTTTTCGAATTCGGACAATCGCCGAATTGATCTCGGTTGATACCGCGCGTGTTCGTGATAACCGGGCGAGCCGCTTCTTTCGGTCGATGACATCGATGGCAAACGCGATGTTCGCCGCCAGTTCCAGCAGCAAGCTCATTTCCTCCTTCTGGAAGAAATTTGCCTCCCTGGCGTACAACGCGAACGCCCCGACAGCAGTGTCGCCAACCACCAGAGGCAAAATGACCTTCGAGCCGACCTGCAATTCGGTATAGCGGGTTCCGCAGGAAACTTCCGGATCGGCCTGCGAATAGGCAGACATGACCGGCTCTTTTGTGCGGATCGCGCGTGCCACCATCGACTTGCTGTCAAGCTCTCCCGTGGTTAGTGTGCCAAGCAGCGCCTCCCTTACTGCCTCAGTTTCGCCCGCGGATGCAACCGGGAAGATTTTCTGGGCATCTTCGTCAACGATACCTACAATCGCCATGCGAAAGCCCGCTTCCTTGATTGCCGTCTGACACGCCCCCTCGAACAGTTGCTGCCGGTCTTCGACGTGGACGATCAGTTGATTGATCGCACTCACCACCGCCTTCACCCGGTTAAGAAAGACAATCTTGGCTTCGGCATGCCTGCTCTCGGTAATGTCCTCGCCGATACTTGCAGTGCCGATAACATCCCCAAGCTCCGAGCGAAGAAGGGTATGGTTCCAGCGAATCAGCCGGCGTTCTCCAGAGGCGAGCAGAATCTCGCTTTCGCCATGCATCGCCGCGGGGTCACCCGCAAGGATCCGCGAGAAGCGGCGAGTCGGCGGATCGCCCGATTCAGGCGCTCCGAGAACCTCGAACCAGTCGTGACCGATGATGTCTTCGGCACGGTGACCGCTAAGCGTCAGGAGGTAGGGATTGCAATAGGTAATGCGCGCTTCGCAATCCACCATGAGCGAAATCAGCTCAATCGTGCCAAGCATCTCCGAGAATCGCCGCTCGCTCTCGATCAAGCGTTGTTCGCCCAATTTGCGTTCCGTGATATCACGAAACACGCTGGTGATGACCCAGTCGTCCTGAAAGCGTCGCGCCTTGCTACGGACTTCGACCTCAACAACTGTGCCATCCTTTCTGGTCAGCCGCCTCGTGCGACGGTCCGATCGGGTCGGACTTGCAATGATGTCGTCATAAAGACGAGCAAGTTCGTCCTCCGAAAACGCGGCCATTTTGGCGGGCCCGCGTTCGAATAATTCCGCCGTCGCGTATCCGACGAGCGTCGACGTAGCTGCATTGAACTGGACAAACCGAAGGGTGTTGCGACTCACCAGGGTGATCGCGTCGTCGATCGAGTTGATCGCAGCGACGAAACGATGCTCGGCCTCCTGCCCGCGTATTTTTTCGGTGATATCGAAGTGCATCACGACGATGCCACCTGTCGCCTGTCCGGTCAGCGGCGTCGCTGTCGTTTGAAACCAGCATTGCTCGGTTGGAAAATGACACGGGTACTCGAGCGAAAATCTGTCTGACCGCCCCTCAAGTACCGACGCGATCCCGGCCGCCACGGCCTTGGCCTCGCCAGGACGATCGCCGCCCGACTGCAGGCAGGTTTCGATATAGTTGATCCCAATGCAAAAGTCCGATCCACAAAATCCGCTGCTGCGCCCAAAGGCGCGCCAGGGTTCGTTGACCGAAACCACGATTCCGTTCCGATCCAGTAATGCGATATAAGCGGGCGGTGAGTCAGGATTTTCGGATCGTCTGGCAGGGTTGCTAAGAAGCAGTTGCTCCCCTGCTCGATCCAGCTGAGAAAGTCGCGATGTCATAGCTTGAGAACGGCAGACCGCCGGGTCTGAACCAGAGCTCGTAGCACATCGGTGGCGAATCGCATCAGTGCGGGAGATGTCTGGCTGAGCCTTGGGGGAATTCCGTCGCCGCAGATTTCGAACGGCAGGCGCCCAAGCCAAGCCGCCATCGAGCGCATGGGCGGCAAAAATGCGAGTCGTCATCGAAGACCGGTCGCCGCAGAAAGATGCATCCACTGCGCATCTGCCGTCTGGCGCTTCGATACCTGGTCAACGCATTGCCAGGGGGCGTGTCGGGAGCGCAGGGATTTGGCTTGTAGGTTCTTGAGTCCATGTCGTGTGTCGTGTGTCGTGGGCGGTGGGCGGTGGGCCATGTGCGCGGCCAAATGAGGCCGGCCGATGCGGCAATGTTCTACCGGTTTTGCACCAGATAGAGCGTTTCCTGCGGAGTGCTGCTGCCGTCGTCTGAAGCGATATGGGGGTTGCGTCCCTCGGCAATCGACTTGCCCGCACGCATGTCACTGGTTTGAGCCTCTTGCGCCGGTCGCGTGCTTTGCGCAAGGACGAGCAAGGCCCGCGCGTTGCTACGTTGCAGGGGCAGGCTCAAGAGGTAGCCCTGGAGGTGGTCGCAGCGGTGGCGCGCGAGAAAAGCCTGCTGCGGCTCGGTCTCCACGCCTTCGGCAACAACTTCAAGGTTCAGGCTGTGCGCGATTCTTATGATGGCGCGCACGAGGGCGTCATCATCGCGATGCATGCCAATTCTTCGGATAAAGGAATTGTCGATCTTCAGCCTGTCGACTGCGAAGACGCGCAGGTATGACAGGCTCGAGTAGCCGGTGCCGAAGTCATCAATCGACGTTCTCACCCCGAGCTTGCGCAAGTTCCTGATGCTGCTGGTGGTGTGCTCGGTGTCTGCCATCAGGGCGCTCTCCGTGAGCTCGAGCTCGAGCAACTCCGGGGGAATCAGCGAGGCTTCGAGTGCCTTGACGACACTCGCCTCGACGTTGGTTTCATTCCACTGACGTCCCGACACATTGACCGCGACACAAACAGGCTTTGCTCCAGACTTGATCCATATTCGTATGTCCTCGCAGACGGTTTCCAGCACCCAGCGCCCCACCTGCAGGATCAGTCCACTTGACTCCAAAATACCGATGAACGAATCCGGCGAGAGCAATCCTCGACCGGGTCGGTTCCATCGCAGCAAGGCCTCGAAGCCCGACAGGCGCTTCGAGGCGGAATTGAACTGGGGTTGGTAGTGGACCTCGAATTCGTCGTTCTGTATGGCCAGGTGCAAGGCCTGCTCAAGGTCCTCATCGGCCTGCATTTCGTCGTTCATCTGACTCGTAAAGAGTCGAATCCTGTCGCGGCCTTCCTGTTTCGCCCGATACATCGCAGCGTCCGCATACTTGATCAGCGTGTCTGAGTCGTAGCGTCCTTCCCGGTGAAAAGTCACGCCGATGCTGACCGTAATCAGGAGTTCATGCCCGTCGATGAGAAACGGCAGCCCAAGCACGCCCTGGAGCTCGATGGCGGCAATCATTGCGCGCTTGCTGTCGGTCGACAGCAGCATCATGGCAAATTCATCGCCTCCTAGCCGACCGACCGCATCAGCCTGGCTTACGCTTGCCTTCAGGCGTGCGCCAACCTCGGCCAGAACAAGGTCGCCCATTGCGTGACCCAGTTTGTCATTGACCGTCTTGAAATAGTCGAGGTCGATAAAGAGGAGCGCAACGAGCAGACCGCTGCCCTCTGTTCTGATCAGGGTACGCTCGAGCGTGTTGTAGAAGAGTATGCGGTTGGGAAGCCCGGTCAGCGTGTCATAGTAGGCGAGCTGATAGAGCCGCTCTTCAACCCCTCTGCGCTTGGAGATGTCCCGCGCCACGGTTGCAATCGTCCAGTTGCCCTGCAGGTTCTGGGCGTAGCGATGCATCTCGATGGCGACTCGCGAGTTATCCTTTCGCGTGAATTCAGCCTGCCGAATTTGCCTGCGTTCGGTGCCGGCAATTGCATTATCGAAATCGCGCTTGATCTGCCTTAAGCCCAGGCCAAAGATCCTTGATGGGCAAAGCTCGATGAGTTCATCGTGCGTATAGCCGAACATTGAACATGCCGTTGGATTGGCTTCGACGATACGCATCGTGGCCCGGCTTACCCAGATGATGGCATCGCCTGGCGTGTCGATCGCGGCACGCATTTGTTCAAGGCTCTCGGTGCGTTCGTGAAGCTGTTTTTTCAGCGACAGGACTTGCTGTAACGCATCGTCCGCGCGCGCTCTTGCCAGTAACAGATTGCGAGCCTTGAGGAGGAACTCCTGCGGATCGACGGGCATTGCCAGCACTTCTTCCAGGCCGTCGCTCAGGCCCTCGATGCGTGCTTCAGCATTGTTTGCTTCCGAAATCAGGATGATCGGGATATGGATGGTGTCCGGATTCGCTTTCAACATTCTCGCGACTTCAATGCCGCGAAGGCTGGCCAGCTGATTGCCGAGAACGATCAAGTCAGGCGCACGTAAAGCAACGAGCCTGAACGCTTCTTCGCTGCTCGACGCGCCCACCGTAATGTTTCCGTCCGAGCGCAGGATCGAATCCAGATAGCGATAGATTCTGTGATCGCCACTGACGATCAGAATGGTGGAAGGGTTGGGCATTGGGGCGTACGGGCTCGCATCAACTTGACTGGCCTGGGATTCGCGTGATGATGCGTGTCCTTGATGCGGCCCTGCAGCACACGCTTGCGGCAGGCTGCGAGCGTAGATCACCGTGATGACGCCCAGTCTTGGCTGAGCCAGGAGCGCAACGCCAGGCAATTGCGGGTCTCGATTCCACCTGGCTCATGTCTGTCCTTTTTTTTGTTGAGCAAGATTGACGGTCGCAACTGATGAGATGGGTATCTCGCCTGCCGATGCCTCTGCCATCGGTACGGCCCGCGATGGCAGCATTGAACACTTAGTTTCTGGCAATCTTTTCGAAGCTATTTCGTATTTCTGTGGCTGTCTGTACGCCGGCGTACATAGTGGCTGGCTCGATGCCCTGCCGACCCGTGATGGCAGCCTGACAGGTTGGGTGCTGCATGCGAGTGCCGCTTGCGGCCGATGCGCGACTACGGGCCGCAAGCCGTTAGTCTGTGCTTGGGAAGCCCTCCGACATGGCGATGGGTGTTACTGCGCCGGGAAGATTCGGTCGCACTCTACGGTCGGCAAAGCACCAGGCGTGATTTCCTGAAAGAGATCCACGCGTTCGTCGCTTCAGGGTGCGCGCTGAAAGCGCGGCATCTGCGCGATGTCGTATTTCGCAGGGCGCCCGGCGCGACAAGCAGGCTTCAATTCGCGAGGGCGGTGATCATCTCGAGGACTTCGATCGACGTGCCTGGCGCATGGAAATGCGGGTGTCCGCGCATCAGCATCAGTGCATCCTGCGCGGATTCAGCGCTGAGAATGACATAGCCAGTCGTATCCGAGCGTATCGGTTTCGTCGTCGTTTCGGTCATGCGTTGCGCATGATCGACCGGCGAGCCCCTGTCAACGATCGCGCCGCCACACTTGTCATACCAGGCTGTCCAGGCGGCCATGCCGGCCTTCATCTGCTCGGGTGGCGCCTTGGCGAAGAGTTCTGACACGCTAACCGGGTTGGTCGTCGGGTCCCACTTGAAAAGTACCAGAAATTTTTTCATCGAATGCGCGCCACGGGATCAGGTGAGCAATGACCACCGACGAGACTACGCCTAATTTTCTGCGCGTCAATCGCCGGCGGCGAGGGAAGTCGGTTTTTCCTCGGTGACACGGGCTTCCAGCTTGAGAAGGCGCATGGCATTTTTCTTGAGAATCAGTTCATGCACCTCAGGTTTGAATCCGGCAACGGTGAAATCCTCCATCCAGCGATCGGGCGTGATCAGGGGAAAGTCGGAGCCAAACAGCATGCGCTCGCGCAGCAGCGTATTGGCGTATTGCACGAGCTGCTTGGGAAAGTACTTGGGCGACCATCCCGACAGGTCGATCCAGACGTTGGGCTTGTGCAGACAAACCGAGAGAGCTTCGTCCTGCCAGGGCCAGGAAGGATGGGCCATGACGATTTGCATGTCCGGGAAATCGATCGCGACCTGATCGAGGTGCATCGGATTTGAATACTCCAGCTTTAACGATCCGCCGCAGCGCATGCCGCTACCGATGCCCGAGTGGCCGGTATGAAAAATGGCCGGCAGCTTGAATTCGGCAATCACTTCGTAGATCGGATACGCCATGCGGTCGTAGGGATGAAAATTCTGCAGGGTGGGATGAAACTTGAAGCCCTTGACGGCGCCCGATTCGGCAAGGCGCCGCGCTTCGCGTGCTCCCATCTTGCCCTTGTGCGGGTCGATGCTTGCAAAAGCGATCAGGATGTCCGAATTCTTCGCCGCCGCCTCGGCAATCTCCTCATTGGGAATGCGCACGCGGCCGATGTGCGATTCGGCATCGACCGTGAACATGACCAGCCCGATCTTGCGTTCACGATAGTAGGCAATGGTTTCCTCAATCGTCGGGCGCCGGCTCGATTTGAAGTACTTGTCGGCAGCCCGGTCATATTCCTCGCCGTAGCTGTCAAACGGATTCCAGCACGAGATCTCGGCATGGGTGTGGACGTCTATCGCGATCATGCCTTCGGTGTTCATCGCTCTTTTCCTCGGGTTGCCTTCATGGCGCCAGTGTATTTCAAACCAGAGGGGAGACGCGCCAAGGGCGCGTCTCTTGCTGTGTGCTTGCCACCTGCCGTCATGCGGTCCCGTTCTAAAGCAGTCCGCCCCAAGGAAAGATCATGCCTACCCGACCTGCGCCAATCCCGTTCGATCCATCGTTTGAAGTCGCAGAAGAGGATGAAGAAAAGTCGATTCTCGAGCTGATCGAGACCCTGCGCAGCATTTCGGAGAAAACCTACGCTGATTCCGGGCATGCCTTGCGCAGCGTGCACGCCAAGTCCCATGGCATCATCAACGCTGAATTGAGGGTCCTGGAGGACCTGCCCGAGGCGCTCGCACAGGGCCTTTTTGCCCAGCCAGGCAGCTATCCCGTGGTGATGCGCCTGTCGACCACGCCAGGCGACGTGCTTGATGACAACGTCTCAACGCCACGGGGCCTGGCACTCAAGGTGGTTGGCGTGAACGGACCACGCCTTCCCGGTTCAGAAGGCGATGTGTCGCAGGATTTTGTTCTGGTTAACGGGCCGACTTTCAATGCGCCCGGGATCAAGGGGTTCTTGAAGAATCTGAAACTGCTGGCCAGGACCACGGACGTGGCCGAAGGCCTGAAGAAGGGCTTGTCGTTCGCCCTGCGCGGCATCGAGAGCGTGATCGAGAAGGCGGGCGGCAAGAGTGCGACACTGATTGCGCTCGGAGGCCACCCGGAGACGCACATCCTTGGCGAGACCTTCTATAGCCAGGCGCCGCTCCTCTATGGCCGATATGTCGCCAAGCTTCTCGTGGCGCCGGTCTCAAGCGGACTCGTAGCCCTCAAGAATGCCGCCATCGACATGACTGATCGCCCCGATGCCCTGCGCGCTGCGGTGAGCGAGCACTTCGCATCATCGGGGGCCGAGTGGGAACTGCGCGTACAGCTTTTGACCAATCGCGACACGATGCCCATCGAGGACGCATCGATACCCTGGCCCGAAGATGAGAGTCCGTACCTGCCGGTCGCGCGCATCATTGCCAGCGCGCAGCCGACCTTTAGCGAAAAGAGCAACGACGCCTCTGACCACGCGCTCGCCTTCAGTCCGTGGCAGGGGCTTGCCGCGCACAGGCCGCTCGGCTCGATCATGCGTGCGCGCAAGGCGTCCTACGAGATGTCACGACGCTTTCGCGCCGAACACTCGTCTGCCATCCCCGCCGAGCTCGAGGTCAGAGCCGAAGTCGAGGACTGAAGCGCACTAAGTCCGCGGGCGACTACTGGTTGCCCGGTGCGATCGGCACGTTGTTGACACTCGTGACGCTGGTGATCGGGCTAACCGACGTGGCGCCATGGCGGGCGAGATGGCTGCCGGTCGGGATATCGTCGGATGAAACCGGGGTGGCGGACCCTTGCGGCTGCGCGGTTCCAGCCGGGCTCGTTGCGCAGCTTGCGAGCAGCAACAGCACGAGGGCGGAGCAAATCCTGTGGGGCGCGAAAGTCATGAACGTGTCCTGAATCCGAAAGTGGATAATCGTCCATGAGTTGTCGCGCGATGGCAATCAAGGCGTTGCACGAAAGCTGCGCGTAGGCCCTGACCATTGACTTTTCTGCCATTTCGGGGTGCTCTTGCAAGGCGTCTTGGGTGGGCCTGCTGCGCCTTGTGCAGGCGCGCGAGCGCGCGGGTTTGAGGAGGGACCATGTGTGGACGGTATCAGGTCGAGAGCGACTGGTCGGACTTTCCTGTCGTCAGGATTCCGGAGCAGTTCGTAGCCAGCGACGATGTGCGGCCCACCGACCTGATGCCTGTCGTTCGAATCGGCGCTGCCGGCGAGTGGGTGGCGGAGATGCGTCGCTGGGGGTTTTTGCGAATGTGGCCGGGGGCGAGCGGCAAGTGGATCAAACGTGCGCTTTTCAACGCCAAGGGCGAGGAGCTCGAATCAAAGCGCGCGTTCCGGGAGGCTTACGCCAAGGCGCGCTGCCTGGTGCCGATGTCAGCCTGGTATGAGTGGCCCGTCATCGCCGGAAAAAAGACGCGCGTACGCATCGGCCTTAGGCATCAGCGCATGTTCGCAGCTGCCGGGCTGTTTGAGACGTCGAAGGATCCCAAGGATGGCGCGTCGGTCGACACCTTCACGATCGTTACCGTACCCCCCAACCAGATCCTTGGCACGACGCACGACCGGGCGCCGCTCGTGCTTTTTGGCGCTGACTATGAGCGCTGGCTCGAAGGCGGCGTTGTGGCCCGGCAACTGATCGGCGCGCATGCGGATAACGACGCCTTCGTCGTCGAGCCGGTGGCCTCCTAGGCTAGTGGAAATCGCGGCTGTCGACGTGCAGCTGCCCAAGCAGATGCGAATGATCGACAAGTCTTCGTGCGACAAGGTGGCGCACTTCGCCTTCGCGCTGCCAAACGCCATACACGGTCAGCAGCATCGAGCCTAATAGCTCGCGGCGCTGACGGCTACTGACATCGTTCCAGACGATGATATTGGTGCATCCGGTCTCGTCTTCGAGCGTCACGAAAATCACACCCTTGGCAGTCGAGGGTCGCTGGCGCACGGTGACGATGCCACTCGTGCGCGCCAGTCTTCCATTCGGGTAATCGCGTAACTCCTCGGCTGTTGACAGCCGCATGCGCGCAAGCCTCGGTCGGAGCAGGGCAAGCGGATGGCGTCTTAGCGTCAGTCCGATACTGGCGTAGTCGGCGGCGATTTCCTGGCCTTCGAGAGCCCTTTGAATGACGGCGTCGGGCTCCTTGACAGGGGCCTCGCGCATCATGCCGATATCGCGTCCGAGCGCGGCTACGGCCCAGCGCGCGTGGCGCCTGTGACCGGCGATCGCTGCCAGCGCATCGGCAGCCGCCAGAAGTTCGAGATCGCGACTTGACAGTGCTGCCCTGCGGCAAAGGTCGTCGCAGTCATCAAAGGCGCGCTCGCGTCTGGCGCGGACGATGCGCTCGATGGCTTCTCGAGTCAGTCCCTTGATCGCGTTAAAGCCAATGCGCAGCGCCGCCGAGGAGGCATTTCTTAAGCCAGGATTTTCTTCGAGGGTGCATTCGTCCATGCTGACACTGATATCGACAGGACGCACGTCGATGCCATGCCGTCGCCCATCCTGGATGAGTTGCGAAGGCGAATAAAAACCCATCGGCTGGCTATTGAGCATGGCGCAAAGAAACGCAGCCGGTTCGTGGCACTTGAGCCAGGACGAGACATAGACCAAAAGAGCGAAGCTCGCCGCGTGCGATTCAGGAAAGCCGTATTCCCCGAAGCCCTCGATCTGGCGAAAGATCTGATCGGCAAATTCGCGCGTATAGCCGCGAGCGGTCATGCCATCGATGATGCGCGCGTGAAACGGGCCCAGGCCGCCCTTGCGTTTCCACGCCGACATCGAACGCCTGAGCTGGTCGGCCTCGCCGGTGGAAAATCCTGCGGCAAGAACGGCAAGCTGCATGACCTGTTCCTGGAAGATCGGCACGCCCAGCGTGCGCTCGAGCGCCGAGCGCACTTCGGGACTTGGATAGGTGATGGCTTCCTTGCCCTGGCGGCGCCTCAGGTAGGGGTGCACCATGCCACCCTGGATCGGGCCTGGACGGACGATGGCGACTTCGACGACGAGATCGTAGAAGGTCGCAGGACGCAGCCGCGGCAGCATGCTCATCTGCGCCCGTGACTCGATCTGGAACACCCCGACCGTGTCGGCCTGCGCGATCATGGCGTAGGTCTGCGGATCTTCTGCCGGGACGTCTTGCATGCGAAAGCGGCGCCCATAACGCGTCGATACCAGATCGAGTGCACGCCTGATGGCCGAGAGCATGCCAAGCGCCAGAACGTCGACCTTGAGCAGCCCCAAGGCCTCGAGATCATCCTTGTCCCACTGGATCACCGAGCGATCGGGCATCGCCGCATTTTCGATGGGCACCATGCGCGATAAACGATCGCGGCTGATGACAAAGCCGCCGACGTGTTGCGACAGATGGCGTGGAAAACGCAGCAACGTGTTGACCATGGTGCCAAGCTTCACGATCACCGGGCTTTCCGGATCGAAGCCATGTTCGATCAGGCGGTCGCGCTCAACCCCTGCGCCATCCCACCAGGCGTGCGAGCTCGACAGTCGTGAAAGGCGCTGCAAGTCGATGCCAAAGGCGCTGCCGACATCGCGAATCGCCGAGCGCGGGCGGTAACTGATGACGGTGGCAGCAATGGCGGCCCGATCGCGTCCGTAACGATCGTAGATGTACTGGATCACTTCCTCGCGGCGCTGGTGCTCGAAATCGACGTCGATATCGGGCGGCTCGCCGCGTTCACGCGAGATGAAGCGCTCAAACAGCAGGTTGCCCCGGGCAGGATCAACCTCGGTGATGCCAAGGCAATAGCACACGGCTGAATTGGCCGCCGAGCCGCGCCCCTGACAAAGAATCTCCTTTGAGCGGGCGAAGCGCACAATGTCAAAGACGGTCAGGAAATACGACTCGTAGCCGAGATCGGCAATCAGTGCCAGTTCGTGCTCGATCTGGCTTAACACCGCCGTGCTCGCGCCCTCCGGATAGCGCAAGGCAAGTCCCTCGTTGACCATGCGACGCAGGTAGCTCGCGTGGGTTTCGCCTTTGGGCACGACTTCTTCAGGGTATTCGTAGCGCAATTCGTCAAGCGAGAAGCTGCAGCGCCTGGCGATCACCACGCTTTCTTCGAGCAAGGCTCGATCGTAAAGACGCGCCAGATGCAACTTGTTGCGCAGATGCTGCTCGGCGTTCTGGCGCAATTGCGTGCCGCAGGCATCAAGCGGCAGTCCAAGGCGGATTGCAGTGAGCGTGTCTTGCAGCGGCTTTCTCGAGCGCACATGCATTTCCACATCGCCTGCTGCTGTCAGTGGCACAGCACTTTTTGCGCTTGCCGTGCGCAGCCGGTCCAAAAGCAGATCGTCATCGAGGCGGTGCAGGAGTTCCACGGCCAGCCACGCGCGCGTACCGAAGACGCGCTTCATCCAGGTGGCATCTGCAAGCACGGTGGCAAGCGAAGCGCCGGGATCAGCGACGTAGAGCACAAGGCAATCGGGCAGGCCGGCAAGATGAGGTGCGTCAGTTGCGCCATCGAGATCGGCCTGCAACAGGCGGTAGCTGCCCTTGCCTGCACGCCGGCGTGCAAGGGTGATGAGTTCGGCGAGGTTGCCATAGCCTTTGCGGTTGGTTGCAAGCACCACCAGGCGTTGCCCTTCTGCGGTCGTGAATTCGCTGCCAATGACAAGGTGCAGGCCGACTTCCTTGGCGGCCACGTGCGCCCTGACAACACCGGCAAGCGAGCACTCGTCGGTAATGGCCAGCGCAAAGTAGCCAAGCGCGTGGGCGCGCCTAACCAACTCTTCACCGTGCGAGGCACCGCGCAGGAAGCTGAAATTGGAGCAGCAGTGCAGCTCCGCATAGGGGGGAACGACGCTCATCGAAACGATGCGCGATCAACGATCTCGATGCGGTCCTTAAGGCCGCCCATGCGTTTTGACAGGAGACGGTAGACGTCGCGGTCAAAGCCTTTTCGGCCGTGCTCAAGAAGCGCAGGAATGTCCGAGCGCACCGGCGTTGTGCCAAGGTAGGCCCAGCCATCGATCAGATGCCAGCTCTTGCCCTCGCGAATCGCGATCGGCCCCGGATAGTCCCAGGCCTGCAGGCGCATCGGCAGCAAGGCTTCGAGCACGCGCCGGTCATGTTCGCTGCGTTGCTCGGCGCCGTGACATGCGCCCTTGCAGCGCTTGACCTGACTTGAAAAGCACGGCGTCCCCGACGGGGTCTTGTCAAGGCCAAGGAGGGCGGGACAAAGATCGAATGCATCGGCGATGTGACGCAGGGCCGATTTGGCCTGCTGCACACCGGTAAAAAGACCATAGAGATCCTCGTCCTGATCGAAAAACAGATCGTTTGCACTGGCAACAGTCAGGCGCAAGGCGCCGTTTCTGAGGGTCGCGCGCCAGGCGTAGAGATCGTCGTGACGACGAAGCAGGCGGTTATAGGGAGGGGCGTCGCGCTTGATCTGCTGCGCTTCCAAAAGCAGTGCGCCAAGTTCGCCCGCGGTTTGCGTCCAGTCGATGTGACTGACCTGCTGGCATAGCTCCATTTCGTGCTCGTCACGATGGTCCGCGGAAAAATGGGACAGCACGCGACGCCTGAGGTCGTTGGCTTTGCCGATATAGAGCACCTGGCCGTGGCGATTGAAGAAGCGGTAGACGCCGTGACGTGCGGGCAGCTCGTCGATCAGGCCCGGGTCAAGATGGGCCGGCAGGCTTGGCTGGGCGGTGAGTTTTTTGATCGCCGCATCGATCAGATCGACAGGCTCGGTGGCATGGATTTTCTGCCAGAACTGCCAGATCAGGCGGGCATCGCCCAAGGCGCGATGGCGCTCGCTGACTTCGAGTCGGTGGCGCTCGATCAAGGTATCGAGGTTGTGACGGCTAAAGCCCGGATAGAGCCGTCGAGACAGCTTGACCGTGCACAGCACGACCGGGCGAAACGGCATGCCTACACGCTTGAATTCGCTTTTGAGAAAGCCGTGATCAAAGCGCGCATTGTGGGCAATGAAAAGGCGTGCATTCAGGCGCTCGTAAATTTCCTCGGCGATTTGGGCGAAGGTCGGCGCATTTCTCACCATGTCATCGGAGATCCCGGTCAGCTGTGAGATGAAGGGCGGAATCGGGATTTCAGGATTGACAAGCGAAGACCACTCGCAAACACCGTTTTCACTGACTTCGACGATGCCAACTTCAGTGATGCGATCGGAGGTCGAAAAGGCCCCCGTGGTCTCGAGATCAACAAACGCCAGCGGGGTTTCAAGACGCATGGTGACTAGGCAAAAAGGCCGTGCAAAAACCATTGCTCGGCAACATCGTTGGCTCGCCTTTCACGGTAAACCCAAAGCAGCTGGCGTGCCTCATTTTCCGCGATGAAATAGTCGCGCTCGACAAGGCCATCATCCCACCATCCGGATTCGATGCGTTCCGGACCGCAAAGCATCACAAGCGGCGAGCCCCAGAAGGGTTTGTGGCCGCAAAGGCGCAAGGCCTTGGGTTCCTTCATGAGAAAGGTAGGCCTTGCAGCAGGAGGAGGTGCAATGGAAGCGGGCGCGGCCTGGGTTGCGCTTTGCATGCCCCAGCATCTTTCTGGGCGGTGCTCGGATTTTGCATAAACGCGGGTGATCGCATCTGTGCCAAGCCGTGCCGAAAGCTTCTCGATCAAGCGGTCAAGCGAGATCGAATGGCTTTGCGCTGTCGGAAACAATTCGCCGTTGGCGATGTCGGCTTGCGTGACATCGTCGGCACTTAAGCTCAGCTCTTCGACCGGGGCGTCCAGTCTTAACTGGTTTAACCGTTCACGGATCAAAGCGAAGAGGTGTTCGGGATCGTGACTCGGGTTGGCAAGTCCGATCTGAATGTGCGTGAGCGGCCGCTCCGAAGTCCGCCAGCGCTCGTGATGCAAGGTCAGCGTGAGCTGGGTCACGGCCGCCTGGCGAGCACCCAGCCATCCTGACAGTTGCGCCATCAGGCGGCGCGCGGCAAATCCGAGCGCCTCGGCATTTTCGACGCGTGCGATCAATTCAAGGCGCGCCTCGAAACGCAACGGTGCTTCAAACCAGGTGTAAGGGGTTGCCTGCCCGCCATAAGCACGATCGAGTTCGTCAAGCAGCGCGCGGCCAAAGCGCCGTGTAATGCCAAAGCGCGGCAGACGGCGCAAATCCTTCAGGAAGCGGCAGCCGATGCCAGACAGGGTAGGCAAGTGCTCGCCGGTGCTTTCAAGAAGGTTGATCGACAGGCCATCGAGCCGCAAGGCAAGCTGATTCGATGATGCACACGCGGCTTTCAAAGGTTCTACAGATCGCGCCAAAAGCCATGCTCCGTGTGCTGTCGGTGCAACGCCTAGCGATGGCTTGAGGGCGAGCTCACGCAGCGACTGGAGGATTTTGCCAAGCAAGGCACGCCTGCCGCCAAAAAGACGCAGGCTGGCCTGAATCTCAAGCAAAAGGCCGTGTTCCCTGACCGTGGTCAGCGGGGTATAGCGCAGGCACGCCAGGGCTGCTTCGTTTAGGGCCTGGCGCTCGTCGGCGGCATCGCGCTCGAGCAAAAGCACCTCTGGACAGAGGGCAAGGGCAGTCGCGACCGGCTGCATCGGGACAATCCCGGCGGCGCTGGCCGCCGCATTGGCCAGAGCGATCCAGCGTTTGCTGCCGTGGGCTTCAATGACCGCCACGGGCAGCACAAGCGCATCAGGTAGCCGGCGCTGGATGCGATCGAGCGGCAAAGTAGGGCAGTACAGTGCGACCCACAGCATGGCGATTGATTCTCGGTGAGGCAACATCCGTTGGGCGCTTAACCAGCGGTGCACGCAACGGTCGGGGAGCAGGAAGATCCAAAAGCAGGGGCGCAGCCAGTACCGGTCCGCGCCGTTTCACGATACGCACCGAGAGCTTCCTCTCGCTAGTTCCTTTAGAACTGCCAAGCACAAGGCGCAACGGCGCGGGACTGGGCTGGTGCTGGGCGCTTTCAGGACGAAAAAGAAAACTCAGCCCGTTAGCACCAGCGGCAGCCACCTGCAGGCGTCTTAAGGCTTCCGGGCGCAGGGGATCGACCCAGCCGATCAAGGCACCGAAGGAAGCACTTTTAAGCGCCTGCTCAAGCGCCCAGAGACGATCGGCAGGACGAGGCGCGCGAACCATCAGGAGCCGGGCGGGATCGATGCCGATCTGGGCCCAGCCATCGGGATACACCGTCTGCTCATTTTCGTTTGCGGGAAGAAGCAGGATGATCTGGCGATGAGCGCGCGAAAGCCTGGCCAATACCGGTGCTAAAAGGCGCACCTCGCCAAGGCCGTAATGCGAAAGAAGCAGCTCGCTTAAACAGTGCGTCGGCCAGCCGCCGCCTGGCAATTCCTTGTCAAGTTCGGCAAAGCCACTTGGCATGCTCGGGTTCGATGCCACCAGCATATTGCCGCGCCAGAGGCGATCGCGTAGTGCCGATTCGAGTTCGATGAGGCTTGGTGATGGCAAATGCAGAAGTGCAGTCATGACTTGAACAAGCCGTCAGAAAAGGAGGGGACGTGGTGCTGGGCTGGCTTAGCGCGTGTGCCGCAGCATGTGAACAATCGTTCCCTTAACATTACGCCATAGGCAGGGTGGCGTCAATGGCTGACGAGGTCGGCATTTGAGCGTACGTAGCTGTATGTGTCCGTTCCCCCCGCCAATCCTATCGGATCGCTCTGAACGTACCTTCCAAGGGTGGGAGAGCCGGTTCCGGTAATTCGGACAGGGTTTTGATGGCTATAAGTGGATTCCTGCCGGGTTAAGCCGAGATTTTTTGCGGCGATGAATTGAAGTAAGCCGTATCGGGCGGCAAGCCGTCAAGGCTGCTGTGAGGACGTCGGCTGTTGTAGAACTGAAGGTATCGCGCCAGGTTGGCTTTGGCTGTTGAGCCTTCAGCACGCAACAGATCACGCATCATCCGGCTGCCAGCAAACGGATACTCGAGGTGCAGCTCATCAATCCGGCGCATCAACGCGAGCTGCGCGTCTTGAATCGGCTTTGGCAGGTAATACACCGTGGAACGGTTCAGTTTCAGGACTTCGGCTTGCCGCTTGATGGGCAGCTTGTGTTGGCGGTCAATCATCGCTTTCCGCTCAGCAATCCCGCCTTGGTGAGCGCACTTTCTAAAAAATCATTCTCCAGCGTCAGCTGGCCGATCTTGGCATGTAGGTCCTTGATGTTGGGACCCTCCGCGATCGGCGCCTCAGAGCCGCCGAATGTTTCGCCAGCGCGCTCGAGCAGCTGGCTCTTCCACTGCGTGATCTGGTTGGCGTGGACATCGAAGTGCTCGGCCAGTTCGGCCAGCGTCTTGTCGCCTTTGATGGCGGCGATCGCCACTTTGGCCTTAAAGGCCGATGAGTGATTCCTGCGCGGTCTTCTCATGCAATGCTCCTACAGGCACAATGCCCATTGAAGCAGAAAATTCACCTAACCGCCTGTCCAGTTTTTAGGCCCCGGCTCTGGGGTCATAGTTTCGATGGTCGTTGTATCTGTTCCAGACCTAAGACCGAGTGTGTTCACGGCGCAGGACCTGCAGCGTCAAAAAATAAACTAAGTCTAGTCCAACAACCGTCATTGCGAAGTAGCAGGCGCCGCCAACAGCAACAGCAAGCAGAAATGCGCAGACGAAACACGAGAGCAAAAAGTACGTGCTCCTCGGCCTCACTGGCCGAAAACTCAACCCAGCGAGTGAGGCGCACAGGTATGCGCAGCCCACAATGAAGGGGATGCCAACCGTAGACCACCAACTCGGTATTAAAATCTCAATTTGGAGATACGCGAGTATTGAATACCGATTTAAATCTACTGAGGCGTACTGCGTATAGGAAGCAATAAGAACCTCACCTGCTCCCGCTAGACCGAGAATTAGGTAAACTATCGAATCACTTGCAGCTTTCTTGCTAATCATTCGTCGCCGCCTTCCCCAGTAATTCCCTTACCAGCGGCACCTCCCACTTCCGCCGCAGTTGCTCCGGCTGGGTCTACTGCAAAAAAACCAAGAGAACACACGCTCAATGCAGCCTGCTGACACAGAGCAAATTTCGCGAAATCAGGACTTAGCGGGTTTGTATTGTCAGGGAATTTCTGCTTGCAGTTGTCGATACCACGTT
>CAJCIC010000013.1 GCA_903970185.1 Gammaproteobacteria bacterium
GTTCGCGCTGTAGGACAGGTCGTTGCGCGGGTAGACGAACGGCTGGCCGATGTTGTACTTGTGCGCCATGGCAACCAGCGTTGGCAACTTGGCAATCAGGCGAATGGCCGATACCTCGCGATGATGCGGATCGTTGATGTCAAGCGAGTCGTGGTAAAACGAGGAGAGCGCACCGACTACGCCCACCAGCACCGCCATCGGATGTGCGTCGCGGCGAAATCCGCGATAAAAGAACTGCATCTGTTCGTGCACCATGGTGTGATGCATCACCGTATAGTCAAACTCGTCGAGGCCCTTGCGCGTGGGCAATTCACCGTTGAGCAGCAGATAGGCGGTCTCGAGGAAGTCGCACTGTTCGGCGAGTTGCTCGATGGGATAACCCCGATAGAGCAGTTCACCCTTGTCGCCATCGATGTAGGTGATGGTCGAATTGCAGGACGCGGTGGACATGAAACCCGGGTCATAGGTGAAAAGCCCGGTCTCGTTGTAGAACTTGCGAATGTCGACCACGTCCGGGCCGATCGTGCCCTTGTAGATCGGCATCTCAAGCGGTTTGGCACCGTTGGAAAACGACAGGGTGGCTTTGTAGTCAGCGGGAGTCATTGCGCTTCCTTAGGCAGAGTGGATTGGGACAGGAAAAACCAGCTAGGCCGCTTGCAGTAATGCCACGACACGTCGCATCTGTGGCGTGTCGCAGTCCGGACCGAGGCTCTTGCGCGCAAGAATCAGATCCATCAGGTCATTGTCCGGCATCTCGAGAAGCTGCGTCAGCGCAGCGACATCGTCGTCGCTAAGCGAAGTCTCGTTGCAGTCGAGAAAGCGCGCGAGCACGAGATCGTTCTCGAGAAGTCCCCGCCGGGCACGCCAGCGCAGGCGCTGGCGCTTGAGCGGATCGGCCTGGTGCTCGTGACTCACGCCGGCATCATACGGCGCGCCTCACCATCAGCTCCTTGATCTTGCCGATGGCGCGGGTGGGATTGAGTCCCTTGGGACAGACGTCGACGCAGTTCATGATGGTATGGCAGCGAAACAGGCGATAGGGATCCTGCAGGTCATCAAGGCGCTCGCCTGTCGCCTGGTCACGCGAGTCGGCGATGAAGCGATACGCCTGCAGGAGCCCTGCGGGCCCGACGAACTTGTCCGGATTCCACCAAAAGCTCGGACACGACGTCGAGCAGCAGGCGCACAGGATGCATTCGTACAGGCCATTGAGCTCCTCGCGCTCGGCCGGCGACTGCAGGCGCTCGCGCTCGGGAGGCGGCTCGTCGTTGATGAGGTAAGGCTTGATGGAATGGTATTGCTTGTAGAACAGCGACATGTCGACGATCAGATCGCGAATCACCGGCAGCCCGGGCAGCGGCCTGAGCTTGATCGGCTCGGTCAGGTCACGCAGGTTGGTGATGCAGGCAAGGCCGTTCTTGCCATTGATGTTCATCGCATCGGAGCCGCACACGCCTTCGCGGCACGAACGCCTGATCGACAGCGAATCGTCGACTGTCGCCTTGATGCGCGCAAGGGCGTCAAGCAGCATCTTGTCGGTATCCTCGAGCGTCACTTCGAGCGACTGCATGCGCGGAGCTTCGCCCGAATCGGGGTCGTAGCGGTAGATCTCGAATCTGGCGGTACGGGGCATCGAAAATCCTTGAATCAGAAGGTGCGCTTTTTGGGCTGGAAGGTCTCGACCGTCAGTGGCTTGAGATTGACCGGCTTGTAGGTCAGCCGGTTGCCCTCGGAATACCAGAGCGTGTGTTTCAGCCATTTGACGTCGTCGCGTTCGGGGAAATCCGCGCGGGCGTGGGCACCCCGCGACTCTTCGCGGGCAGCCGCAGAGACGATCGTGGCCTTGGCCGTCTCGACCAGATTGTCGAGCTCGAGCGCCTCGATACGCGCCGTGTTGAACACCATCGACTTGTCATGGAAGGCGACATTTTGCGCACGCAAGGCAAGTTCCATGATCTTCTCGACCCCCTCGGCAAGCAGATCCTTGTTGCGAAACACGCCGCAATGCGACTGCATGTTGCGGCGGATGTCGTCGGCGAGCTCCTGTGTATTCTCGCCGTCGGTGCGGGCGTCAAGGCTGGCCAGGCGCGCGAGCGTCTTGTCTGCCGCGTCGGCAGGCAACGCCTTGTGATGCTGGTCCTTCAGGTGCTCAGAGACGATGTGATTGCCGGCGGCACGGCCAAAGACCACCAGGTCAAGAAGCGAATTGGTACCGAGCCGGTTCGCGCCATGCACCGAGACGCAGGCGCATTCGCCAATCGCATAGAGCCCGGCAACAGGCTGGCTTGCGCCGGCGTCGTTCGGGACCACCACCTGGCCATAAAAGTTGGTGGGAATGCCGCCCATCTGATAGTGGATCGTAGGCACGACCGGGATCGGTTCCTTGATCGGGTCGACATTGGCGAACTTGATGGCGATCTCGCGAATCGACGGCAGCCGCTTCATGATGGTGTCAGCGCCGAGGTGATCGAGCTTGAGCAGGACGTAATCCTTGTTCGGCCCGCAGCCGCGTCCTTCCTTGATCTCCTGGTCCATCGAGCGCGACACGAAGTCGCGCGCGGCCAGATCCTTCAGCGTCGGCGCATAGCGCTCCATGAAACGTTCGCCATCGGAATTCAGAAGAATCCCGCCCTCGCCGCGCACGCCTTCAGTGATCAGCACGCCAGCACCTGCGACACCGGTCGGATGGAACTGCCAGAACTCCATGTCTTCGAGCGGGATGCCGGCGCGGGCGGCCATGCCCATGCCGTCACCGGTATTGATGAACGCATTGGTCGACGCCGCCCAGATGCGACCTGCCCCGCCCGTGGCAAGCAGCGTCGTCTTCGCCTCGAGGATCATCGGCACGCCGGTTTCCATCTCGAGGGCGACAACGCCAAGGACATCACCCTCGCTGTTGCGAATCAGATCCAGCGCCATCCACTCGACGAAGAATTGTGTCTTGGCGCGCACGTTGCGCTGGTAGAGCGTGTGCAGGAGCGCATGGCCGGTGCGATCGGCCGCGGCGCACGCCCGCGCCACCGGCTTTTCGCCAAAATTTGCCGAATGCCCGCCAAACGGACGCTGGTAGATGGTGCCATCGGCATTGCGATCAAAGGGCATGCCGAAATGCTCGAGTTCGTAGACGACATTGGGCGCCTCGCGACACATGAATTCGATCGCATCCTGGTCACCCAGGTAATCCGATCCCTTGACGGTGTCGAACATATGCCAGTACCAGTTGTCCTCGCTCATGTTGCCAAGCGAGGCACCGATGCCGCCTTGCGCTGCGACAGTGTGTGAGCGCGTCGGAAAAACCTTCGACAGCACGGCAACGGCAAGACCTGCTTCTGCCAGCTGCAAGGCGGCACGCATGCCCGATCCGCCTGCGCCAACGATAACGACATCGAAACGCCGCTTTTGAATCGACCGCTTGATTTCAGCCATGAGCTAGACGCTCCAAAGAATCTGTAGCGCGTACCCCGCGCACCCGAGCAGCCACACGATGGTTACGGACTGGAACACCATGCGCAAGCTGGCAGGCTTGACGTAATCCATCCAGATGTCGCGCATGCCGACCCAGACGTGATAGAAAAGTGAAAGCAAGACGACAAACGTCGACACCTTTAGCCACTGCATGGCAAAGAGACCGGCCCAGCCGTCATAGGTGAAGTCGTGCATCCAGAAAAAGACGCCCAGCAGGACGACGCTGTAGCACGCCATGACAACTGCGGTAAAGCGCTGCGCAAGCCAGTCGGCCAGGCCATAGTGGGCGCCAACCACGAGGCGCTTGGCGCCGATATTCGAGGAGGTGCTCATCAGAATGCTCCAAACAGCTTGGCGCCCGCGATGAGGGCAATGACGATCGGCAGGCAAAGTGCGGCTGCCGCACTGTGCCGGCCCGATTCCTTCTCGAGCAAGTGATGTGCATCCATGAAAAGATGGCGCACGCCAGCAAAAAGGTGGTGCAAGAAGGCCCAGATCAGGCCAAGCAGGATGACCTTCACGTACCAGTGGCTGGTGAAGGACTGAAAGACCTTGAAGCTGACTTCCGACGTCAGGCTTTTCTTGAACAGATACAGCAGAAATGGCAGGAAAAGGAACATGCCAAGGCCGCTGATCCGGTGCAGGATCGAGACGATGCCGGCCAGGGGCAGGCGGTAATGACCCAGATCCGCAATACCGATATTGCGGTAGATCTTGCGGTCGTTCGAAGTCAGATCGGACATGCGGATTCCTTGGATTCTTCGCAAACGGTCAACGTGAAATCAGGCGTCTGGTCTGGCGCGCCGGCTTCGGCGGGAAGGAGGAAAAGCGATAGACCGATATTTTCACCTATTTTCCGGCTGGACCCAAACCATCCCCCTTGAGCGCGCGTCACCTCGCTCATCAGCCAAGGGTATTTTCGTAGTAATGATGACTCGTCACGTAAAGACCGCGACGCACCTCGACCGGACGCTCGCCGTAGGTATGGGACAGGCGCTCGACGCTCAACAGCGCACTGCCGGTGGCGACGCCCAGCAGCCCGGCACTTTCCTCGTCGGCGCTCACGGCACGCAGTTTCTCGGTCGCCGAGATCATGCGCACGCCAAATTCCGATTCGAACAGGCCGTACATCGGCCCCTTGTAGTCCGCCAGCCGTTCTCCGGTCAGGCCCTTGAAAAGGGCGCCATGCAGCCAGATTTCATCAAGCACGGTCGCTCGCTGATCGAAAAGCAGAAGCCTGCGCACCATCACGAGCGCCTCGCCCGCCTTGATCTCGAACTGGCGCGCAAGCTCGCTTGGCGCCCGCACCCGCTTGCATTCAAGAAAACGGCTTTCGGCATGGCCGATCTCGCCGTCATCCGAGACGAGGCGCAAAAAACGGAATTGCGCCCGCGGCTCGTGATGGGTTGCAACGAAAGTGCCCTTGCCCTGGCGCCGCACCAGCAGGTTTTCGGCGGCGAGCTCGTCGATCGCCTTGCGCACCGTTCCCTGGCTGACCTTGAAGCGTGCGGCGAGGTCCATTTCGCTTGGGATCATCTCGCCAGGACGCCACTCGCCCTCGCCAAGGCGCTGCGTGATCAGGCCCTTGATCTGGCGATAAAGCGGGCTAAAGGTCGCAGAGCCGCTTGTCGCATCGGCAGGATCAGGCGCCGTTGCACTTGAGGAAGCGGCAGGAGAGGGCATGTCGCCATTGCAGCACAAAGCAGGCTTGCCAGTCCAGTTTCATGATTTAAGTCTTATATAAGATATAAGATATAAATTGACAGTAAAGGGGTGACGGCCTAGACTTTGGGGCGTCGCATGCGGGCGCGGCAGTACAATATGCATCGCTAAAAATCCCGCTCTTGCCTGGCCGGCCACGACCCCGGCCGACGAAGCAAAAGCAACAACCCTATTCGGAGATCCTGATGAGCAAACAAGCCAAGCGCGTCGCCGTCACCGGCGCCGCCGGCCAAATCGGCTACGCGCTGCTGTTTCGAATTGCCAACGGCGACCTTTTGGGCAAAGACCAGCCGGTCATCCTGCAACTTCTCGAGATCGCCGACGAAAAGGCCCAGAAAGCCTTGAAGGGCGTGATCATGGAGATCGAGGACTGCGCGTTCCCGCTGCTCGCAGGCGTGGTTGCGACTTCCGATCCCCTGGTTGCGTTCAAGGACGCCGACGTCGCCCTTCTGGTCGGCGCAAGACCGCGCGGCCCGGGCATGGAGCGCAAGGACCTGCTGTCGGCAAACACGCAGATTTTCACCGCCCAGGGCAAGGCGCTGAATCAGGCGGCAGCACGCGATGTCAAGGTGCTGGTGGTTGGCAATCCTGCCAATACCAATGCCTACATCGCCATGAAATCAGCGCCCGATCTGCCGCGCGAAAACTTCACCGCGATGCTCAGGCTTGATCACAACCGCGCTCTTTCGCAACTTGCGGCAAAGACCGGCTGCGCCGTGGCCGATATCGAAAAACTGGTGGTGTGGGGCAACCACTCGCCAACCATGTACCCGGACTACCGCTTTGCCACGGTCGCGGGTAAGCCGCTTTTGCCGCTCATCACCGACAGCGCCTGGAACAAGGACATCTTCATCCCGACCGTTGGCAAGCGCGGCGCGGCCATCATCGAGGCGCGCGGACTGTCCTCGGCAGCCTCTGCGGCCAACGCGGCGATCGACCACGTGCACGACTGGCTGCTTGGCAGCAACGGCAAATGGGTCACCATGGGCGTCGCCTCGGATGGCAGCTATGGCATCCCCAAGGATGTCATCTACGGCATGCCGGTGACAACCGCAGGCGGCACGTGGACACTTGTCAAGGATCTCGAGATCGATGCCTTCAGTCGCGAGAAGATGACAGCGACGCTGAAGGAACTGCAAGAGGAGCAAGACGGGGTCAAGCACCTCCTTGGCTGATGCCGCCAGACCGATCACACCGGGGAACGACCATGACCAGCCCTTCTGCAGGAAAGCGATTTCGCACTGCCCTCGCCGCGGAGTCGCCACTTCAGGTCGTAGGTGCAGTCAATGCCAACCACGCCCTGCTCGCCAAGGGCGCCGGATTTTCTGCGATCTACCTGTCAGGGGGCGGCGTCGCGGCCGGCTCGCTTGGCCTGCCCGACCTTGGCATCTCGGGACTTGAAGACGTGCTGATCGACGTCAGGCGCATCACCGACGTGTGCGATTTGCCGCTGCTCGTCGACGTCGATACCGGCTTTGGCGCCTCGGCTTTCAATGTCGCGCGCACCACGCGCTCCCTGATCAAGGCGGGGGCGGGCGCAATGCATATCGAGGATCAGGTCGGCGCCAAGCGCTGCGGCCACCGACCCAACAAGGAAATCGTCTCGCAAGATGAGATGGTCGACCGCATCCGCGCAGCAGCCGATGCGCGCACTGACCCGGACTTCGTCATCATGGCGCGCACCGACGCAATCGCGGTCGAAGGCCTTGAGCCTGCGATCGCGCGCGCCATCGCCTGTATCGAAGCCGGCGCCGACATGATTTTCCCGGAAGCCGTGACCGAGCTTGACATGTACCGCCGCTTTGCCGAAGCCGTGAATGCGCCGGTGCTGGCCAATCTGACCGAGTTTGGCGCGACGCCGCTCTTTACCCTCGAGCAACTGAAAAGCGCCAAGGTGAGCATTGCGCTCTACCCGCTCTCGGCATTTCGTGCGGCCAATCGTGCCGCTGAAAATGTCTATCGCCACATCCGCACGGATGGCACCCAGGCGCAAGTGGTCAACACCATGCAAACGCGCGATCAGCTCTATCAGTCGATTGGCTACTACGATTACGAGACCAAACTCGATGCACTGTTCGCCCGCTCGCACTAGCCGGCTGCACGAAACCATACGGAGAATGATGTGACACCAGCGGCGCCGCAAGGCATCAAACCCAAGAAGTCCGTGGCACTCTCAGGCGTTGTCGCTGGCAACACCGCGCTTTGCACGGTCGGCAAGACCGGCAACGACCTGCATTACCGCGGCTATGACATCCTGGACATCGCGCCAAGCTGCGAATTCGAGGAGATCGCCTACCTGCTTATCCATGGCAAGCTGCCCAACGTCGCCGAGCTCGCCGCCTACAAGGCCAAGCTCTTCGCGCTGCGTGGCATCCCCGCCAACGTCAAGGCCGTTCTCGAATGGCTGCCGGCGTCATCGCATCCGATGGACATCATGCGCAGCGCCGCTTCAACGCTTGGCTGCGTCATTCCCGAAAAGGATGATCACAACGCCCCCGGCGCGCGTGATATCGCCGACCGGCTGATGGCTTCGTTCGGATCGATGCTGCTCTACTGGTATCACTACGCCTACAACGGCAAGCGCATCGACATCGAGACCGACGACGACTCGATCGGCGGTCATTTCCTGCATCTTCTGCACGGCAAGACACCCAGCCCGAGCTGGGTGCGGGCGATGCACACATCGCTAAATCTTTACGCCGAACACGAATACAACGCGTCGACTTTTACCGCGCGCGTCATCGCCGGCACCGGCAGTGACATCTATTCGGCGATCAGCGGCGCGATTGGCGCCCTGCGCGGCCCGAAACATGGCGGTGCCAACGAATTCGCCTTCGAGGTGCAAAACCGTTATGCCAGCGCAGACGCCGCCGAGGCCGATATCCGCCGCCGCGTCGAGGCCAAGGAAGTCGTGATCGGTTTTGGCCACCCGGTCTATACCGAATCCGATCCGCGCAACAAGGTCATCAAGGAAGTGGCGCGCGGCCTGTCCAAGGAAGCCCATTCAATGCAGATGTTCGACATCGCAGAGCGCATCGAGAAAACCATGTGGGAGGCGAAGAAGATGTTCGCCAATCTCGACTGGTTCTCGGCCGTGAGCTATCACATGATGGGCGTTCCCACGGCCATGTTCACGCCGCTTTTCGTTATCGCGCGCACGAGTGGCTGGAGCGCGCACGTGATCGAGCAGCGCATCGACAACAAGATCATCCGACCGAGTGCGAACTACACCGGACCCGAGGACCAGAAGTTCATTGCGCTGCCAAAGCGCGCCTAGGATGTCTTGTGAAGCGATCGACGCGCGGCCTTTTGCGAATCCGAAAGCCTGAGGGCGGGAGTGATCCCGAAGCCTTCCTGCTGCGCCGCAGCAACACGTCCTGGGCCACGCTTCGCCTCGCGGCAATCGGGTACTTCCCGGGGTCTTGCGATTCGCCGTATCGCGCGATTCGTCGCATAATCACGACCACTTGCGCGCGCCGTCATCCGAAAACCACAAAGCGCGCGGTCAAAAGGCGTCAATGGAGGCGGGTGGATGAACGATCGGGAGATTTATTCAAAAACAGAGTCTGGCCGCGAAGAAATGCGCACCCGGGCCCTGCAACTCTCCGGCGCTTTGCGAAACGTCCTCCTGCTTGTCGATGGCCGGCGCAGCGTGGCCCAGCTGAAGGAACTGATTTCGGGGGGCAAGGCGCCTGCCGATGCCCTCGAGCAACTGCTCAGGCAGGGCTTGATCGAGATGAACGAGGCGGCGCAGGCCTCGTCGCAGGCGCAGTCCGCTTCAGCGCCCGCGCCCCTCGTGCCGCCCGGGCCGCCGTCAATGCCGCTTGTCGAACCGGTCGCAGCCGAGCCTGCCGTCGCCAGCGAGGCGCAAAGCGACGACACACAGAGCCGCTTCAATCGCCTCTACACACTGATGAACGAACTGGTCAGCGACTATCTCGGGCTGCGCGGCTACTTCATGCAGCTCAAGATCGAAAAATGTGCCAATTCGGACGAACTGCTGGCGCTGCAACCCGAGCTCAGTGCAGCCCTCATCAAAGCCCACGGCAAGGAAGTCGGTGCCGAACTGATGGCGCGTATCTCGGCCGCCTCGCGCTAGAGCCCAGGCCGCGCCAAGCCGCGCGCGACAGCGCCCCCTGCTTTTTGCCTTGCGCGCCCGCTGGGCCGCACCTGTCCACGCGCGGCCTTGTGCCGCGCATTTTCCGGTAGTCCTTTCATGTCCCAACACCTGCCCACTGCACGCCCGGCGCCCGAGAAGGTCCTGACCGACATCGTCGACTATGTGCTTGACTTCAAAATCGAGTCCGAGCTCGCCCTCGACACGGCACGCAACTGCCTGATCGACACGCTGGGCTGCGGCCTTGAGGCACTTGAATATCCCGCCTGTACCAAGCTGCTTGGACCGATCGTTCCCGGCACGGTGGTGCCCAACGGCGCGAAGGTGCCCGGCACGCAATTCCAGCTCGATCCGATCCAGGCTGCGTTCAACATCGGCGCCATGATTCGCTGGCTCGATTTCAACGATACCTGGCTCGCGGCAGAATGGGGCCACCCCTCGGACAATCTCGGCGGCATTCTCGCCACGGCCGATTGGCTCTCGCGCAGCCGCCTCGCCAATGGCGAAGCACCGCTTTTGATGCGCGCGGTGCTCGAAGCCATGATCAAGGCACACGAGATCCAGGGCTGCATTGCGCTTGAGAACTCGTTTAACAAGGTCGGTCTTGATCACGTCGTGCTCGTCAAGGTTGCAAGCACTGCCGTAGTGGGCCAGATGATCGGCCTCTCGCGCGAAGAGATGATCAACGCGGTCTCGCTTGCCTGGGTCGACGGGCAGTCGTTAAGAACCTACCGCCATGCACCCAATACCGGCTCGCGCAAGAGCTGGGCTGCAGGTGACGCCACGGCCCGCGGCGTGCGCCTGGCCCTGATCGCAAAGACCGGCGAGATGGGCTATCCGTCTGTCCTGAGCGCCCCGGTCTGGGGTTTTTACGACGTCCTCTTCAAGGGCCAGCCGTTCAAGTTCCAGCGGCCCTACGGCACCTACGTCATGGAAAACGTGCTCTTCAAGATTTCCTTTCCTGCCGAATTTCACTCGCAAACCGCAGTCGAGGCGGCCATGACGCTACACGACCTGCTAAAAAAGCAGGGCAAGAGCGCCAACGACATCGCGAGGATCACCATTCGCACCCACGAGGCCTGCATTCGCATCATCGACAAGAAGGGTCCGCTTGCCAATCCTGCCGATCGCGACCACTGCATCCAGTACATGGTTGCCGTTCCCTTGCTGTTTGGCCGGCTGACCGCAGCCGACTATGAAGACGACATCGCAAGCGATGCGCGCATCGACGCGCTGCGCGAAAAGATCACCTGCGTCGAGGATCCGAATTTCACGCGCGATTATCACGATCCGGGCAAGCGCTCGATTGCCAACGCGCTGACCATCGAATTGAAAGACGGCAGCCGGCTTGACGAGGTGGTCGTCGAATATCCGATCGGCCACAAACGCCGCAGAGCCGATGGCATCCCGCTTCTCGAGGAAAAATTTCGCATCAATCTCGCGCGCCGCTTTCCTGCCAAGCAGCAGGCGCAGATCGCCCAGGCATCGCTCGATCAGAAAACGCTCGAGGCGATGCCGGTCAATCGCTACGTCGATCTCTACGTGATCTAGTCGCAACAGCCATCCCCTTCCAGCTTCGCCTCTACAGCCCGCCCACTCGCACCCCACTTAAGACCGAAGGCCCCCATGACCACCAATTCGTTTGGCACGCTGACCGATTTCAAGATCGGTCAAAAAAACGGCAAGTTCCATTCCCTTCCCGCACTTGGCCGCGCGCTCAACAAGGACCTGTCGCGCCTGCCCGTGTCGATTCGCATCGTGCTCGAGTCCGTGGTGCGCAATTGCGATGGCAAGAAGGTCACGCCTGAGCATGTGCGCCAGCTGGCCAACTGGAAGCCGAACGCGACGCGCACCGACGAAATCCCTTTTGTCGTCGCCCGCATCGTGCTGCAGGACTTCACCGGCGTGCCGCTACTGGCCGACCTCGCGGCGATGCGCGGCGTGGCCGATCGCATGGGCCAGGACGCGAAAAAGATCGAGCCCCTGGTGCCAGTCGATCTGGTCGTCGATCATTCTGTGCAAATCGACTATTTCCGCCAGGCCAATGCGCTGGATCTCAACATGAAAGTCGAGTTCCAGCGCAATCGCGAACGCTACCAGTTCATGAAGTGGGGCATGCAGGCCTTTGATACGTTCAAGGTCGTGCCCCCTGGCATTGGCATCGTGCACCAGGTCAACCTCGAATACCTTGCGCGCGGCGTGCACCAGCGCGGCAATCTCTTCTATCCCGATTCACTGGTTGGCACTGACAGCCACACGACCATGATCAATGGCATCGGCGTTGTCGGCTGGGGCGTGGGCGGCATCGAAGCCGAAGCCGGCATGCTCGGCCAGCCGGTGTATTTCCTCACGCCCGATGTCGTTGGCGTGCACCTCAAGGGCAAGTTGCGCGGCGGCGTGACGGCGACCGATCTGGTCCTGACCATCACCGAGATGCTAAGGCGGGCCAAGGTGGTCGGCAAATTTGTCGAGTTTTTCGGCGAAGGCACGGCGTCACTTTCCGTACCCGATCGGGCGACGATTGCCAACATGGCGCCCGAGTATGGCGCGACCATGGGCTTCTTTCCGGTCGACGACAAGACCATCGCCTATTTTTCGGGGACCGGACGCACGGCACACCAGATCGCCGCGTTTACCGCGTATTTCAAGGCCCAGGGCATGTTCGGCGTGCACGGCCAGGGTGCGGTGGACTACAGCGAACAACTGGAACTCGACCTTGCCAGCGTTGCGCCCTCGCTGGCCGGGCCCAAGCGTCCCCAGGACCGCATCGAAATCGGCGCGGTTGCGAGCACCTTCGATTCCCTGTTCTCAAAGCCTGTCGGCGAAAACGGCTTTAACAAGAGCAAGGACGATCTGCAAAAGACCTATACCAACAGCGATGGCGTCAAGGTGCACAACGGCGATGTCCTGATCGCTGCCATCACCTCGTGCACCAACACCTCCAACCCGAGCGTGCTGCTCGCAGCCGGCCTGCTCGCCAAGAAGGCCGTCGAGCGCGGCTTGACGGTGGCGCCGCACATCAAGACCTCGCTTGCGCCTGGCAGCCGCGTTGTCACCGACTACCTGACCAAGACCGGCCTTCTGCCTTACCTTGAGCAACTCGGCTTTGGCGTCACCGCCTATGGCTGCACCACCTGCATTGGCAATGCCGGCGACCTGACTCCCGCGCTTAACGATGCGATTACGCAAAACGACCTGGTGTGCGCTGCGGTCCTTTCGGGAAACCGCAATTTCGAAGCGCGCATCCACCCCAACATCAAGGCCAACTTCCTGGCCTCGCCGCCGCTTGTCGTCGCCTACGCGATCGCCGGCACGATGCTCACCGATCTCATGACCGAGCCGCTTGGCCAGGACAGGAAGGGGGCCGACGTCTATCTCGGCGACGTCTGGCCAACCACCGACGAAGTCCATGCGCTGTTATCGAGCGCGATGAATCCGGCGACCTTTCGCAACCTCTATTCGCGCCTGACCCAGGACGGCGACTTGTGGAGCAAGGTGCCCACCGCCACCGGCCAGGTCTACAACTGGCCGCTGTCGACCTACATCGCCGAGCCGCCGTTTTTCGAGGAGTTCTCGATGACCGTCAAAAAGCGCGACCTGGGCGTCACGGGCGCGCGCGTGCTCGGCATTTTTGGCGACTCGGTCACAACCGACCACATCTCGCCTGCCGGCTCGATCAAGGAAACCTCGCCTGCCGGCCAGTACCTGATCGCCCACGGCGTGAGCAAGGCCGATTTCAACAGCTACGGGGCAAGGCGCGGCAATCACGAGATCATGATGCGCGGCACGTTTGCCAATGTGCGCATCAAGAACATGATGCTGCCCCTGACAGCCGAAGGCTCGCGCATCGAAGGCGGCGTCACCCTGTACCAGCCTTCGGGCGAGCAGATGGCCATCTACGATGCCGCCATGGCGTACATCGCCGCGGGCGTGCCCACGGTGGTCTTCGGCGGCGAGGAGTATGGCACCGGTTCTTCGCGTGACTGGGCGGCCAAGGGCACGCAACTGCTTGGCGTCAAGGCCGTGATTGCGCGCAGCTTCGAGCGCATCCACCGCTCCAACCTGGTCGGCATGGGCGTTTTGCCGCTGCAGTTCAAAGGCGGCGAATCGGCCACAAGCCTTGGCCTTGACGGCACCGAAGTCGTCGACATCGTCATTGCCGAGGCACTCAGGCCGCAGATGGATGTCAAACTGGTGGCGACACGAAAGGATGGCTCGAGAATCGAGACGATGCTCCTGCTGCGCATCGATACGCCAATTGAAGTCGATTACTACAACAATGGCGGCATCCTGCCGTTCGTGTTGCGCCAGCTGCTTGCCGCATAGGAGCGTCACCCGGATGAAACGGCCGCGCTTGAAGACCAGTTCGACCCGCCTGACCCGCGAGGCGCTGCGTCTTGTCGCCCTTGCGCGCGGCTTGTCGCGCTCGGGCAGCCGCTTTGAAGACGCGTATTGGGAACGCGAACTGGCAATCGATCTCGACCGGCTCCTTGACAGCGGCGCGCATGCCGCGATTGATTCGGCCCTGGAGCACCTGCACGCGCAATTGCCCCTGGCCTATGACACGCTGATCGACGAGGTCGAACGCTGCGCCGAATCGCTTGAGTCCGACGGCATGCAAATGGTCCTGGTTGCCGCACCGATTCTGGCCTGGTCACGCTACGCCATCGCCTCGGGGCCGTTAAAGCCGGAGCAGGCCGAACGCCTTGAAGGCCATCTGAAGCGCATCATTGCCGCGCCCGGCGTGGATGTCGTGCTCTCACCGATCCTGTATTCGATCGACCAGTTGCCGCGGCGTCCGGCCGATGCGCGGGCACTGCTGCGCAAACTCGCAGCGAGCAAGGACAAGGCCGATGGCGCGCAGCGGCAGGGGCAAAAGCGCCTGCCGCAAACCGCGCCGCTTCTGGCCGACACGCGCTTTCTTATCGCGTCGTTTCGCGTTGCACGCGAGGGGCCGCTGTTTCGCTGGCAAACCGTCGGCGACTCCGATGATGCCTTGCGCGAGCAGACGCTTGAAGACTGGCGCGTCGTGCTTGCGCGCGAATTGCCCGAACTTCTGCCCGGCTGCGTCCTCGAAGCGTCCCTGCCCGACGGCTTCTACATTGCCTGGCGCGATTCCGATCTCGCCATCCGTCCCTACGGCATCCATGCCGCAGTCGCCTTCGTCGCCGCCGCCCTTGACACCCTGCCTTCCAAACTGCGCGCCATCGTCGCGCCGTTTGGCGATCAGGAGGTCGAGGAATATCGCATCGGCTTTGCCCTTGAAGGCGAGACCGAGATCCTGCACGGCGTCGTCTGGCCCTTGTACGGTCGCGAAGAAGGCACCGAGACCGGCGGCAGTCTTGAGCAGCTGATGGCGCTTTTGAATGAGCACCAGCTGGCCGAAGTCCTGGCCCTTGACACCCAGTTTCCGCTTGAATACTGCGACGACTGCGGCGCGCCCCTTTTTGCCGATCCCAACGGCGAGCTGCTGCACGCCGAGTTGCCCTCCGAAATCGATCCGTCACCTGCCCATCTGCATTGAGCACGCCCAGCGGTTCAAACACGGCGCCTTTGGCCCCAAGCGACGGCCTCGCGCCACGACTTGCGCTGCTTCCCGACGAAATCCGCACGGTCATCATCGGCCTGATGCTGGCCATCCTGCTGGCAGCGCTTGATCAGACCATCGTCTCGGTGGCGCTGCCGCGCATGGCCGAAGACCTGAAGGGTTTCAGCCTGCTGGCCTGGGTGGTCTCGGGCTATCTGGTCGCCTCGACGGTGGTCACGCCCATCTACGGCCGCCTTGGCGACCTGTTCGGACGGCGCCTGATGCTCTCAGGCGCGATCCTGATCTTTCTTGTCTCCTCGTGCGCGTGCGCGCTTGCCAGCAGCATGCCGATGCTGGTTGCCGCGCGCGTGCTGCAAGGGCTTGGCGGCGGTGGCCTGATATCGACGTCGCAGGCGATCATCGCCGATGTCGTCTCGCTGCGCGAGCGTGGCCGCTACCAGGGCTACATCAGCGGCGTCTACGCCGTATCCTCGGTGGCCGGGCCCGTGGTTGGCGGCCTGCTCACGCACTATCTGTCGTGGCGATGGTGCTTCTGGATCAACCTGCCGCTCGGACTTGCCGCGTTCTTGGCCTCGCGCAAGGCCCTGGCGAGACTGCCCGTGCCAGGCGTTAGGCGCCGCATCGATTACTTCGGCGCCGTGCTGCTTTGCACCGGCTTGTCCACCCTGCTGCTTTTCATCACCCGCATCGGGCAAGGCATCGGCGCACTGGAGAACAGGAATGTCGAACTGATCGTCGCGGCAATGGTTGGCCTGTCGGTGTTCGTGCTCTGGGAGAAACGCCAGCGCGAACCGATCGTGCCGCTTGAACTCTTTCGCATTCGCGCGGTAACGATCGGCTGCGCGGTACTGTTCTTCGGCTTTTTCAATCTGATCGGCATGTCGGTGCTGTTGCCCTTGCGCTTTCAGATCGTGGCCGCAGCCACTGCCGACCAGGCGGCACTGCGCCTGGTACCCCTGTCGCTCTTCATCCCGCTTGGCGCCTTCGTGGCGGGCCGGACCATGACCTATAGTGGACGCTACCGGCCGATCGCCTTGACCGGTGCCATTCTGGTACCTCTGGCCATGGTGGCCGTGGCCCTTTGCACGCCGACACAAACGCTGCTCCTGGCCGTCATGATGTCGGTCGCCGGGCTTGGCATTGGACTGCAATTCCCGACCTCGCTTGTCGCCGTGCAAAATGCCGTGCCGCAATCCAGCGTGGGCATCGCGACCGCCTCGACGGCGCTTTTTCGCTCGCTTGGCGGGGCCATCGGCATCGCCGTGCTCAGCACGGTATTGCTCGCCACCCTGCACGGCGCCGACGGGCTGCCCCAGGGAACCACCGGCGGCGACGTCTTGCACGCGATCCTGGTTGCCGCGAGCGCACCTGCTGCGCTTGGCACGCTGGATCTGCGGGTGATCGCCGAGCACGCCTTCACGCGCATCTTCCTTGTCGGTGCCGTGATTGCCATGATTCCGATCGCCCTGATCTTCTACCTGCCGGACGCAACCTTGCACGGGCGCGATAGCTGATGGCCTGTGGGCAGTTCCTCGCGCTTGCCGCTTCGCGCTTGCGACGATCTGCGCCAGCCATCGTCGCCTTCGGTCTTCTGGCCCTGGCAATGGCCCTGGCCGCAGTGCCAGCGATCGCCCAGACCTTGCGCATTGGCCTGTCATCGGAAGTCACTTCGATCGACCCGCAGTGGAACAATTCGGGGCCGAACGTGGCTGCCGCCCTGCACATATTCGAGCCGTTGACGCTGACTGACCGCAACGGTCGACTGATTCCCGGCCTTGCCGTGGCGTGGCGGCAAGTCGATCCCCTGACCTGGGAGATCAAGCTTCGGCCTGGCGTCAGGTTTCACGATGGCAGCCTGCTAAGCGCTGACGATGTCGTGTTTTCGCTTGACCGGCCCAATCAGCTCACGGGAAGTCCCGGGCCTTTCACGCAGTTCGTGAAAGCCATCGTGGCCAAGCAGATCGTCGATGCGCAAACGCTCAGACTCAAGACCGCAACCCCCTATGTGCTTCTGCCCTACGACCTGAACTCGATTCTTATCGTCTCGCACCACGCTGCGCTTAACGCGAGCGAAGCCGATTTCGATTCGGGGCAGGCCGCGATTGGCACCGGCCCGTTTCGCCTTATCAGCTTTGCCCGCGGAGACCGCATCGAACTTGAGCGCAACCCGACCTACTGGGGAGCGGCACCCCAGTGGCAACACGTGACGCTGCGCATGTTGAGCAACGACGCGACGCGACTTGCTGCGCTTTACGCCAATGATGTCGACGCGATCGAAAACGTGCCCACCACCGACGTCAAGCGCGTTGCTGCCGACGCGCACTTTCAGCTGAATCAGCAAATTTCGTGGCGCACGCTGTTTTTTCACATGGACCAGGCACGCGGGCTCGACCCTGAAATCACCGATGCCAGGGGGGCACCCCTTGCCAGGAACCCTCTGCAGGATGTGCGCGTGCGCCACGCCCTGTCCCTGGCGATCAATCGCGATGCCATCGTCGCCAAGGTGATGGAGGACCTGGCCGTGCCCGCATCGAATCTGGTCTCGCCCGGGATCTTTGGCTACAACGCGTCAATTGCCGTCGATGGATACGACCCGGCGCGCGCCAAGGCACTGCTTCTAGACGCGGGGTATCCCAACGGCTTTCACCTCGTCTTGCATGCGCCTAACAACCGTTATGTCAACGACGCGCGCGTCGCTCAGGCCGTGGCCGGACTGCTCTCGCGCGTTGGCGTGGCAACGCGTGTTGCCACCGAGCCATGGAGCACCTACCTGCCCAAAGCCCGCGCCGGACAGTTTGCTTTTGCCCTGATCGGCTGGGGCTCATCTTTGGGGGACAACACGATCAAGGCGCACCTGGCCACGCCCAACCCTGGAAAAGGCTATGGCGCCTGGAATTTCGGTCGCTACAGCAACCCCCAACTCGACGCCATGCTCGATCATGACTTCACCGAGTTCGACGACGCCAAGCGCGAAGCCGATGCGCGCGCCATGATGGCCTTTGCCATGGCCGACGAGCCGGTCATCCCGCTCTACCACCAGCGCGTGAGCTGGGCGACGCGGCGCGGCATCAGCTATCCGGGGCGGGTTGACGAATTCACGCTGGCGCAGCAGTTCGTGCACTCATGAGGATCCAGCCAGCGCCCGGCCACGCGGCCAAAGGGACGGCGTGGCCGGATCAGAGCCGCTTCAGTGGATCAGCTGGCCGCGGATCTCGCCGCCAGGATTGGCTGCGGTGTGGACGTTGAAATACCATTTGCCCGCCATCAGATCGGCAGCCTGCTCGGGCGAGAGGGTGGCTTCACCCGTGATCGGGCTTGCCAATGGCGCCTTCATCGCCACGGTCGGGCCGGCGTTAACGCCAGGGCCCGCGGGTCCGTGAAAATGCGCCGCCGTGGCGTCGCCCGAGAGCCCGCTATAGGTGATGGTGTAGGTCAGCTTGTTGCTGACCGTATCGAGCGTTGCCACCACGTCACCCTGCCCGTCGCCGGTTTTTGGCGGCACTTCCTGGGCGGTGGTCATGTGCGTCTTGAACGTGATCGACTCGGCGTTGGCTGCAACTGCAAAGGAGCAGAAGGCGGCGAGCAGAAGGCCACGCGACAAATAACGGTACGGTAGGTTCATGTTTGTACTCCACGTTGGTTGACTCATCGCGCCATGGCACGTCGTAGCTTGGCAGGACGGCGGCGCGTTCGCGCACAATATGCCATGTCCTTGATACCTGCAAGGACCTCCTAGGCCTGAGCCAGAAGCGTCTTGACGATGGGCTCGAGGATGGCGCGGCCAAGCAGGCGGCTGCGCGCGCCGTTCCATCCCACCTTGGGGTCGGGATGATGCGCGTTGTCCTTGAACGGCATCTCAAGGGTCAACGACACGCAGCCAAAGCGATCGCCGACCCATTTGGATGCAAGCCTGAGCGCATCTTTCTGATAGCGCCCCGCGGCATAGCCATACTTGTCCTGGAATTCGGGGCTGGCCGCCTTGAAGGCGTCAATGAAGCCGTCTTGCATCTGTCTTTGCCGCGCGCTGAAATTCGGCAGCATTTCGCAGCCCGAGACAAAGACGTAGGGCAAGGCTTCATCGCCATGGGCATCGATAAAAAGGTCCACGCCTTCCTCAATCATGGCTTGGCGAACGCCAAGCACCTCGGGCGAGCGCTCCGCCGAGGGCTCTGCCCATTCACGATTGAGGTTGGCGCCAACCGCATTGGTGCGCAGGTTGCCGTGTGCTGATCCGTCAGGATTCATGTTGCCCACGATGTGAAACGTCGCGAGTTCAAGACCGCGCATGACAAGCGCATCTTCGGATTCGATGAGATATTCGATCAAGCCTTCGGCAAACCATTCGGCCATGGTCTCGCCCGGGTGCTGGCGCGCAATCACCCAGACATTCTTCCTGCCGCCGAGAGACAGCGTCACGCATTCGATCGGTCGCCCTTCGATGCTCTTGGCCAGCTGGCGCACGCGCGCCCGCGCGCGCGTCTGGCAAAGCGCGATCAGATCGAGATGGCGCTCGCTGCGATACGGTTCGAAATAGGCGAAATAGACCTGGTCCCAGGCGCACTCAAGCGACAGCGCGAGCACGCCCTCGCTGTAGGTCGTCTCGACCCTGAACCACTCGCGCCTGTCGTAGGACGCGACCACCTGATAGCCTTCCCAGCCCTTCGGGTAGGTGCAGGCGTGGGCATTCAGAAAGCGCACGTTGACGCGTTCACCACGCACGCCTGCCACCCGGAAATGAAACCACTGGGCGAATTCCGAGTGGTTGTCAGCCCGGATGCGCACCTCGATGGCGCTGGCACTTGGCGCGTGCACCATCTCGATTGCGCCACCATCGAAAACGCACGACACGTCGACCATCAATTGCTCCTGTAAGCTATAGGCGTCAAGGCCAACCCCAGCGACACGTGCGCCCGCCGCAATCCCAATTTAGAGAGGCTAACAGAAGCCCGCGCAGCTGGCCGATCGTACTCGATACCAATGTCGTACTCGATCTGCTGCTCTATCAGGACGCGGCCGTCGACTTGCTAAGGCAGAGCCTTGAGGATGGCCTTTGCCATGTCGTCGCCAACGCTTTGACGCTTGCCGAACTCGAAGACGTGCTTTCCCGCGCGACGCTTGGCAAGACCGCCCCACTGCGCGAGGCGGCGCGGCTGGCGTTTCTGGATCTGGCCAGAATCGATGACGACGCTGCACCTGAGGTACTGACGGCGCTGCCGGCCTGCCGCGATGCCTCGGACCAGAAGTTTGTCGAGCTTGCGCATTGCGCCAGGGCAGCGCTGCTCGTGACGCGCGATCGTGCACTGCTCGAGCTTGCAAGGCGTGTGGCGACGCTTGGCAGCTTCAAGATCGTCGACCCGATGGGCGCAAGCGCCTGGCTCATCGAGCACGCAGCCGGAATCGGCGCCGAGAGGCCGCGCGCCTGAATTGCACCTGGCACCTGCCGCAATAATTCGACGTATCATCGCCTGCACTCCGTCTAACGCGCCCTGTCATGCTCGCCGCCTCAATCAAACTCCAATCCCGCCTGCCTGCAGTTGGCACCACCATCTTCACCGTCATGTCAGCGCTTGCCAATGAACATCGGGCGATCAATCTGTCCCAGGGATTTCCCGATTTCGACTCGCCGCCAGAACTGCTTGAGGCGGTTGGCCGCCACATGCGTGCACAACGCAACCAGTACGCGCCAATGGCAGGCGTTCTGGCGCTGCGCGAAGCCATCGCGGCCAAGGTTCAGACGCTCTACGGCGCGAGCTACGAGGTCGACAGCGAAGTGACCGTGACCGCGGGTGCCACGCAGGCCATTTTCACGGCGGTGGCAGCGGTCATTGGCGCTGGCGACGAAGCCATCGTCTTCGAGCCGGTGTATGACAGTTACGTGCCGTCGATCGAGTTAAACGGCGGCCGCGCTGTCATCTGCCGCCTCGAATTGCCCGACTATCGCATCAACTGGCAGAAGGTGCGCGAAGCGATCACGCCACGCACCAAGATGATCATCATCAATTCGCCGAACAACCCCATCGGCAGTGTGCTGACACGCGCCGATCTTGATGAGCTCGCAGCCATCGTGCGCGACACCGACATCGCGGTGTTATCTGACGAAGTCTACGAGCACGTCGTCTTCGATGGCACAGCGCACGCAAGCGTTGCCGCCCATGAGGAACTCGCTGCGCGCAGCTTCGTTGTCTCGAGTTTTGGCAAGACCTACCATGTCACCGGATGGAAGGTGGCCTATTGCATCGCGCCAAAGGCGCTCATGACCGAATTTCGCAAGGCGCACCAGTTCATCGTCTTCACCGTCAACTCGGTGATGCAGCATGCCCTTGCCGACTTCATGCAAAACACCGGCTGGTACCGCGAACTGGGGATCTTCTACCAGCAAAAGCGCGACCAGTTTCGCGCGCTGATCAAAGACGCGCCGTTCGAGCTCCTGCCTTGTGGCGGCACTTACTTCCAGTGCGTGCGCTATCGCCACGACGAGCCCGATGTGGCCTTCACGCGGCGGCTCACGATCGATATTGGCGTGGCCGCGATCCCGGTCTCGGCGTTTTATTCCGACGGCTTTGATGCCCACGTCATCCGCTTCTGTTTTGCCAAGTCAACGGCCACGCTCGAAGCTGCAGCGGCCAGGCTCGCAAAACTCGTCTAGCGAGAGCCCGCGTCTTGTTGCCAATCGACAGGGCGATCACGGCCCGGATGACGCGCCGGCACTTTCTGCTGAAGACAGCCGCCGGCGCGCTGTCCATTTCGGCGCCAGGCATCAGGCGCGCGCGCGCCGCACCGATGAGCCCGCTTGAAGCCGAACTCGCGAGCTGGGAGGAGTTCGGCTGGCACTGGACCGGCTCTCCTGCGCAAAAGGCCTCGGCCGACTGGCTCGCGCAGTCGGCAAGTGCATCGGGCATGCGCTGCGAGGTGCAGTCGTTTGACATTGACTTGCTCTCGGTCAGGAGCTGCCTTGTCCAGGACGAGCACCACCGCGCGGTCGGCCTTCCTGTGATCAATCACGGCACGACAACTGCAGTCGGGATCTCCGGCAAGCTCGCCTTGCCGCCCGCAGAAGGTGACATCGCACTTCTCGCCCTCGCACCGCAAACCCGCATCGAGCAGGCGCTGGCTGCCAATGCCACCTCAGCAAGCGGCGCGGCCTACCGCGCCGTCGTCATCGTCACGACCGGCGCTGCGCCAGGACTTGCGCCGCTCGACTGCATCTCCAAGAGCATGTCGCTGCCGGTCGTGCAGATCTCGAGCGAGGAATTACCGTGGCTTAGCGCTGCTGCCGAGCATAACCAGAACATCACGCTCGTTGCCGACTTTGACCGCGACGGCGGTACCGGCCAGAACGTCATCGCCGTCAAGCCCGGACTTGACCCCCAGGCGACGCCGCTAGTTGTCGCAACCTCGGTCAGCGGCTGGGGTCCTTGCGTGGGTGAGCGCGGTGGCGATGCCGTGATCTGGCTGAAGGTTGCAGCTGCACTCGGTGAGTCGCCGCCGCAGCGCCCCGTGGTCATGGTGGCACTCAGCGGCGACGAGCTCGGCGGCATCGGCCGGGAAGCCTTCTCGAACCACTTCAGTGACCTTGCGCCCCATGCCATCGGCTGGCTGGAATTGGGTGCGAATCTTGGCGCTCGCTACAGCACCATCCAGCTCGAGGCCGACCAGAGCACGCTCGGGGACCTGCTGGCGCGCCGCATGTCGCTTGAGGGTCTGCGTTTTGACCGCAGAGCCAGTGCGCCAGAGATGGCGTCAGAGCGTGCCGTCTCGCGCGTGGGCATCAAGGCAAGCCCTGCTCCACTCTTTCATCTTCCGGGCGATCGGCTGCCAGGCGCTGTCGACTTGAGGGTGCTGGGCCTGCTTGGCGCTGCCTGCGCCAAGACAGTCGTCGAATTCACGCAGGCCTAGACTACGCCTGCGAAGAGCGGCGAGGTTTCTGTTCCTGCATACCAAGCCCGTGAATATTCACGCCACGAAACCTTGGACACGCGCAAGTCCATCAGTAGTATGTCGGTAGAGACTCTGATCAACAGAGTTCACAGTTTGAGGGGACATCTACCGTGCAGAGACCGCTTGGTTTCGTGACGCGCTTCAGGCGCTTGGTCGCTCTCGCAACGCGTCGAATCCCTCCCTTGGTTATCGCGTTTGTCTCGACCATCTTCTATCCCCTGCTGGTCGATGCGCAGCAATGCACCAATACGCACAACCTTTATCTGTACCAGCAATTCGAGTTTCAAAGCGGTGCGACGCATTATCCGACTCCGTATCAGGCGTGTGCGTCTTGGGCGGAAGTAAATAACGTTGCTTGGGGTGGTATCCCGGTGGTTTATTGCCTGTATCCAACCGACCCATGGCCCTTTCTTAGTTGGGAAGCGGTTCAAGTATTCCCACCGGACGATCCTCCCGTAAACCGCTATAACGGTACCAACACTGTTGGAATCGCCTGGAATAACGGTACACCGGTGAGCAATTGTCTTCCGAAGAACGCGGGTCCGCCGCCCTGTCCGACGTGCCTTGGCAATCCCATCGTGGTCAGTTCCGGCAACAAGATCGAGGCCGAGGTCGACGATCAAGGTGCGGGGGCGAATCCTCTCGCCATCAAGCGTATGTACAACAGCGGCTATTACGACGCAACGGCGTACGGTGCGCCTGTGCCGTGGTCGATGCAATACCTGACGACCATCGTCGCGGACGGCACGCTTGGAGGATTCGGCGTCACGCGGCCGGATGGCAAGGTCATCTTCTTCGTTCCATCGGGATCCGCTTACGTCGGGCCCCCGGATTTCGCAGATACCCTGACACCGCTCATGACCGGGAGCACCCAGACGGGTTGGGCGTACCGTGTCGCCGCCGATGATTCGCTCGAGACGTACAGCTATTCGTCGACCTCGCCAACGCCGCCCGGCAACCTGCTGTCGATCACGGGCCGCAACGGCCAGACGATCACCATGACTTATGCGTCCTACCCGCCGCCGGCTGAGGGGCTGCCGGCCTCGGGCGTCTCCATGTTGATGCAGGTGACGAACCAGTTTGGCCGTCAGCTGAATCTCACCTACTACCAGGGCACACCCGCGACGATTACCGACTCGCAGCAGAACACCACGACCTACAACTACGACGCCTACGGTCGTATCGGGTCGGTGCAATATGCCGACGGCACGATCAAGCAGTATCTGTACAACGAGTCGGCCAATACCGCCGGTGCGAACCTGACCAATGCGTTGACCGGAATCATCGACGAAAACAATTCGCGCTTTGCCACCTTCCAGTACAACAGCAGTGGCCAACCCCTCGTTAGCGAACATGCCGGAAATGTCGAGAACTACACCGTCGTCTATACCACCGACGGCAATGGCAACATCCTGAGTACGGCGGCAACCGACCCGCTGAACACGACACGCACGTATTCGTTTACCAGCGTGCTCGGCGTCAATCGGCTGTCTTCACTTGCCGAGCCTGCGGGTGCCGGCAGTTCGGCGGCCACCAAGTCGTCGACCTATGACGCCAACGGCAATCTGGCAAGCCAGACCGATTACAAGGGCAATCTGACCTGCTATGTGTACAACCAGACGACCAATCTGGAGACCGGTCGCGTCGAAGGCCTGGCACCCGGTAGCACCTGTCCGGCAAACATTGCCACCTACACCACGACGGCAAACACCGTTCAGCGCAAGATCCTGACGCAAAACCACGCGTACTGGCACTTGCCCATCGAGGTCGCCGAGCCGCTCAAGATCACCACTTACGCGTATAACGGCGACGGTGGCGTTTACTGCGCGCCGACCTCGGCAATGTCCGGCGCCTACCCGATCGGTGTCCTGTGTACCAAGACCGAACAGGCCACCACCGACCCCACGGGGAGTTCCGGGTTCAGTGCGACGCCAACGGGATCACCGCGCGTTTGGAAATACACCTACAACGGCTATGGACAGGTGTTGACCGCCGTCGACCCGCTCAACAACACCACGACCACCACGTATTATGCGTCGACCGATACGGCGCATTCGCCACCCTGGTACTACATCGGCGATATCGACACGGTAAAGGATGCCGTCGGCCACATCACCACTTACACCCAGTACGACGGTAATGGCCGCTTGCTGTCGATGACAGATCCGAACGGCGTGATCACAACCCTGACCTACAAGCCGCGCGGCTGGCTCGCCACCAAGACCGTGACGCAGCCGAGTGGCGGTGCGCAAACCACCACCTACGGCTATGACAACGTCGGCCAGTTGACTCAAGTGACGTTGCCCGATTCGACCTACATCAAGTACGCCTACGACCCCGCGCATCGGCTGACGACGATTACCGACAGCTTTGGCGACACCATCAACTACACGCTCGACAATATGGGCAATCGCACGGTCGAGGCGACCAAGGACCCCTCTGGCAACCTGACGCGCAATGTCGCACGCGTCTACGACGCCTTGAGCCGCCTGCAAACTGTGACCGGAGCGCTGCAGTGAACGCGGCAAACGCCGGTGCCAGGGCAGCGTGCCTCCGCGCAGCTTTGCTCGCGCTGACTCTGACATGCGGGCCTGCGTGGGGACAGAGCACCTGCCCGACGGTGACGCCGCTTGCCGGTACGGGTCAGATCACGACCACCAATTATTTCTACGATGCCAATGGAAACCGCACGCAGATCTGCGACCCGCGCAGTACCTCGACCAACCAGATTTACACCACCCAGTCCTTCGACAACCTGAATCGCGTGGCGACCGTCGTGCAGCCGATCCCAGGCACGAGCGGCAGCCACCCCACCATCACCACGACCTACGACGAGCGCGATCAGGTGATCCAGATCAACGATCCGCGCTCGCTCAATACAACCTACACAATCGATGGCTTGGGAAACCTGACGGTACTGGCGAGCCCGGACACCGGCAGCACCACCAATACCTACGATGCCTTCGGAAACCTCAAGACCAGCAAGGACGCGCGCAGCGATACCACAACGTATAGCTACGACGGGTTGAACCGCGTCACCAATATCGCCTATACCAGCGGCACGGCAACGGCGTTCGCCTACGACGGCGGTTCGAGCCCCGTGCAGTACGATGTCGGCCATCTCACCAATATCACCGATGAATCTGGCACGACGCGGCTTTACTATGATGGGTTCGGCCACGTCGTGAAAAAGATTCAGGTGTCGGGCACCGGCAACTTCATCCAGACCCAAACCGTGCTTTACACCTACAGCACGAGCGGCACGACCAACGGCAAGATGGTGTCGATGACCTATCCGAGCGGCATGCTCGTCGCCTATACCTTCGATACCGCGGGCCGAATCGCAAGTATCAGTATCACGCCCCCGGGCGGCAGCGCCACGACCTTGCTGTCGAGCGTGGTCTATAACCCGTTCGGGGCGCCCAAAGGGTGGACGTGGGGCAATGCAGGAACCTACGCCCGCACGTTTGACGTTGACGGTCGCCTTGCCGTCTATACGCTTGGCCAGATTGGCGGCACGTATACACCGAACGGCCTGACTCGTACCGCGACCTACGACGGTGCCTCGCGGATAACAGCATTCACCCATACCGACACCAGCGGCAGCGGCACGAGTCCTGTGGCACTGGCTGCCAACCAGAGCTTCGCCTATGACAATCTCAACCGTCTTACCGGCTATACGCCAAGCACCACTGCCCAGACCTACGCTTATGATTTGACGGGAAATCGCACTGGCCTCACAGTAGGATCGAATTCCTACACCGACATGATCGCGACCAGCAGTAACCAACTGTCGAGCACCACGGGTCCACCGCCCTCCAAATCGAACGTCTACGACGCTGACGGCAACCTGACCAACGACGGTACCACCGGTTACGTCTATAGCGCGCGTGGACGCATGGCCAGCACAACGGAAGGCTCTAACAGCACCAGCTATTTGTATAACGGCATCGGGCAACGCGTGTACAAGTCGGGGCCGACGACGATTGTTAGCACAGGCGTCAATCACTACATGTACGATGAATCAGGACACTTGCTCGGTGAATATGACACCAACGCGCAAGTCCTGCAGGAGACAATTTACCTTGGCGACACACCGGTTGCCATCGTGACGAAAGAAGGTCCCGCCATCGTCGTCGACAACACCACCGCGGGGGAGACCACGATGGTGGGAACGTGGACGGCATCCACCAGCATCGCTGGCTACCTCGGCCCCAACTACCTCTATCACAACGCGAGCACGGGCACCGACAGTTTTACCTGGTCGCTCAGTATCCCGACGACCGGCAGCTACCACGTGTATGCGCGCTGGACGACGTCGAGCAATCGATCGACGGCTGCGACCTTCACGGTTGGCTCCAGCGCAGCGGTTCACGAGAACCAGCAGAACAACAACGGCGTATGGGTTCTGCTCGGGACCTATTCCCTGTCCTCTGGCACAACCAACGTCAAGCTGACGACCGATAGTAGCGGCGATGTGATTGCTGATGCGGTGAAGGCGGTTCTCACGACCAACGATGGTTCGAGCATCTATTACATCTACCCCGACCAGGTCGATGCGCCTCGCATCGTGACACGCCCCGTCGACAATCAGATGATATGGCGCTGGGATCAGACCGATCCGTTCGGTGCTGCTGCACCGAACCAGAATCCCTCAGGCCTGGGCAGTTTCGCGTACAACCCGCGACTCCCAGGACAACTCTACGATCAGGAAGATAGCCTTTACTACAACTACTTCCGCAATTACGATCCGACTCTCGGACGTTATGTGCAGAGCGATCCGATCGGACTGGAAGGCGGTGTCAGCACTTTCGGTTACGTTGGAGGAAATCCCCTCACGCGATCCGACCCGCAAGGCAAGGTCTTTCCGCTTCTGATACCGATAGCCTATGGTCTCGCGGATCTCGCTGCAACATTCGGGCCTGCAGTGTTGGGAGGGCTCGCGACAGGGGCCATTCTGGCGACCGGTGGAGATTCGTCGAGTAACAGCGGGAGTGCATGGGGTACTGGCACCGGGGCTGGCACTGGAAGCGATGCTGGCACCTGTCCACCCAGCGCCGATTTCTGTAAGAAGCGAAAGAACTACTGCATCACCTTCTGCTTGTATGAGCTCGACATGCCCGGGCGATTCGATAATACAGGTCCCTACAGAGCATGCATCCGTCGATGCATGAACGAGGTTGGCTGCAGCTACTAATTGGAAAAATCACAGTGAACCGAGCAACCGCCGAAAATGTTCATTCCGAGATTTCGAAGATATTCGAGCTTGTGAATGCTGCCCTCTTCATCGTAAATAATGCGGATGATATGGAATATCGGAAGCGGGCGCAGCGGATATTTGGGATGGTACTAGCTGAGCTGGACTTGGAACTCCTTGAGCCCGTTTACAAGCAATTCCCAGACCTCCGACCGCCGAATATGATCGAAGTAAAGGAAGGCTCGTAGAGCAAAACTTTTTTTAGAGAAGTAGTCGCGTTCCTGGCTGAATGGCCGAGGATGCAGAAACTTCCATCGGCGTAGCTCGCAGCTTTCTGGCGAGTTTATCGGGTCGGAACTCTATCCCGGGACAGCCCGCTTGCGGGCCGGGTTAATTTACGCCGGCGTAAGAGAATTGAGATGGACGATGGCGACGCACATGCTCGAGAACGGCGCCGACATCCGCTACATCCAGGTGATGCTGGGACACTCCGAATTGAGTACCACGCAGATCTACACCCAGGTGGCGATTGGCAAGTTGAAGGCTGTGCACGCCTTGACCCACCCGGCGCGATTGCGGCGCCTGCAAGGCGCGAACGGCAACGACGTGGCCCAACCTCTCTCCGAGACCAAAGCGCGCCTCCTCGCGGCGTTGGACACCGAAGCCGACGCTGACGGCTGACCCGGCTTGACCCTCCTAGCCGCTCGATTGCGCAGGCGTGCACACGGCGCTTGCGCCCCGCGCGCTTGCAGGCAAAAATGGGGTCCTGGAAAAAAATTCCGCTCGCGAAGGGGAATTGCCTTCTTCGACTCGCTGCAAGCGCTTGGCGCGTCTCACAAAAACGGTCCTCGCTACGATGCGACCGCGTCAGGGCAATTGATATACAACTACTTCCGCAATTACGATCCAACACTCGGCAGGTACGTTCAGAGTGACCCGCTTGGGATAGAGGGCGGCTTGGGAACGTACACCTATGTCGACGATGGTCCACTCGTTGACACGGACCCCAAGGGTCAGGGAAGATTTACCAAACAGTGCGGTCCCTGCACCGTTACGTTCGACTCAGATCAGTGGAAGGGAGCGCATACCCATTGGCAGTGTCCGGGACAGCCGCAGGGGTGCATCAAGAAGGACGGCACACTTTGCGATGGTTCAGGACCGCCACCGGCCGATGTCAAAGATTGTCTGCAAAAATGGGGACGCATTCCACCGGATCCCCAAGAGTCGTCGTGCGGTCCTGTCTGCAAGAACGTCATTGGTGGCGTGGTGGTTGGGGGCCTAATAATTGGCGGTTTCTGTTTGGCGGGTCCACCCGGCGCCGTGCTCGGTGGGATCGCAGGCGCCGCCGCACAATGAAAAAGAGTACAAATGCCTGAGAAGCCACGAAAGACGCCGGGAGTGCGTATCTGCATCGCACTAACTTCGGATGGAGTGACAGCGTACGGGAATCCCGCGGCGCTCCGATCTCTGGCGGAGTGGGTTGGCTGGCTCGCCGAGTCCGATCCGAAGGAGCATTTCGAGTGCCATGTAACGATGTCGTTGGAAAACGATGCGTCCCTGTTCGAGGGTGCGCGGCCGCGCAATGTTTGGTCCCTAGTAGCCGGCAACCTCCGTGACGCCTTTCCCGTGCGCACGGACGAACACCCAGGCTTTGAATTGACGTTCATGGTCGCCACCGACTCAGACCTTGACCAAATGGCGATGCACCAGGAGTCTGGGATTCTGCCTGACGCCTGAGCAGTCGCTGCGAGCCGGTAGGCTAAAATGTTCGTCTAGAAAAAATTCTGCTC
>CAJCIC010000014.1 GCA_903970185.1 Gammaproteobacteria bacterium
CAGTGGCCGTTGATCAGGGCTTCGATCGGTTGGAAGTTGGCTTTATAAGCCATATTGGCGCTCTGTGCGATCCAGTACCCTAGATACACGTAGGGCAGGCCCAACTCGCGAGCTTGCGCAATTTGCCAAGCGATGTTGTAAGTCCCTAGACTGGCTCCGGGCAGATCGGGCTCGTAGAAGGTATACACCGAAGACAAGCCATCATCGAGGACGTCGATGATGCTCACCATCCGCAGGGCGCCGGCATGCGGACCCTCGGGCTCGCGAAATTCCACCAGTCGCGTGTTCACTTTGCTCTGCAGGAGGAACTGGCTGTATTGATCTCGGCTATCGTGATCCATCCCGCCGCCAGCGTGGCGGCTCATTTGATAGCGCAGATACAGTGCATAGTGTTCAGGATCGAAGGCCAGCGCGCAAATGCGTGCCTCCAGGCTGCCGTGGTGCGCCTGGGCGCGCCGTTGACTGCGATTCGGACGGTAACTGTCGGCGCGCACACGCACCGGCACGCAGGAGCGGCAACCATCGCAATAGGGTCGGTAGGTGAACAAGCCGCTGCGCCGGAATCCGGAGCGCACGAGTTCACTGTAGACGTCTGCGTTGATGAGATGGCTAGGGGTCGCCACTTGGGAGCGTGCGTGGCGGTCTCCCAGGTAGCTGCAGGGATAGGTCGCGGTTGCATAAAACTGCAATGCGGCAAACGGCAGTTCTTTAAGCTGGGTCATGCGAATGTCCACGCTGAACGCTAAGACACCTTATCAAGGCGAGCGGGCCAGGCCACTGGCGCAGCTTGCTCAACCAGGGACGCAATCTGGTGTGCAAACTCGTCACGAGAAATGGCTCGCGCTCCAAGCGAAGCGAGATGGCTGGTCTGCTGCTGGCAGTCTATCATGGGAAATCCCTGTCGACGCAGCCAGAAAACCAAGCAGGCCAGCGCAATTTTTGACGCGTCGGTCCGCAGCGCGAACATCGACTCGCCATAGAACATCTTGCCGATCGACACGCCGTACAAGCCCCCCACCAGCTCGCCATCGATGAAGGTTTCGACCGAGTGTGCAAGACCGAGCCGGTGCAAGGAGACGTAGCCGTCGATCACCGCCTGTGAGATCCAAGTTCCGCTTTGTCCGGGGCGCGGCGCGGCGCAATGGCGCATCACGGTCTCAAAGCAGGTATCGCACAGGACCTGCATGCGGCTGTCAGGCAGCTGCAGCGCGCTTAAGCGCTTCTTCAGCGAGTGGGAGACGCGAAACTCGTCGAGTCGCAGGACCATGCGCGGGTCGGGACTCCACCAGAGCACGGGCTGATCTTCCGAAAACCAGGGGAAAATACCCTGCCGATAGGCCTGGGTGAGGCGCTTCGCGCTGAGATCACCGCCCACAGCGAGCAGTCCCGCGGGATCGGTCAGGGCGTAGCGCAAAGGTGGGAAGGGGCTTTCGCCGTCCAACCAGGTGATCAAGGCTCAGTAGAGCGCGCCAGTCGCGGCTCTTGTGGGCGCGGTGTGTAGTTCAGATTACCGCTGTGCAAAATGAAGCGCCCTTGCCGACGGTCGTCGAAAAAGCTCTCCAGCGTCTGGCTGACGGTGCGAAAGGCGATTTCACGCCAGGGAATATCGGTCTCTGAGAACAGGCGCACTTCCAGACTTTCAATGCCGGGGGAGAACTCGAGGTCGATCAAGCGCGCGCGGTAAAACAGATGCACCTGATGTACATGCGTGACATCGTAGATCGAAAATAGCGGCCCGAGCTCGATCTTCGCTCCCGCTTCCTCGGTCGTCTCACGCGTGGCGCCTTCGGCGGTGGTTTCGTCGTTCTCAAGAAACCCAGCGGGCAGTGTCCAATAGCCGTAGCGCGGCTCAATGGCCCGGCGGCAGAGCAAGACCAGTTCGTCCCATACAGGCAGTGTGCCCACCACCATGCGCGGATTCTCGTAGTGAATCGTGGAGCATTGTTCGCAGCAAAAGCGCAACCGATTATCACCGGGCGGGATCTTGGCGACTACCGTCGCACCACAGTTGGAGCAATATCGCATACCGCAGTTTAACAATCTGCTCGTCATGATGCTCAAACAACCCAATCGTTGGCGCGTTCAACTTGAGACAGGGACCCAAGCGTTTGTGCCGGGACCCCTCTTCTGGCATAATTCTGCTCGCGGGGTGGAGCAGTCTGGCAGCTCGTCGGGCTCATAACCCGAAGGTCACAGGTTCAAATCCTGTCCCCGCAACCAATTTTCAACGGCTCGCTTGCTCACGCAATCGGGCTGTTTTGGTTTTAGTCGTCTGAAATTTCAAAGGTTTCAAAAACGATTGATCGACGACGGTCCTTAAAAGGTTTAAAGCTATAAGCGTAAGGTCCGGCCTCACCAAGCCCGTTGGCCGAAGCGCTCATGGGCTAGCGCTCTCTTATGAACCTTGCAGGTACACCAAGGTTGTCGCAACCTGTTCCGGAAAATTGGCGTAAATCTTTTCGTCTGCATCGAATCGTATTTGAGACTGGGAGATGTGCTCTAGGCACGGACTTATCAAATGAAGGATTTGGGTAACACATCCGGGATCTCTGTTTTCACGTTCTTTGAGGAGCCAAATGAAGACGCTCGGAGCATCCGGATCACCCGTGGATAGGTCCGAAAGCAAATATCCGACGAAATATTGGATATATTCTTGAAAGATTTTGCGGGGCACATAACGCAGCTCTTGCCCGCGCTCGATCGCACTACCACCTTGAAATAGGGAGAAGAGTCCAGTGGTATCCAAATTCTGAACTCTGTCGCGAAAATATTCTGATTCTTTCTGCGCGAGCCACGGATCATCTTCTGAGCGGATGATGATTCCTGCAGTCCAGTCTGGATCACTAAAGTCCATTCAATCCTCGGGGACAGGCCTACTTGCGATTAAATGCCTCGTCCAAAGCATTCATCCTCGACCGAAGTACTTGCGCTCATTTCAGACCAGTGAGGTTTCGCGCTGCAGCTAGTACGTCATCGAGAATGGTTTGCATTGCCATTGCATCGGCCGCTGTGATGGGCGGAATGGGCGCGCGATAGGTGACTCGGTTCCGGGCATCATGGAGACGGTAGAGGACACTCTGTTTGGCTGCTGCGAGCGACAATGCCATTGCAATACTAAAGCATGAGACTAGAAACCTGCCCTAGACTGTGCGTCGCACCAGACCGACAAACGCCGAGCCCAATAGCAGGATCCAGATCCAGTCGCCGACACTTACCCGGCGGAGTCCATCGTCTAAGCCACAATAAATTGAAAGAGCAATCCTCGCTAGAATGACCATGGCCCTATAGGTTTGCGCAATTCGGAAGTAAGGCCGCATATCAAGGCGTCGCCGTCAGGTCTCTAAAATTTCTCTTTCACACGCGAGAACATATTCTGCAGACCTTTTACGCGAACGCCCGCTTTGGGGCACACCATCAATGGTCGGCTTGTGGCCGGCACTTGCCTCATGTGGCCGGGGCCTTCACCTTGAGGGACCCTTCATCCAGCGGCGCATCGTCGCCCTCAAGCAAGGTACGCGCGACGTTATCAATTTCGCCGGCTTATAAATTGGGAAGCGGGGGGCGGAGATGCGTCTCGCGTGGCGTCGTCGGCGTGAACCTGACGCACCGGCGCTATTTCTGCGCAGGCGTCATTTCGCTGGAGGCAATGAGTTTCCAACCGTCGACGCCGCGCAGCCAAGTGTCGAGCCAGATGCGATGCTCTATTTCGTCCTTGCCGGGGCCGGTGTCGGTTTCCGTGCCCAGCGCAACGGCAACGCGGCCATGCACGTGCACGGTGAAAGTGTCGATGTGGGCCGAGATCTGAAGGGGCGTCCTGCCGATGATGGCCAGAATCGCGGCTCGGTCATAGGGCCGACCCTGGGAATTGACGCCGGTGAAATCCGCGGCCAGCAACCGTTCTGCGGCCGCGCGATCGCCGGTCACGAAGGTCTGCGAATAGGCCGTTTCCTGACGCTCGATCGTCTGCGCGACCGTCTCCGGCGCCTTCTGGGCCGCAGCCGGCCCGACCAGCAGGACTGACAGGCAGAGCCAGGCCAGGGGGCGAATCGCGGACGTCGTCAAGGGGCGGCGACGCGCAGCGAGGTCCGCCCTGGTGCCGGCACGGCCGGCTCGGCGAGCGGATTCAATGGTCAACCAGGATCCTGGATTCTTCATGCCGATCCCTTCCAAGATTCGTTTGAGATAAAGGGACTGCGTCGAAGGCTTTGAAATGTGAAAGGCCATATGCGTTGGTTCTTTAGGCGCATACGACTACGTCAACCGCTGTCGAAACCAGGCTGCGAGTTCGGCCTCTATAACGGTACCTGCGGCAACGCGCTCCATGATACTTACTGCTTCTGTCTTCTCAAAGATCAAGGTCAGGCCTTGGTCGGCGAGGAAGACGCGAGCCGCAATCCAAGCAGTTCGTTTGTTTCCATCGACAAAGCCGTGATTTCTGGCAAGGCCGTACGCATAGGCGGCAGCCAGGTCTGCCGCGTCGGGGTTTTCGTAGTTGGCTAAATGTTGAGGTCGAGCCATCGCAGACTCGACTAGGCCCTGATCTCGTACTCCATCAGGTCCACCATGCTCAGCGAGTTGGCGGTCGTGGATGGCATATATCAGTGTCGGATTGAGCCAACGCCAAGATCTCATTTCGCCAGAGCTCTGAGAACATCGCGGTCCTCATGCATGACGTTCTCCGCCAAGGCCATCTGACGCTCGAAGTCTGGATCAAAAGGTGTTAGCCGGTATCCACCATCTGGCGCCTCGGTCAAAAAAAGCGTATCGCCCTTTTTCACCTTGAGGCGGGACATAGCTTCCTTCGTGAGGATCAGGCCGGAGGAGGCACCTACGGTCGTTACTTTGAATGTCAACATGTTGGCTCCTATATAATGAATATTATATAGCGCTGAGATAAATTCGCAAGCCTTTGATTGCGAGATGGAAATCGTGACGATCTGTGCCGCATCTACCTTAACCGCATTGATCTATAAAGTACAAATCTCGTCCCCGCAACCAAATTTCAACGGCTCGGTTGCTCACGCAATCGGGCCGTTTTGGTTTTAGTCGTCTGAAATTACGAAGGTCTCATATCGACCCAATGCAGACTTTGGGATTTGGGAGAGCGGACATACAGGACATACAGGCACACTCGCTTGCTTGGAGATTTCCGTTTCCGAATTCTCGTAAGCCTAATCGGTGTGAAAGTCCCCGGTTTGCCGACCTACCGTCACGAATTGACCAGGTTGAAGTCGTTCGAGAGTTTTTTTAAGTTCGGGAACAAGCGGTTCAAGGCTTCTTAAAGCGTTGGAGTTAGCCCTCAAGACTATAACTGCGAGGGGCAATCCTGCAATATTCTGTTGGTACGGAAGATTGTTATCAACGGTAATGAAGGCGTCGAACTCGTGAGCGGCCAGCGTGAGCAATGCGCCATTCTTGATTCCACCCCAGCCGACTTGGGTCACAGTTTTGACCGCGTGGTCGGGCAAAAGCAACGCAAACCGCCGTGGTACCGATTCGTCAAGCAGGAGACGCATCGGCAAGCAGGTGTGCGCGGGCTAACTCGAGTACTGCGACCGCGACTTCTCGTGCAACCGATGGGAAATCGTCCAAGAACTCGTCAAGAGACGAACTGCCCTCAAGGTAGTCGAAGAGCGTCTGGAGCGGAACTCGGGTGCCTGCAAAACACGGCGTCCCACTCATGATCTCTGGGTTGCGGCTAACCAGGATGCTGCCCATACCTATTCCACCAAATAACGGTTAAAGAGTCATTATCTCCGCAGATTTCGCCATCCGCTACCCAAAATGCGCCGGTACTGTGCAAATGCGCAAACGGTATCGCCGCCGCGTTCGTCTCTGAACGGCGACTTTGGGGACATCCTCGGACGACCGTTCCTGGCCGGTAGCACGCTGCCAACTATTCTGGCTTAACTGATGTCGCCGCGCTACCGCGACAGACAAACCACAAAGTGGGGCGAAGATTGGAAGGATTTATCTACGTCGGACAAGTGCCAGTGGTGCGTCTTATCTTTCCAGCCTGACATCTGGTCGGCTACGTCTGTCAGAAACTTTGAAATTCGGCGAAGTTCATCGGGAGTGGCGTTCAAAGTAATTTCAGCGAGCTCGGCTGGCTCGCAAGGATCGTTCTGACCTTCAGAAACTTCATAGCCGAAAATCTTCATTATTTCTCCGGGCTATTTCGAGAAATGACCGCTTTGGATCTGCATCTGCGGTCGACCGGAATTGGCCGATAACACCCTTGACAATCCTGCCTGCCGATCGGAGTGTTGGCCGCCTATGTCGGATTCGGTCGCGATCGGAACCGGCTAACAAGCCTCGCTGAAACAACATAAGTTATCGTGGCAAGCACGGGAGGGAAAAGCTCCAGTGCCATGCCTTTTAAGGACAGCATATTCTGAATCACGAGTCTAGCAACGGGATCGTTACCCGCAGCGCCTAACAGGATTGGCTCCATTGCAGCGTATTGCATGACCGGGCCGATCAGCAAGACCCAAAGCAAGCAGAACTCGCTGCTGAAAGGATAAAAAATCTTCGCCGCCAGAATCGCGGTAAAGCACGCCATGACTTCCCATTCGGTGCCAGTGGTGTTCCAGGCAATCGTGTAGTAGGCGACGAGGGAAAGCCCAATGCCGCACCCCATCCGAGCCAGTCTCGGACCATTTTCTCGCGCGCGTTGAAACGTCTCCTTCATGTCCATCGGTCGCGTCAGCACGACTCCTTACTTGTCGAGGTCCGTTTTCTTGGGTGTCCGCTTCCCTGTTCGACTTCGACCGACTGCTTCTGGCCGCAACGCGCCGGTTGCAACATTTCGTTGTCATCTCCTACTACTAGTCCAAAACCCAGGGATTCAGCAGCGCCGCGCCAGAACTCTCAACATCGCGAATGTTGCGAGTGACCAAAGTGAGTCCGTGGTCGATTGCAGTCGCCGCGATCAAAGTATCGATCACGGGAAGGGGGCGCTCTCCTGAAATTTCGCCCCAGCGGCGAGCTATGGCCGCATTTATCGGAAGGATTCTGTCGGCAAAAATCGCTTCGAGGCCGTCCACCCACCGGCCGAGTCTTTCCGATGAGGAAACATCGCTTTGGCGCTTTGACATCACGCCTTTTCTTAGCTCGCCGAAAGTAAGTACGCTGAGAAAAAGATCTTCGCTACGGGTTGTTGCCAGAAATGCCAGAACCCTTTCGTCGGGCCGTACTTTTCGAGTTTCCGAAATTACATTGGTATCGAGGAGATAGCGCGTCGATTCGTTCAAATCTCGGCACTCCGCCCTCGATCGTCATCCCGTGCGATCGCGAAATCTTCCACTTTCGGGCCACCAAGCAGATAAGACTTGAAGTCTGGCTTCAAGGCTGCGAGTGCACGATACTCGTCGATTGAAACCACGACGGCTCGTTCGACGCCGTGGCGCGTTATGGTCTGCGGTCCCTCAGATTGCGCGCGCTCAATTACCTCACTGAGGTGAGTTTTCGCGTCTTGTACGGGCCAATGTTTCATAGAAATCCGGGTCGTTTCAACTATTAAAACTATATTATCACAAAATGGTCTTTTTTGAAAATTCAGCGTCATTTCAACCAGAATCAACGGATTCGGACTGCAGCGGGCCTAGCCATTGATCATCTCGATCAAATCGATCCGGGGTCCTGCTTTGATATCGCGAATCACGGCGTCGTCGGTCGAAGCCCACTCCACTTCGCTGTAGAGACTCACGTGAATATGCCGACCAACATCCCTCTCAGCGTTATCTAGCAGTGGTGAAAGACTGAATAGGTCGACATTGCCGACCACTGCGAGATCGATGTCGCTCTCGCTCGTGTCACTGCTTGTGGCGACGGAGCCAAATATAAATGCCTCCTTCAGCTGCTGGGCTATTGGCGCCAGGGCGTGGGCTAGTGGCTGAAGCAATGGGCAGCAGCCGCGGAGCAGGAAGCCCCAATGTGCATCGTCGCTCCGATTGAGTTTAAGGTCCGTCCACGGGACTGTAGTGATTGGCAAATTGCCCCACAACTGCGATGGCAATGAGGATTATCGCGTCAAGGATGACGACAAACGCAAACGCAGTTGCATGCTGGAAATTGGACAGGAAATAATAGTGGGCAAAAAACAGTGCGACAAAGCAGGCAACGCCCTTAATGAACCAGAACGCAGGCCGCTGCCACCCTTTCAGCGTGGAAAGACCGTCGCAGATGTTACATCTGTAGACAACTCGAAATCGAAGTACTGGTCTGAGTCGGTATTCTGCGCGCGTTGAAGATTTCCAGCCCGCACCTCCGCAGCAAGGGCACCGAAACCACTGCCCACGGGACTTGCGAAACTTTGATATCACTGAATCCATGCGTCAGGATCTCTTTCAGAAGGGACGCTTTGGAGGAGGCGTGGTTTTCACTCGGAGGTCCGGTCGCCTTCGACGGCTCCCGGTTGTCCAATTGCATTGTCTACAAAGAGCCAATTTTATGCGTGTCAAATCCGCTTTACTAATTTTCTTTTTTTATTCTTGCACAGCTATGGCTGCGGAATTTGAATATCAAATTCAAACCGTCAATTACAAAAATTTGGCAGCAAAACTTTACCTTCCGAAATCGGATCACAAAGTGCCTGTTGTGATCGCATTTGGAGGATCAGATGGGGGCTTCAACTTTGGTGACGCAAACGGCGAAATGATCGCTCCTTATGGCATTGCTGTTCTGGCTGTCGCGTATTTCAAAAGTGAAGGCCTGCCGCAGACTTTGGATCATATACCACTTGAATATTTTGTCAGTGCCATCGATTTTCTGGAAACAAGTGATTCGATCGACGCAAATCGGATTGGTGTGATAAGTGGTTCCAGAGGTTCTGAACCAGCTTTTTTACTCGCTGCGCTCGATAGTCGCATCAAATCTGTTGCAGTGGCAGTTCCAAGCGAGGTGGCGTGGTATGGCAGCACAACGAACAGTTCAGCATGGACTCTCCGCGGTAAAGACATCCCGGCACTGAGCTTGGAGTTGGACGAAAGTGCACCACAAGTTAGTCGATTTGAAGCTGCTTTGAAGAACAAGGACAATGTCCGAAAAGCGATGTTTGCGTTTGAAAAAATAAACGGGCCAATATTGATGGTTTCGGCATTAAATGATCAAATCTGGCCCAGTTACCAGATGGCTAACGATATTGAGAACTATCTTAAGGAGCACCATTTCCGATTTCAAGTAACACACAAGTCCTATTCAACTGGACATGGGTTTAGCAAAGATACTGCACCAGAAATTAAACAAATGTTCATTGAGCATTTTTTGCATACGTTATGAAATAATTTGATGGCTAGTGTGTAGAGTCGACTCGGCGCTGCGACCCTGATGCCAAGCGTGATCGTGCCGCCGTTTTGCGCTGCCACAACCCCTAAGCCATGTGCTCAATGTCTTTGGGCAAGCCCACCCAAGGATGCATCCGATCTTCATAGACCGAGAACGTGGGTGCCGGAAACCGCGATTCTGCGAAGGCGCCAACGGGAATGACAATACTGTCATCTCTGCCTTCCACGACGTAGTAGACGGTAGCGCCGCAAGTCGGGCAGAAGGTGAACCTGCTCCTTCCGCCTTCGTCTCCGACCCGGACATACTCCGTGCCTTCTCCGTTGATCTCGACTGCTTCCCGCAAGAACCTGGCTTGAGCGCCAAAGGGACTTCCGGTTCTACGCTGACATGCAAGGCAATGGCAAACCGACACTCGGATCGGATCTCCAGTGACCCTGGCAGAGAGCTGGCCGCAACTGCAAGACGCGATTCGAAGTGTCATGGCGATGTCCTTCTAGCACCTATCGGTCGGTTCATCGAGCGGGTTCGGTCGCACAACTCCGTCGACTTCTTGATCGAGTCAAGGCCTGATGTTGGCGAGACCTTGCCTGGCAACAACACAATCCGGCTCGCTCCGCGCGAACCATGGATAGCGCAAGCGATGTGATACACGCCGAAGCAGCTCCGCCCGCCGGGCAGAAGCGAGCGCAACGTGAACATGATCACTCTCAAGTCTCATAGGCGGGCGCTAGAGCTTCCTTACGCCTCGGCTAGAAACCTGGATCGAATTGCCAGCGGGGTCTTTCGAGTTGGCAAATGCAAAGTCGCCGTGGCGGTGAACCGGTCCGAACGCCAATCCCTCTGCCTCCCGCGCATTCTTGAATGCGTCGACGTCGGCGACGCCAAACACAATCTTAATCGCCGCGCCGCTTTTCTGGCTCGATGCCGCCTTATGGAGCGCAATGTTACAGCCGCCTTCACCACTGGAAAGCTCAATCCAGCCGTCAGTCGCATCCGGTAATGGCGTCATCGAAAAGTGACGCTGGTAGAAGGCAGCGATATTTGCCACGTCCTTAACGTAGAGAATCACCCGTGATACGGCTATCTGCATTGCAGCGTGATCAAAGTTGCACCCGCGTGTCGGCCGTGGTTCGTGATGCATTCCGCAGGTTGGCCATCGTAGCGATTTTTGGTGCGTTCCCGGCAACGAAGCGCGACCGACACGGATTTCGCTAAAGCGATTAATTATATGGGTATCCTTAACCCGTGGCCGGGACTTGTCCATGCGCGAAGGCACAGGAAAGCGCATAGCCGGGGCTGCCGGTGCATGTCATGCTTGGCTGCCGTGGGCATCGTTGACGCAACTTTGTGCAGGGTGCTCGCGTCTCTTAAGTTCCGGGTGCATAACCAAATGCCGAAAAAGCATTGGAGCCGAGGTCGTTGCAAGAGCTATGGTTTCGGGCTTATGCTTTTTCAGTGGCCGATTCTCGAAGTGAAGCGCGATTTGCCAACGGCGCAAGGCGCAACTCCCGGGACAATTTGATGACCGACAAACGAGACGCCGTGATCGATGGGTCCGAATCCACTCCAAGCCACGATCGTGCAGATGACTTAGGGGTGCGAGGCACAATCGAGTCGAGGCGTCGCCGATTTCTGCAGTCCGGCGGTGCGCTTTTGGCCCTCGCCTCGGCGGCAGGCAGCAAGGAATTGATGGCGGAAGAGGCCACGCGCGATCTTCCGCCTGTCGATCCCCTTGTTGCCATACCCGAGTCGATGAAGGCACCCGGTGCCCCGATTGGCACCAAGCCGTACGGCACACCGTCTTCGTTTGAGAACCACGTGGTACGTAACGTTGCGGCAAACCAATTGCAGTATTGGTCAAGTACGAGTCGCAGCCCGCTTGCCGAGCTCGACGGCATCATCACACCCAGCGGGCTTTTTTATGAACGCCACCATGCCGGGGTGCCAACCATCGATCCGGCCCGACATCGGCTGCTGGTCCACGGCTTGGTCAGCAAGCCCCTGGTCTTCTCGGTGGACGACCTGCGACGCTTTCCTTCGGTGTCGCGCATTCATTTTCTGGAATGCTCCGGAAACCCGGTCTATAAGAGACCGTTTGGCCGGACCGCGTCCGACCTGGTTGGACTTGTCAGTTGCGCAGAATGGACCGGCGTTACGCTCAAGACTGTTCTTGACGAGGCGGGCGTATCGCCCCAGGGCAGGTGGGTCATTGCCGAAGGTGCGGATGGCGCCGGCATGACGCGCAGCATTCCCATCGAAAAATGCCTTGAGGATGCTCTTCTTGTCTATAGCCAGAACGGCGAAAGGCTGCGCCCGGAGCAAGGTTATCCCCTGCGCCTGTTCCTGCCAGGCTTCGAAGGCAACATGAGCGTGAAATGGCTGCGGCGACTGAAGGTCACCGATGCGCCAGCCTATTCGCGTGAAGAGACGGCCAAATACACCGACTTGCTGCCCAGCGGCAAGGCGCGCCAGTTTACGTTTTACATGGAGGCCAAGTCGATCATCACCTCGCCATCGGGTGGTCAGCGCATCGCGAGCCCCGGCTTCGTTGAAATTCGCGGAATCGCGTGGAGCGGCCATGGCAAGATCGCCCGTGTCGAGGTTTCGGTTGACGGCGGCGAGAATTGGTCAGACGCCGCCTTGCAAGAACCGGTGCTTACGCGCGCATTAACGCGCTTTCGTTTCGCGTGGCACTGGCATGGACAACCAGCAATCATCCAGAGCCGGGCGATCGACGAGACCGGCTACGTCCAGCCGACGTTCGCGGAGCTCGTCGATGCGCGCGGTGATAACTCCTATTATCACAATAATGCGGTGCAGCCCTGGCGAATTGACCAAGACGGCGAAGTGAGCAATGCCAATGTGTAATCAGCGTCGATTGCGCTCGCGCCAGGGTTGGACGCGCCTCCAGGTGCTGGCCATCGGGCTGGGCGCGATCCTTTGTAGCCCCGCGTTGGCGCAATCGGTGTATCACATCGGACGCGCTGCGACGCCGGCAGAAATCAAGGCCTGGGATATCGATGTCGCGCCCGACGGGAAAAACCTGCCGGCGGGCGAGGGTAGTGTGCGGCGCGGGGCCGAGGTCTATCTCGCGAAGTGTGCGGCTTGCCATGGAAAAAATGGCGAGGGAGGTATCGGTGACCGCCTGGTTGGAGGTGCAGGTACCCTGGCTACGCCCCATCCGGTCAAGACCGTGGGCAGTTACTGGCAGTTCGCAACGACGCTGTTTGACTACATCCGCAGAGCCATGCCGCTGGATGCCCCGCAGTCGCTGTCAGACGTCGACGTCTATTCTGTTTCCGGCTACGTTCTGTATCTTAACGGACTCCTGCCTGAGGACGCAGTCGTTGGCGCCCGCACGCTGACGTCTCTCAAAATGCCTAACCAGGATGGATTCATTGGCGATACACGCCCGGACGTCAGCGTGCTCGCGTGCACGCACAATTGTCCTCGCAACCCACCTTGACTCTAATGCGTGCAATGCACGCAGTAGGAACCATGAGGCAAGGAGGTGCCTTCGGGCTGGGCGACAAGCCTACACAACTTGAACGCATATCCAAAAAGCAATAATGTCTTTGGTGTCGGCTGGCGTGCCCGTCACAATGGCGGGTTATCGAAACAGACAGAACCTCGCGGTCTCGCGTCACCTGCACCGATGAATTTTCAGCAACTGCGAGCGGTCCGTGAAACGGCCAGACTGGGCTTTAACCTGACCGAGGTCGCAAGTGTCCTGCACACCTCTCAGCCTGGCATCAGCCGTCAGATCCGCGAGTTGGAAAACGAGCTTGGCATCGAGATTTTTGTTCGCGCCGGCAAGCGCCTGACGTGCCTGACTCCACCTGGAGAAGCGATCCTGCCGCTCGTTGAGCAACTTATCCAGGGCGCGGAAAACCTCCGCCGTGCGGGCGATGACTTCAATGCGGTCGACACCGGGCCGCTGTCGATTGCTGCCACGCATTCCCAGGCGCGCTACGCCCTGCCGATGGTGGTGCGCGATTTTCGCAAGATTTACCCCGGGGTCACGCTGAGCATGCATCAGGGCTCGCCCAAGCAGGTCGCGGACATGCTGCATTCCGGCGAGGCCGATATCGGCGTTGCCACTGAAGCACTTGCCCATTACCCGCAGCTCATCGCACTGCCTTGCTACCGCTGGACGCATAGCATCATCGTGCCGCCTGGCCATGCCTTGCTCGAACGGACTGCTCCGGTCACGCTTTCTGACCTTGCGCGGTTTCCGATCATCACCTACGAGCCTGGATACACCGGGCGCGCCCACATCGACGAAGCGTTCCATCGCGAGGGTCTAGAGCCGAACATTGTGCTAACAGCGATGGACGCTGACGTTATCAAGACGTATGTCGAGCTTGAGATGGGCGTCGGCATTGTCGCTTCCATGGCCTTCGATGCCGAACGCGATCGCACCCTGCGCGCGCTCGATGCGCGTCATCTCTTCGCCGTCAACGTCACGCGCCTTGCCATCCGCCGCGGGGCCTGGTTGCGCCGTTACGTCTACGATTTCATCGAATCGTTTGCACCGACCCTGACCCGCGAGGTGGTTAAGGCCGCCCTTGCAGAATCCCAGGGGGGCAATGAAGGGGAGGCTGCCGGCGCGTCCTCGCCCGAGCTCAACTCCGAAGCGCGGCCACGCGCGCGAGCCAAGTTGCCCCGGTCGTTATCGGGCAAATCCTCTGCACTGACGGGCGAAAAGGCACCTGCCAGAACGCGCTAGCGGATGGTTTCGCCGATGCCTGCGACTTGTCATCGGCTAGGCCACTCTTAGCGCGCCCGAGCTTGGCTTTTCGAGGCGCCGTTCGGCCACCATCTGGCGCGTGCGTGGAATCAGTTCCCGGCCATAATCGATGGCGTCTTCAAGGGGATCAAAGCCGCGGATGAGAAAAGTCGTCACGCCCAGATCGTAATAGTCAAGGAGTGCCTCGGCGACCTGCTCGGGCGTTCCTACAAGGGCTGTGGTGTTGGCGCGCCCCCCCGTTTCCTTGGCGATCTCGGTCCAAAGCCGTCGATCGAGGCGCGAGCCCTTTTCGGCTGCAGCCAGAAGTCGTCTTGCACCTTCACTTTGCTGCGGGCCGCCACGACTGAACCCCTGCGCCACGCGCAGGCGCCGCGTCTCGGCCAGGATATGTTCGGCGCGCGCCCATGCGGCCTTCTCGGTTGCCGCAAGGACCGGGCGGAAAGACACTGAAAAGCGCACCGTGCGAGCGTGCCTTGCCGCCTCGGCGCGCACCCGGCGGGTCAATTCGCGAGCCTGATCGAGCGACTCTCCCCAAAGCGCATAGACGTCTGCATGCTTGCCCGCAACCGGAATTGCCGCGTCCGAGGCACCAGCAAAATACACCGGCACGTGCGGCTTTTGCAGCGGCTTGACTTCGGAATACCCGCCCTGAAAGCGAAAGTATCTGCCCTCATGGTCAAACGGTGTGTCCTCGGTCCAGATGCGTTTTACGATGTCGAGGTATTCGTCGGTGCGTGCATAGCGCTCATCGTGTGCGAGGTAGTCGCCGTCGCGCCGCTGTTCCTCATCTGATCCCCCCGAAATGAAATGCACGCCCAGGCGGCCGCCGCTGAACTGGTCCAGGGTGGCAAATTGGCGTGCCGCAAGCGTCGGTGCCGTAAATCCTGGCCGGTGCGCGAGCATGAAGTGGATGCGCTCGGTGACACTTGCTGCGTAGGCGATGGTCAGGGTCGCACTCGGGCCTGTGGAGTGGTGCGGAACAAGAACACGGTCAAAGCCCGCAATTTCGTGCGCCTGTGCGAAGGCACGCACATAGTCCTTGTCGATGGCCGCCCCGCTTGCCGGATGCGTCTCGGAGACCTTCTGGGTCTGGATCATGCCAATGAATTCGATGCTCATATCCGATCCTGAAGTCGAGTGCCATGGCGCCTGTAGCCAAGGCGAGGCTACACCGCGCCACGTGGCGCAGACAAATGACAAATGCGACCTTGCATATGCGCGAAATTGATATCGGCTCGGGCTACTGCTGCAGGCTTCGCATATCGAAAGTCGAAACGATTCGTTTGTGCGGGTGCGTCTCACGGCTATGCTCGTTTTCCGTCCCGATCACAGAAGAACATGAACAGCGCTCACTTCAATTCCCTATCGCCCGGCCGCCGTCGCCTGCTGCAGTGGGCCGCCCTAGCGGCCTTCAGTCCATGGCTTGGCGCGCGCGCGGACGAGCACCAGGTGTTTCGCATCGGCTACCAGAAGGGGGGTGGCCTGCTGGGGCTGCTGAAGGCGCAAGGAGAGCTCGAAAGAAGTCTCGGACCCAAGGGCTGGTCAGTGTCCTGGTACGAGTTTCCGGCGGGTCCGCAACTGCTCGAGGCGTTAAATGCGGGCAGCATCGATTTTGGCTACACCGGCGCGCCGCCACCGGTGTTTGCGCAGGCTGCCGAGAAGAACCTCGTCTACGTCGCAGCCGAACCGGGGGCTCCTTCGATCGAAGCGATCATCGTCAAGCCGGATTCGCCACTCACGCGGGTGACCGATCTCAAGGGAAAGCGGGTCGCGGTACAGAAAGGCTCGAGCGCCAATTTCCTGCTGCTCGCGGCGCTCGAAGATGCCGGCATGGCTTTTTCCGACATCCAGCCGATCTATCTTCAGCCAGCCGATGCGCGCGCCGCGTTTGAATCCGATCGCGTCGATGCCTGGACCATCTGGGATCCCTACCTCGCCGCAGCACAGGTTGCGCTCAAGGTGCGCGTGCTTGCCGACTATACCCATCTGACCCAGACCAACGCCTTCTACGAATCGTCGCGGGATTTCGCACAGCACGCACCGATCGTCTTGAACACCACGTTATCCGAACTCGCCAAGGCGGGTACCTGGGCCAATGCAAATCCGCACGCTGTAGCGGAGCTGCTCGCACCCCAGGTCGGACTTCCGGTTGACGTCGTTGAGATCTGGCAAAAGCGAACGCACTACGGTGCCCAGCCGGTCGACTCCACGATCATCGCAACCCAGCAGAAGGTTGCGGACGCGTTCTTCGATCAGAAGCTGATTCCAAAGCGGGTCAAGGTTGCAGACGCGGTGTGGACCTGGCAGCGCGCCTCGTAGGGCGCCTCTTAGGGCGCCTCGTCGGGCGCCTGTGCCTTTGGGCGCTTGCCCGCTTGCGTCGACGAGTAGCGCTCTGGCTTTAGCGCCACGCCGCTCACTTTGCCGGCAATCCTGAATCCTCCCCGCGCGGAAAATTCAGGACGCCTTGCAGCAATTCCCTCTCGTAGCGGGCGAAGGCGATCGTGCCGCGCTCTCGCGGTCGCGGCAGATCGATGGCAAGATCCACCGTGATGCGACCTCCCTCCATGAGGACAACGCGATCGGCAAGTGCCACTGCCTCGTTGACGTCATGGGTGACAAGCACAGTGGTGAAGCCGCGATCGAGCCACACCTGTTCGATCAATTGCTGCATTTCAATGCGGGTTAGCGCATCAAGGGCGCCAAGCGGCTCGTCGAGCAAGAGAAGCCTTGGCGAATGCACCAGCGCACGCGCCAGCGCCACCCGTTGCCTCTGGCCGCCTGACAATACCCCGGGCCAGTCATGCGCACGGTCAAGCAGATCGACTGCCTTTAGCGCAGCCTGCGCCAGATCGCGCTGAGTCTTGGGAAGTGCCAGTGCCACATTGTCGATGACGGTCTGCCAGGGGAGCAGGCGGGCATCCTGGAACATGATGCGTGTGTCTGCATCAATTCCCTTTTTGGCTTCGCCATTGAGTCGAATCGGCGCTTGCCTGCGCGCGTCGCTCGCATCCGGTGCGTCCAGACCCGTGATCAGACGCAGCAACGTGCTTTTGCCGCAACCACTGCGTCCAAGAATCGCGACAAATTCGCCGGGATTGATGTCAAGATCGATGTCAAACAGCACACGGCGAGATCCAAAGGACTTGTTCAAGCCGCCAATCGAGACGCGACTGCCTCGCGAGGCAGCGGCGACGGCGCGGTTCATCGGAATGTCACCCATTGATTCATCGTTTAGCGCCAGATCGGGATGGCGATCGAGCAATGCTTGCGGATTACGGGTCATGGCAACGCCCTGCAAAAAACGTGGATTCATGCGCTAGGTTTTGACTGCTTCAGCGCTTGCGGCACGCTCGGATTGCGAGATGTCGGCGCGCCCACTGCGAGCGCCTGTGCAAGTGCCTTCGGTTCGCGTGGGAGCGGGGACCAAGAAGGAGCGGCCAATGTGGGATTCAGGCAAACGATTCGAGCGACCGAAAAGTTGCGCGCGCAGACTTTGACATTGCGAGCGCATCGGGTAGCGCCCACGACGGCGCAGCTCCGGCACGATGAAATCGACGACGTCTTCGAAGGTGCCGGGATTGATGGCATAGGCCAGATTGAAGCCGTCAACGCCAGTGAACTCCATCCACGATTCCAAATCGTCAGCGATCTTTTCAGGGGTGCCGACAAAAACCGGCCCTCGCCCTCCCAAGCCAATAAACTGCAGGACTTCGCCGACGGTCCATTGCCGCTTGGGATCGGCCTTGGTGAAGGCGGCAAGCGCACTTCGGCCGGCATCATTTTCGACATACTCGACGACCTGGTCGAGCTGGTAGTTGCCGAAATCGATGCCGGTCCAGCCGGAGAGCAAGGTCAGCGCGGCCGCGGCATCGACGTACTTGGCGTAGTCCTTGAACTTTCTTGCTGCCCTTTCCTCGCTCGTGTCGGTGACGATTAACGCCTGCGTGTAGACCATCACCTCATCGGGCGCGCGGCCTTGCAGTCGTGCAGCCCGACGAATGCCATCGACGCTGCGCTTGACGATCTCTTGCGTCGGCCCGCTGATGAAGACGCATTCGGCATGGCGTCCAGCAAACTGCTGTCCGCGGTCGGACGCCCCCGCCTGATAGAGCACGGGCGTGCGTTGCGGCGACGGTTCCGATAAATGGATGCCGGGCACGACGAAGTGCTCTCCGCGGTGCTCGATGGGGTGGACTTTTCTGGGATCGGTAAAGACGCCGGTTTTCTTGTTGGCAAGAACGGCATCATCCTCCCAGCTCATTTCCCAGAGTTTGTAGAGCACTTCCATATACTCTTCGGCGTAATCGTAGCGGGCGTCGTGGGCCAGCTGCCGTTGCAAGCCGAGGTTCTTCGCGGCGCTGTTGAGATAGCCCGTGACGATGTTCCAGCCGATGCGCCCGCCGGTTAAATGATCCAGCGTTGACATCCGTCTTGCAAACGGTACGGGGTGCTCATAGGTCAGGGTAAACGTCACTGCGAAACCGAGATGGCGGGTGACTGCAGCCATCGCCGCGACGAGAAGCATGGGATCATTGACGGGAACCTGGACTGCCCCTTGCAAGGCGTCATCGGCCGACCCTTTGTAGACGTCGTAGACCCCCATCACGTCGGCAAAGAACAGGGCGTCAAAGCCGCCGCGCTCGAGGGTCTGGGCAAGATCGGTCCAAAGACCGAGTTCCTTATAGCGTGAAGACTGGTCGTCCGGATGGCGCCATAGACCAGGCGACTGGTGCCCGACGGTATTCATGACGAAGGCGTTAAAGCGGATCGGCTTCATGGAGTTCTAACGCAAGGCTGGCTTGAGCATGGCCGGCTGCAAGTCAGGAATACGGTGTGGCTTCGGGCAGACGACCCGTCAGGGCGTAGCGGCCGATGTCCCTGATCTTGTAGTCGACCGGATCATGCAGCGTGTGCACGCGCACGTTGCGCCAGAAACGGTCAAAACCATACTTGGCGCGGGTTGACCCGGCGCCATTGATCTCAAAGAGCTGGGACGCCGTTTCAAGCCCGGCCCGGTGTGCCAGAACTTTGGCCTCGGCCACCGCGATGGCGACTTCACCGCGCTCGGCCTTCGTGACCCTCTCGCCGTTGGCGAGCGCAGCGTCGAGTTGCGCGGCGGCGATGTCGGCAAGCACGGTGGCTGAGCGGATCATCAGCCTGAGATTGCCGTAGCGATGTTCGATGAACGGATCCTGATGGGCCGCTGCAACTTCGGAGAGGAGCCAGGGCTTCGCCTGCGAGACGGTATAGCGCCGCGACTCCTCGAGGGCACCCTCGGCGATCCCCAGGTACAGGTTGGTCATCACGGATTGAGCGATTTGCGAGCGCAGGGTGCTGTAGGGCGTTGGCGTCGTTTTCGGCGGCTGCAGCACCTCGATCGCATCGAGCTGGACGCGCTCGAACGTGACGGTGCCGCTATCGGTTTGACGTTGCCCGAATGCGTCCCAGTCAGATACGACCGTGACCCCCGTGCGGCTGGTTGGCACAACCGCGATGAGCGCTGTCGAGGTGACCGGATGCCAGGCTGAGATCGTGAGCATGTCCGAGCCGACCGATCCAGACGACCAGCTTTTCGCGCCATCAAGCACGAAGCCCTTCGATGTGTCGGTCGCGATCAGTCGCTTATCCAGAGGGTTCAGGGCGTTGCCCCAGAAGACATTTCGTGCAATCGTCTGCTTGAGAAAACGCTCTTGCTGGATCGAGTCGCCGTAGAGCAGCAGCCCGGCAACCTGCAGATGGTGAAATCCCAGGAGGTGGGCGAGGGCGCTGTCGGCGGCCGCGATCTTGCGCACGACCTTTAGGATCGTCGACCACGATGCGCCATCGCCGCCAAACGGCTTGGGCACCGACAGACGCAACAGCCCGCTGTTTTTGAGCAACTCGCGCTCGGGCGCGGCATGCCCGCCCTGGCGATCGCGCTCGATCGCGGTCTTTGCGAGTTGCAAAGCCACGCTCTCGGCGACGCGTAGCGCTTCCTCCTCGGCGAGGCTTCGGTCGGCCGGGATGACGCGCGAGCCTGTGCCAGGCGAGCTACGAAGCGGTGCGGCGGAATCGAACTTCAATGCAGCAGTCATGAGGGTTTCACCGGTCAAAAGCGTCTTAAGGTCGCTGGTACGCCGGATTCCAGCGAAGCAGAACCCGCTCTAATCCCTTGGCCGAGACGTCGGCCAGTTTGCCAAGCGCGGCATAAAGCAAGATGCCAAGGACGACGACGTCGGTTTGCAGAAATTCGCGCGCATTCATGGTCATGTAGCCGATCCCTGATTGCGCCGAGATGGTCTCGGTCACGATCAGGATCACCCAGACCAGGCCGAGCGCGAAGCGCAGGCCGACAAGAATCGAAGGCAATGCTCCCGGCAAGATGATGTTGGTTGCCATCTGCACCCTGGTCAGTCCGTAGGCACGCCCCATCTCGATGAGTTGGGGATCGACAGAGCGGATGCCATGAAAGGTGTTGATGTACATCGGAAAGAACACGCCCACCGAGAGCAGCGTCAGCTTGGCACCTTCCTCGATTCCGAACCACAGAATCACGAGCGGCACGAGTGCGAGCGCCGGAATGTTGCGCACCATCTGGATGGTGGTATCAAACAGGGTCTCGGCCGTGCGGCTTGCGCCCGTCAGAAGACCAAACAGCAAGCCGATACCGCCGCCAAGCGCAAGGCCTGACAGTGCTCTTAGCGCACTGACGCGCACGTTGGTCCAGAGCTCGCCGGTGCTGCTTAGGGTCAGCGCGGCCTTGAATACCGCGAATGGCGCAGGCAGGATGCGTGATGACAGCAGATGCGCGTCGGACGACCACTGCCAGAGAACGAGGATGGCAAAGGGCACGACCCAGGGCGCGAGCATGCTCCAGATGGCCCGCCCGGAGTTGCGGCGCAAAGGCGTCCGTGGCTTGAGCAATTCGCTCGCGGCAGGCGCGATGGCCATTTCTAGCTCGCAGCCAGTTCTTTGGATTGGCCGCCCGTGGCCTTCGGTACGATGGTGTTGGCCATGACCTCGCCAAAGGGTCCGCTTAGGACATTGCCGGCGGCACTGAACTTGCCCGTTTGCTTCAAGAGCGGGAAGACCAGTTCGGCAACGCGGTAGGCTTCTTCGAGATGGGGATAGCCTGAGAAGATGAAGGTCTCGATGCCAAGATCCGCATACTCGTGGATGCGCTCGACGATGGTCTGCGGACTGCCTACAAGGGCGGTTCCTGCACCGCCTCGGACAAGGCCTACGCCGGCCCAAAGATTCGGGCTGACTTCCAGATGTTCGCGGCCTCGGCCGCGCTTTCCGCCGTGCAGGGCCGCCATGCGGCGCTGTCCCTCGGAATCCATCTTCGAGAAGGCCTGCTGTGCCTTGGCAATGGTTGCGTCGTCGAGGTGGCTGATCAACTCATCGGCGGCCTGCCATGCCTTTTCATCGCTGTCCCTGACGATGACATGCAGGCGAATGCCGAACTTGAGCGTGCGCCCTTGTGCTGCCGCGCGCTTTTTCACGTCTGCAATCTTTTCTGCGACGGCTGCAGGCGGCTCGCCCCAGGTCAGGTAGACGTCGAGCTGTTCTGCAGCGAGCTGATGCGCCGGCCCCGATGATCCGCCGATGTAGAGCGGCGGATAGGGCTTCTGGACCGGTGGAAAGAGCGATTTTCCGCCCTTTGAACGCAAGTACTGGCCTTCGAAATGGGTTTCGCCCGCATCGTGACTGGTGCGCAGGATATCGCGCCAGATGTGCAGGAATTCCTCGGTGATCTTGTAGCGCTCGGTGTGATCGGCAAAAACGCCGTCGCCTTCCAGTTCGTTGGCGTCGCCCCCGGTCACGACGTTGATAAGCAGTCGCCCCGCGGAAAGACGATCGAATGTCGCGGCCATGCGCGCGGCCAATGCTGGCGATGTGATGCCAGGTCGAATCGCGACGAGGAACTTCAGCCGACGGGTGACGCCGATCAGGCTCGAGGCGACAACCCAGGCGTCTTCGCAACTTCGTCCGGTGGGCAAGAGCACGCCTTCATAGCCTAGGGTGTCGGCGGCAACAGCAATTTGCCGGAAGTAGTCGTAGTCGGCCACGCGTGCGCCATGCGATGTGCCGAGATAGCGCGAATCACCGTGCGTTGGGATGAACCAGAAGACTTCCATGAGGACTCCGAAAGACGTGAAGAGGATGCGCCTTTGCGCTACGCAAGAACGTTCAAGGTTTTGCCCAGAGGGTTGCGCTAGCCACCCTGATCGGTTGCGGGATGAGCTTCAAATCAAAAAAAGCATCTGCGATGTGCTGCTGGTCCGAGATCACTGCGACATTGATTGGCGTGACGCCATAGGCGTAGCGGGTGACGGCCAGCTCGAGCGTCTGCGCGTCAAGGCCGGTTTCAGCGGACAAGAACCTGGCGACCTCCTGCGGGTTTTGTTTTCCCCACGCATCAACGGCGTCAAGCTCCTCGCTGACCGCCTTGATCACCTCCGGATTCGCCGCGGCGTAGGCGCGCGACGCAAGATAGAACTGCCGGTTGCTCACGGCGTCCTGTCCGTCAGCCACAACGCGCGCGTGCAGCTGCTGCTGCGCTGCCGCGAGAAACGGATCCCAGATCGCCCAGGCATCGACACTGCCCCGTTCAAAGGCGGCTCTGGCGTCTGCAGGTGCGAGGTAGACGGGGGTAATGTCGCCGTACTGCAATCCCGCCTTGGCGATGAGTTGAAGCAGCAGATAGTGGACGTTCGATCCCTTGTTCAGGGCAACCCGCTTGCCCTTGAGCTCGGCCACCGTGTGGATCGGCGAGTCCGCTCGAACGACGATGGCTTCGGAGTGGGGGGAAGGGGGTTCATTGCCGACGTAGACAATGTCGGCACCCGCGGCTTGCGCAAAAATCGGCGGTGCTTCGCCGACCGTGCCAAAGTCGATCGAGCCGACGTTCAATCCTTCGAGCAGCTGCGGGCCGGCGGGGAATTCAGTCCACTTCACGCTAATGCCCTTGGCCGCGAGACGTCTGTCGAGCGTGCCGCGTGCCTTGAGAATGATCAGCGTGCCGTACTTCTGGTAACCGATGCGAAGCTCCTTCGCAGCAGCGCCATCAGCGCTTGCCGCAGCGTTGGCGCTTGCGCCAGATTGCATCAGCATCGCAGCAGCGACAAGCAAGGCGCAGGTGCCAAAGACAAACGATCCGACTCGATGGGGCAGAACGAGGAAATGATTCATCGTGGTGTCAGGGTTGGATTTGGAGCGCGGATCTCCAAGTACGTCGGCAGCTGCTTCATGACGGGACTAAGGCGCTGCCGTGGCGGCCTGGCTATGCGCTACATCGAGCCTGAAGAGCGATTGTGGCGAGCGTGCTCGTCGCATTGAGCCGGCGTGCGTCGACGTATTCGAGAAGCTCGGTCAGGTGTTCGACGGAATCTTCGATGCGCACGCGCACCTCGGCGTCGATGTCCTCATGGCGCAGCGCCGCCTCGCCAACGCGGATTTGGGTTTCGTGCGCGAAGACGCCAGAGAGGATGTGGCGTGCGCCAAGGGCGGAGAGAACCGGCTTTAGCGCGTATTCGACTGCGAGAAAGTGCGCAAGCGTGCCCCCTGTCGCCACAGGCAGCACGATTTTTCCATCGAGGGCGCGTTCGGGAAGCAGGTCAAGTAGCGTCTTTAGGCTACCGGAGAAAGAAGCCTTGTAGACCGGGGTGGCAATTACCAAGGCGTCGGCGTCTGCGACTTTCGCTGCCAGGCGCTGCGCCGCCGGGCCATCCCAACGGCCAGCGATCGGATCGTCTGCAGGTACGTCGGCAATCGAAAGTGCGCCGGTGCGAATGCCGTTGGCCGCAAGCTGCTCGCCAATGGCGTCGGCCAACGCAGACGATCTGGAGAATTTTGCCGGACTGCCGAACACGAGAAGCGCGGAGGACATAGATGCCTTGCAAACGAGAAAGGCAAGCATACGCACGCTTCATATAACCGCAAAATGAATAATCTAACTTTTGTTATATGTTTTTGTAATTAGTATGATCGGGTCTCGCTGATTGCTCAAGCGTCTCTGCGCTTGCCTCAGGCAATGGCTTCAGTCATCTTCGGCTTGAGGACAATGCGGCTGACGATGACATAGACGACGACGCCAGCAAGTCCAATCCCTGCTTCAGTAAAGAGCATGCCACTCGCTCCCCAGTGTGTGTGGGCGCTTCCGTCGATTAGGGTCATGTACTGGATCGGGAAGTTGGAAAGTGATGCGAGCAGGTTGTACTTTGTCGCAGCGGCGCCAACGCCAATCGCCTCAAGCGTGAGCGCCGAGAAACTCGCATAGGTGAGACCGGCGGTCACTGAATACAGCAGCGTGAACACGATATACATGAGTTGGGTATGTGGCGCGAGCGCCATCGCCACCGCGCAGGCCGCCTGCATCAATCCAAAAACGGCATAAGACCATTTACGGTCCATCCTGTCGCAAAAAAAGCCGCCAACCAGGCAGCCCACACCTGCGAGCACGCCACTCCAAACGCCATTGACGAGCGCGACGGCGTCCACCGAGGCGGACCAGTCGCCTGCAACCGCCGACCAAAGGCCGCTGGCAGCGCCTGTGCCTAGCGGCAGGAAAAGCACGAGAATGGCCATGGCACCGGCCCGTGAGCGCGCCAGCGCCCACGACTCGCGCGCGACTTCACCGACTCGTCTTAGAACGGGGACTGCGGTTTCTGCCGTGACTCTCACGATCTTCGGCACAAACATCAAAGTCAGCGGACACGCGAGAATGGTCACGGCGATCACGGCGCCAGCCATCCAGCGCTGCGAAAGATTTTGCGAGAGCCAAAGTGCGAGTCCGCCACCGATGCCGCCGCCTGCCAGATTGCCGACTTGCATCCAGCCACCAAAGCGACCTTTCTGCTCGGGCGGCGAGGTGTGCGCGCTGATGATGTCCACAGTCATGCCGTTAAACGTCACGGCCAGACTGGCGAGAAAGACGACCCATTTCATCGCCCTGATGCTCTCGTTGTCCGGTGGGATGAGGCCCATCCAGAGCACGCCGATTGCAGTGACGAGGGCTGAGGACGTGTACCAGATGCGCGGTGTCAGCGTGATGTCGAGCACCGGAGCCCATAGAAACTTCCACACGTTGGGCACAAGGCTGATCGCGATGATTTCGCCGATGACTTCGAGTGCAACCCCGTTATGGCCCAGGTCGTATTCGATGGCGACGCCAAGATAGCCGCTGACCGCACCAAACGGATACATCAGGATCGCGAAGATCGCCGGATGTGGAAAGCGCCTATTGGCGCCCGCTGCGCTGGAGGTCATGGATAGGGGCCGCGAGGTAATACGGCGTTTTATCATGCCGGGGGGTGTCGGGTAAATCGCAGCGCATCGCCTTTTGGCAAATCGGCGAGCGTAGAAGTGCACTGTCCTGGCCCTCCCATGCGCCGATCGCCGTATCATGGACGTTGCGTCTTAGCGGGCATCTCGGCCATCTGAAGGAGCGGCGTATGAAGCGATTCCACGTGCATCTGGCAGTCTCCGACCTCATCGCCAGCACGGCGTTTTATCGGGAACTGTTTGGCGAGCCCGCCAGGGTCGAGCCAGACTACGTGAAATGGATCGTCAACGATCCATGCCTGAACTTCGCGATTTCCGCACGCGGCTCGCCCCCGGGAATCAATCATCTGGGTATCCAGGTGGAATCCGAGGCCGAGATGCTCGAAATGCACGAAAAGCTGCAGCAGGCCGATAGCAGGCTCAGGGTGCAGGAAGCCGCCCAGTGCTGCTATGCCACGTCAGACAAGTACTGGATCACCGATCCCGAAGGCATCGCCTGGGAAACCTTCCACACGCTTGGCACGATTCCGGTCTACGGCGAGGATCTTGAGCCTCGGGGCACGCCCAGGCCGAAGACTTGCGGCAGCCAGGACGCGAGCAAGCCGCAAGGCGCCGCGCCGGCACAAAAAGCCTGCTGCTAGCGTCGTACCTGGCGACGCCCGATCTGCGTTTCCGTCTGACGTTGCCAAAAAAAGGGCCCCAGCCGCGCCGAACGGGTCGCCACTTTAATATACTTGCGGCTCTTTTCAAGCCGGAACATCACACATGAGACTTTCTCTTCTCGCGTTGGCCGTTTGTGCGGGCTTTGGGACCACGGCAATTGCAAGGGCTGCTGCGCTTCCTGCAGATACCGGCATCGATTGGACTGTGTCTGCCGATCAGCTCACCGGTCTTTGCCAGTCGAGCATTGACAAGGCGACGGCAAGAATCAAGGACATCGAGGCGCAGAAAAAGCCGGCCACCCTCGCTGCGGGTTTGGGCGCCATCGAGCGCGCCACTGCAGATCTTAGCGACGAAACCGTAGCCGCATCCAATCTGGCGCAGCTCTCGACGTCAAAAGAGGTGCGTGATGCGTCAAACGCATGTTCTGAAAAGCTTGCAGCCTTTAACGTCCAGATCGCCGCCGATCCAGCGATCTATGCGCTTGCAAAGCAAGCCGTGCCGCTCGCCAAAACCCAGCCTGAAAAGCAGCTGGCCAAGCTCTATCTCGAGGCTGGCCGCCGCACCGGAGCCGGCCTTGACAAGGAAAAGCGCGAAGAGGTGACGAAGCTCTTTGATCAGCTTAACAATCTGGCGCTGGCATTTACCAAGGAACTCGGTGAAGAGCAGGTCACGATTCATATCTCCCCGGATGAGGCCGCATCCTTGTCGGCCGAATTCCAGAAGACGCTGAAGAAGGACGACACGGGGTATATCGTTCCCGTCGATGAGAGCACCGCTGTCCAGTTCATGGGCAACGAGGCGTCAGGCGATGCCCGCCAGCGGTTTGCGGTGGCTTTCCAGAAAAAAGGCGGTGAGGCCAACGTCAAACGACTGACAGATGCGGTCGCACTGCGTGACCAGATTGCCCATCGTCTGGGCTTTCCGAGCTGGGCTGCGTATCAGCTCGATGCCAAGATGGCCAAGACCCCGGCGCGCGCACTGGCGCTCCTAAACCAGGTCGATCAGGCGTCGTTGCCCAAGGCCAAGGCTGAAGTCGCCAATCTGGCCCAGATCAAGGCCGCCAGTGGCGACTCCTCGCCATTCGCCTCGTGGGACTATCCGTACTACGAAAAGCAAGTGGAAAAGACCAAGTACGCCGTCGATGAAGATGCCGTGCGCCAGTACTTCCCGGTCACCAAGGTCGTGCCCGCGCTGTTTGCCATCTATGAAAAGCTGTTGTCGGTCAAGTTCGAGGAGATCCAGCCCGCCATGGCGTGGGCGCCAGGCGTGACCGAATACGACATCGTCGATGTCAAGACCGGCAAACCGCTCGCATGGTTTTTTCTTGATCTTTATCCGCGTGAAGGCAAGTACAGCCATTTCGCGACGTTTCCCCTCAAGCAGGGTCGGCTTTTGCCCGATGGCAGCTATCAGAAGCCGGTTGGCGCCGTGGTTGGCAACTGGCCCACGCCAGCGCCTGGCCGGCCATCGCTGCTAAGCCATGACGACGTCATTACTTTCTTTCATGAATTCGGCCACCTCATGCATGACACCCTGACGCAGGCGCCGTTCGAGAGCGAAGCCGGGACCAATGTGCGAGGCGATTTCGTCGAAGGACCGTCGCAGATGCTCGAGAACTGGATGTGGCAGCCAGCCATCCTGAAGGAAGTCTCAAGCAACGTCGACACGGGCCAGCCACTGCCTGACGATTTGATCGCGAAGATGATTGCGCTCTTGCACGTGTCCGATGGCATGCGCTGGTCCGGCCAGGCGTTCTACGGCAGCTATGACATGAAGCTGCACTCAAGCGGCGCCAAGGTCGACCCAACCCAGCTCTGGTTCGATCTCAAGGCGCAGATGACGCCATTTCCGGCGATTCCCGGAACCCTGCCTGAAGCCAGTTTCGGCCATCTCATGGGCGGCTATGACGCCGGCTATTACGGTTATCTCTGGTCACTCGTCTTTGCGCAGGACATGTTTACCGAGTTCAAGTCCGAGGGGCTCGAATCGCCCGTCATCGGCGCGCGTTACCGGGCAGATATTCTGGAGAAGGGAGCAACCGAAGAGCCTGACGTATTGCTCAGGGAGTTTCTTGGCCGGCCGGTTAGCGTTGATGCTTTTTATGACTACGTCGGTATCGACCCGAAGAGCGTCAAGGCCGGCAGCAAGAAGGCGGCGCAGTGAATATCGCCGTGTCCTGCAGCTAGGCGCTTGAAAATTCCTGGAAGCCTTCGGCGCTGCCGAGCATACGGGTCATGACGCGAAAATCGACGACACGCGATACCACCGAGCAGTCACTTCGCAAAGCGATGGTTGTGACTGCGCGGCAACTTGATGCACGCGGTCTGAACCGCGGCACTTCAGGAAACATTGGCGTTCGCGTTGGGCGCGGGCTCCTGGTTACGCCCTCGGGCGTGAATCCGATGAGCCTTAAGCCGTCCTCGATGGTGTTGATGGACACCGACGGCCAAAACCTTGGCCGTGGCGTGCCGTCAAGCGAGTGGCGCATCCACCGCGATATCTTCGTTGCCCGTGCCGATGTCGGCGCCGTGGTGCATACGCATTCGACCTTCGCGGCGACGCTTTGCGTGCATCGAAAGAGCATTCCCGCGTTTCACTACATGATCGCGGTGGCCGGTGGCGACAGTATTCGTTGTGCGCCCTATGCGCTGTTTGGCACGCAAGCGCTCTCCGACGGCGTGATCAAGGCACTCAAGGACCGTCGCGCCTGCCTCATGGCCAATCACGGACTGGTTGCGCTCGGCTCGGACCTCAGCCAGGCGGTGGCAGTTGCCATTGAAGTTGAATCGCTTTGCGAAATGTATTGGCGCGCCCTGCAGCTTGGCGAGCCGCATATCCTTGGCAAGTCCGAGATGGACGAGGTCATCGAGCGTTTCAAGCATTACGGCCAACACCGCGCATTGTGAGCGCCTGCGACAAGAAGCGAAGTTGGCGGCGTTGGGCGTGAACACCGACCCGGTCGAAACGCTGAGGTGGCGCGAAGGCGCGATCGAGATGATTGATCAGCGGCTGTTGCCGGCGCGTTTCGTCTACGTTGCATGCCACAGCGCTTTGGATGTCGCTGCTGCGATTCGCGACATGGTGATTCGCGGCGCCCCGGCGATTGGCTGCGCGGCAGCGTACGGTATCGGCGTTGAAGCGTTGCGCTTGGGCCACCAGGGCGAGATGCCGTTTGCGAGAGGCATGGATGCGGCCTTTGAGGTTCTTGCCGCAAGTCGTCCTACCGCGGTCAATCTGTCCTGGGCGCTGGCACGCATGAAGCGGGTCATGCAGGCGTGCGCCTCCCGCCATCCGCAGGACGTCGCAGATCTCCTGATCGCTTCTGCCCATGAGATTCGTGCCGAAGACATCCGCGTCAATCGAACGCTCGGTGCCCATGGCGCCTTGCTGCTGGCTGACGGTGCCCGCGTCTTGACGCATTGCAATGCCGGGGCGCTCGCTGCAGCTGGCCATGGCACGGCGTTAGGCGTCATTCGCTCGGCGATCGAAGCCGGCAAGCGAATCAGTGTCATTGCCAACGAGACGCGACCGTTCTTGCAGGGTGCCCGTCTCACCGCATGGGAGCTTCGAGAGTCAAATATCCCGGTGACGCTGATCACAGATGGCATGTCAGGCCATCTCATGGCGCGGGGAAGCATCGATGCCGTGATCGTAGGCGCTGACCGCGTTGCCGCTAACGGTGACGTCGCCAACAAGATCGGTACGTACATGGTCGCTACCATGGCAAGGCGCCATGGCATCCCGTTCTACGTGGCCTGCCCTTCATCGACCATCGACATGTCGACGCGTTCGGGCGCAGACATCCCGATCGAGGAGCGCAGCCCGCATGAAGTGACAGGCTACGGCGACACCCGCTGGGCGCCCGATGATATCGAGGTCTTCAATCCGGCCTTCGATGTCACGCCCGCAGAACTTGTAAGCGCCCTGATCACCGAGAAAGGTGTGATCCACGCGCCTGACCCGACGCAGCTCAAGGCCACCTTCCAGTCTTAGAAGGCGAGTGATCGAGCTCGGCGTAGTGCCTGAAAATTCCGTCCTGGTTAAAGGCAATACGCCGCTTAGAGCCAAGGTATGCGCGGATCTGCGGCAGGTCCATGACGCGCTGGTGAAGCGCTTGGATGCGGGGACATTTCTTCAGTGTGCGTGCGCTGGCCTTGGGTAGCGCATACCTAAGGCCGTCGATGATCTGAAAAAGCGAGAGATCGGCGTAGCTCACCTGCTTGCCCGTAAGCCATGCATCACGTGCCGTCTCGCGCGCCAGGATCTGCTCGAAATAGCCCAGAAATTTCGGCATGCGATGCTTGATGAAATCAGCGCTGCGCCGCTTCGCTGCCGCCTTTTGCTGTTCATAGTAAAGGCCGCTTGCGATCGGGTGATGCGTGTCGTGGATTTCGACCACGAGATCGGCGATGGTCAACTGCAGTTGGTGGGTCCAGATCCGCTTGACGGTGGAGTTGGCGCAAAGCGTGTGTCGCATCGACAGGAATTGCAGGATGTTGGCAGTTTGCGCGATGAAAAGCCGCCCCGCCTTCAGACACGGCAGTGCGAAAGGAGGTGTTGCAAGCGTTCTTCGGGCGAGCAGGTTTTCAAGCGCTGCTTCTCCCTCACGACGCGCGACATCGTCGTAAGCCGCGCCACAGTATTCCAGCGCGAGGCGGACGAACTCGCCGCGCCCCTGGATCGATGGCCAGTAGAAAAGCTGATATTTCATGACCGTCTCCGCTTGCCGATGCCGATTCGAGCGCGCCAAAAAATTGATCGTAGCATTCGCGTTGCCAGCGCTTGCGGACGCGTGTTGCAGGCATAGAACATGCGCCTAGGAGTATCAGCTTGGGCGAGGGTGCCCGGCACCACAAAGGAGCGTGAAATGAACAACGATTTCGATTTACATGAAGATGCGTATCGGCGCCATTTCGACGAAGAGTACGGGGTTCTTGGCGACAGCTACGACGACTATGCGCCGGCCTATCGCTACGGCTCGACGCTTGCCGCCGACCGCCGCTACAACGGCGCCGGCTGGGACATGATCGAGCCTGAGGCGCGCACCGACTGGGAATCGCGCTATCCCGACAATACGTGGGAGCGCTTTAAGGCGGCGATTCGCCACGGCTGGGAACGCGTAACCAATACTGTCTAGTCTCGGTCTCGACGCTCACAACAAGGCCCTGGCTGCGCAAGCAGCCAGGGCCTTGTTGCGCAGTGGCAGGTCGAAATGACGGGTTGTCTCGCACTTGTGATCAGGCTACATTCGCGCATTCGCATTGATACTCGCGGCCTCGTTTGAACGATATGACGGTCAGGCAAACCCCCATGAGCGCTGGCGCGCGCGGCCGTCGCGAGCGCATGCTGGCTTTCCTTGCGTGCGCGATTGCGGTCCTGTTCCTGGTCTACGTCGGCATGCTGGTACCGCTTTTGGGGGGGCTTTTGTCCTATTCCCTGATCGCCGCCGGGGTGCACCGACTGGCTGCAGGAACCATCGCCCCGAAACATGCCAAGCTTGTCGCCGGACTGTCATTTCTGGTCGGGCTGGTTGCCATCATTGGTCTTTTGCTTGCCAGCTTGCACGTGGTCTTGCACGACGGTGCAGGCTTTCACGAACTGATCGTGCGCATGGCCGATATCATCGCCTCGGCGAGGGGCTGGTTGCCGCAAAGCGTCAACGATGCGCTACCGCAAAGCGACGCCATGCTTTCCGAAAGCGTGGGCTGGCTGAAGGGACACGCTGCCGAGCTCGGCGGCATGAGCCTGGACGTGCTCAAGCAAGTCGGCTATGCGCTGATCGGCGTTCTGCTTGGCGCCTTGATCGCGCTTGCACACCGCGATGAAGACGCCAGGTTTGGTCCCGCGAGCACGGCACTCATGGTCCAATTGGGCTCGCTAAGGACGATGTTCGTGCGCGTCGCGTCGGCGCAAGTCAAGATCTCCGCTGTCAATACCACGCTTACGGCGATCTACCTGATGATCGTCCTGCCCCTTTTTGGCGTGCACCTGCCCCTGACCAAGACCTTGACTGCGGCCACCTTTGTCGCCGGCATGATTCCGGTCGTTGGCAACCTCTTGTCGAACACCGCGGTGACTGTCATCAGCTTTGGCTATTCGCTACCGGTCGCGGTCGCGTCACTTCTCTTTCTGATTGGCGTACACAAGCTCGAATATTTCCTCAATGCGCGCATTGTCGGCCATGAAATCAATGCCCGGTCGTGGGAAATTCTGCTCGCCATGGTGTTTCTAGAGCGCATCTTCGGGTTGCCAGGGGTCGTGATCGCACCGATCTTCTACGCGTGGCTCAAGTACGAGTGGCATGTTTGGGACACGCCCGAACGGTTGAAGGCCATCGAGCCGGTGGCTGCGCGGTGAGTAGCGCCGGCGCAACCCGGGCCGGCTTTCAAAAGGCTCTTTGCCGTCGTCGGGATTTGGCGTATTATCGCAACTGACGTGTATCGTCTGGGCATGCGAAGTTGGACCGCAGCCCTTCGGGTAGGCAGTCCCTGGCATCCGGACCGACCTTCATCCCCGACGCCTCTTCAATAAAAACACTGTCGGCTGGCCGCAGCGAATGCGCGATGAGAAGCGGGAACGTCCGCAGCGCAGCGCTATGACGTGCGCCGAATTTCGAGCCTTTGTTTGACTTGCTCCCCTCGGAGCCGCATGAACACATCAGAAGCTAAGAAAGTGCTGGAAACGGCGCTGCTGTGCGCGCAGGAGCCTCTTGCGCTCAACGATCTGCGGCGCCTTTTTAATGATGAACTCAACGCTGACACCTTGCGTGTGCTGCTTGACGAGCTGTGCGAGGACTGGAGCGATGGCGGACTTGAACTCGCGCGACTATCGGCGGGGTGGCGCTTTCAGAGTCGCAAGGACATGCAGGATTATCTTGGGCGATTGAATCCCGAACGGCCGCCGCGCTATTCACGAGCCGTGATGGAAACGCTGGCCATCATCGCTTACCGTCAGCCCGTAACGCGAGGCGATATCGAAGACATTCGCGGCGTCACGGTGTCAACGCAGGTCGTAAAAGCGCTCGAGGAGCGCGGCTGGGTGGATGTCATCGGCCACCGCGATGCGCCCGGGCGTCCGGGCCTTTATGCCACCACCCGGGCATTTCTCGATGATCTGGGTTTGCGTTCGCTTGATGAACTGCCGCCGCTGTCAGACGCGGGCGGTGATGACTTTTCGGCCAGCCTTGGCCCAACCCTAGAACAGAAGGTGATTGATTTTGCGCCGACTCCACCGCCATCCGCTGCGCAGACCCCGTCCTAAGGACGGCGCGCCAGGCGAGCCGCAAATCTCGTCGGATCCCCAGGCCCAGCCGCAGGGAACTCCCGTTGCCGCAGTTGGCACAGATGCGCAGCAACGACCGCAGGGCAAACGTCCGCGCGGGCGTGGCAAGCCGCAGCGTCCGCCGCGGCCAGCGCATCAGGCTGCGAAGAACGGCAACCCGGGTGCTCCGATCGCGCCGACCTTGCGGCTTGAGCGAGAAGCATGGCGGCTGCAGGACGAACTCGAGGGCGTGGTCTGGCTGGAAGAACCGCTGCCACCTTCTGAAACTGAAGTGGCAAACGCGGACTTCAACATCGATGAGGATGAATACGACGAAGAAGAGCTCGACGACCTGGCAGCGCTCGAGGATCAGCCCCCGCCGGGCTTTGTCGATCATGGGCACTCGCGCGTCCTGAAGCGTCCGCCGCGGCGCGTCTCGACTGTTCCGGTCGATCCTGACGAAGCGCCAAAGCTGCATAAGGTTCTGGCCGACGCGGGCCTTGGCTCACGACGCGAGATGGAAGAGCTGATTATTGCTGGCCGCGTCTCGGTCAATGGCGAGCCGGCGCATATCGGCCAGCGCATCAATGCTGACGATCTGGTCAGGATCAATGGCAAGCTCTTGCAGCGTCGCGTTGCCGCGCGCGCGCCAAGGGTCTTGCTCTACCACAAGCCTGCGGGCGAGATCGTGAGCCACGACGATCCGGAAAAGCGACCCTGCGTCTTCGACAAGCTGCCCGTCTTGCGCAGCGCCAAATGGCTCGCCATCGGGCGCCTTGATTTCAACACCGAGGGCCTTTTGATATTGACCACGTCAGGTGATCTGGCCAATCGGCTTGCCCACCCGCGCTATGGGTTTGACCGTGAATATGCGGTGCGCGTGCTAGGCGAGATGGACGACGACAAGCGCAAACAGCTGACTGAAGGCGTCGAGCTTGAAGACGGTCCGGCGTCCTTTAGCAGGCTGGAATTTGCCGGTGGCGAAGGTGCCAACCAATGGTACAACGTGGTCATCTCCGAAGGACGCAATCGTGAAGTGCGGCGCATGTTCGAAGCCGTCGGATTGACCGTCAGCCGGCTGATTCGCGTGCGCTATGGCGATGTTCCCCTGCCGCGCAAGCTTGGCCGTGGGCGCTGGGAAGAATTGCCGGCGGCAACCGTGCAGCACTGGTGCGCGGAACTCGGACTTGGCAAATTGGCCGCGGCCAAGGGCAATGGCGGCCAAAGGCCCCAGGCCAATGGTGCGAGGCCGCCGCGCAAGTCGGGCAAGCGCAAGGGTCCGCCCAACGGTAACAACATGGCACAAGCGCCGCACGGGCAACGCGGCAACGGTGGCCCGCCTGGACCGCGTGGCGGCCCAAGGCCGCCGGGAAATCCGGGCAATGGCCGCCGTGCCGAAGGTGCGGCGGATGTGCCCCGCGGCAAGATCGACCCGCTGCGCACGGCGCTCGGCTTTTCTGGCTCCCAGGGACCTTCAGGCCAGGGCCGGCCCGGTTTTTCGAGGAAGCGCCGCCCCGGCTAAAGCGCCGCCCCGCTATTGCTAAAAAAGGGAATTTCCCATATAATTCAAAGGCTAAATTACGGGCGACTGAATAACGTCGCAAGCACCAAGAAAAAGTGGGCGGCTCGCCCATTTTTTTTTCTGTAAAGCAAACGGAACGGCGGCATGAGTTACGACGGCCCGCATTTGATAGCGGGCAACGGGTGAGGCGGTTTTGCAGGCGATGCAACAGGTGATCGAGACGGCCCTTGCAGGGCTCGGATATGAACTGGTGGACATTGAACGCGCGCCAGGCGGGCTTTTGCGCGTGTTCATCGATGCCCAAGCAGGCATCACCATCGACGACTGTGAACGTGCGAGTCATCAACTGTCGCATGTATTGACCGTCGAAAACGTGGGTTATGACCGGCTTGAGGTTTCGTCGCCGGGGCTTGATCGGCCGCTTAAGCGGCTCGGTGATTTCACCCGCTTTGCGGGCCAGGAAGCGTCGGTCAAGTTGCGCTTGCCAGTTGACGGGCGCAAGCAGTTTCAGGGTGTTCTTCGGGCGCCGGCTGAAGACGGCGCCGAAGGCAAACTCGGGTTGATTTTTGAGGGCAAGGACGGTAGCGAGCAAGTGCTCGAATTCGTTCTGGCTGACGTGGACAAGGCGCGCCTTGTGCCGCGTATTGATTTCAGGAGCAACAAACGATGAGTCGGGAAATTCTTCTGCTGGTAGACGCGCTTGCGCGTGAGAAGAACGTCAGCAAGGAAGTGGTCTTCGGAGCACTCGAGCAGGCGCTCGCCCAGGCAATGAAAAAGCTTTTCGAGGGCGAAGTCGACATTCGCGTCGCGGTTGATCCGACAACCGGCGCGACCGAGGCGTTCAGGCGCTGGCAGGTCGTGCCCGATGAGGCCGGCCTTGAGTTTCCCGATCGCCAGGAACTGCTCTCCGAGGCGCGTGAGCAGATTCCTGATGTCGAAGTCAACGAATTCATCGAAGAGCAGCTTGAGCCGGTCGAATTTGGCCGTCGCTTCGCGCAAGACACGAAGCAGGCCGTGCTGCAGAAGATCCGCGATGCCGAGCGTGAACAGATTCTGGCTGACTTCCTCGCGCGTGGCGAGAGCATCGTCACGGGGACGGTCAAGCGCATGGACAAGGGCGACGTCATCGTCGAAGCCGGCCGGGTCGAGGCGCGCTTGCGCCGCGATCAGATGATCCCGAAGGAGAATCTGCGCGTTGGAGATCGCGTGCGCGCCTACGTCCTGACGGTCAACCGCGACGTGCGCGGCCCGCAATTGATGCTCTCGCGCACTGCGCCCGAGTTCATCATGAAACTGTTCGAGCTCGAAGTGCCGGAGATCGAGCAGGGGCTGTTGCAGATCAAGGCGGCGGCGCGCGATCCGGGCGTGCGCGCCAAGATCGCCGTGTTCACGACCGATCGCCGCATCGATCCGATCGGAACATGCGTGGGCATGCGCGGCTCGCGGGTCCAGGCGGTGCGCAACGAGCTCGGCGGCGAAAATGTCGACATCGTGCTCTGGTCGGAGGATCCGGCGCAGTTCGTCATCGGCGCGCTCGCGCCGGCCAACGTCTCATCGATCGTGGTCGACGAGGAAAAGCACTGCATGGATGTCGTCGTCGACGAGGAAAACCTGGCGATCGCAATCGGTCGCAGTGGCCAGAACGTGCGCCTCGCATCGGAATTGACCGGCTGGCAGATCAACATCATGACGCCGGAAGAATCAGCGCAGAAGTCGGAGCAGGAAACCGGCAAGACGCGCCAGTTGTTCATCGACAAACTTGACGTCGACGAGGAGGTCGCTGACATATTGGTGCAAGAAGGTTTTGCGAGTCTTGAAGAAGTCGCCTATGTGCCGATCACCGAGATGATGGAAATCGACGCTTTCGATGAGGATACCGTCAACGAATTGCGCAATCGCGCCCGCAACGCCTTGCTCACCGAAGCCATCGCGACCGAGGAAAGAAAAGAGCATGCCGCAGAGGATCTCCTCGCGCTCGAGGGCATGGATTCGGAACTTGCAGCGAAGCTTGCGGACGGCCAGGTCAGGACCCGTGACGATCTGGGCGATATGGCCGTCGATGAACTGGTCGACATGACCGGCATCGATAACGAACGCGCCAAGTCGTTGATCATGAAGGCCCGGGAACACTGGTTCGCGCAGCAGTAGGAAACAAGCAGCACAGACCCACTTATCGAGGAATTGCATGCCAAGTAACAACGTTGCTCAATTTGCAGCGGAACTTAAGGTACCGGCCGCCGTGCTGCTCGAACAGCTGCGCGCCGCCGGTGTGGAAAAGCGCACGGCAGAAGATGCGCTTTCCGAAAACGACAAGGCCCAGTTGCTTGAGGCGCTGCGTCGCGCGCACGGCGCGCAGGACATCGAGAAGAAAAAAATCACCTTGACGCGCAAGCAGACCTCCGAGATCAAGCAGGCGGATGGTAGCGGCAAGGCGCGCACGATTCAGGTCGAAGTGCGCAAGAAGCGTGTCTTCGTCAAGCGCGACGAGACGCCGGAGGTGCCGCCGGCGGCGGTGCTGGTCGAGGCGCCGGTCACGGCCCCTGTCATCGATGAAGAGCAGCGCAAGCTGCGCGAAGAAGAGGCCCGCCGCCAGGCCGAGCTGATTTCGCGCCAGGCCCAGGAAGCACGCGAGAAGCAGGAGCGTCTGGAACGCGAACGACTCGCTGCCGAGGAACGGGTGCGCCTTGAAGCCGAGGCCCTGGCGCGCCGCAGTGCGGCTGCTGCGACCCCCGATGAGGCGCTCGAAGTCCGCCGTGCCGCGCAGGAAGCCGAGTCGCGGGCAAAGGAAGAAGCCGAAGTGCGTGACACGGCGCGCCGGGCGGTTGAAGCTGAAGTGGCGGGCATTAACCGCCTCATGGCGAGCAAGCGTGCCAAGGCGCCGCCTCCTCCTGCTGCCGCACCCGTGCTCGCAGCGGTCGTCGCGCCCATCGAAGGCACCTTGCACAAGCCGGCAGCCAAGACGACCGGAGCAGATGCCAAAAAGGATGACAAGAAAGAGAAGAAGCAGGTCAAGTCTGCTGCGCTATCTTCGACGTGGCAAGACGACGCTGCAAAGCGCAGGCTGATCAAGACCCGCGGCGACAATTTCGGTACGGGCTGGCGTGGTCCCAAGGGTGGCAGCCGGCACAAGCACGCCGACGATGCCTCCAATACCTTCCAGGCGCCGTCTGAGCCGATCGTGCGCGACATCCACGTGCCCGAAACGATTACGGTGGCTGATCTCGCGCACAAGATGTCGGTCAAGGCCTCCGAGGTCATCAAGCAACTGATGAAGCTTGGCCAGATGGTCACGATCAATCAGGTGCTCGATCAGGAAACGGCAATGATCCTGGTTGAGGAAATGGGACACACCGCCAGTGCTGCCAAGCTTGACGATCCTGAAGCGCTCCTGAGCGAAACCGACGTTCCCCACGACGTCGAGTCGGTGTCGCGGGCGCCGGTTGTGACCGTCATGGGGCACGTTGACCACGGCAAGACGTCCTTGCTCGACTATATCCGCACGACACGCGTGGCCAGTGGCGAAGCCGGTGGCATTACGCAGCACATCGGGGCCTATCACGTCGAGACGCCGCGTGGCTCGGTGACCTTTCTTGACACGCCGGGCCACGAGGCCTTTACCGCCATGCGCGCGCGCGGTGCCAAGGCCACCGATATCGTGATCCTGGTGGTTGCCGCAGACGATGGCGTCATGCCCCAGACCAAGGAAGCGATTGCGCACGCGCGCGCGGCCAATGTGCCACTTGTGGTTGCCATGAACAAGATCGACAAGCCTGACGCCAATCCCGAGCGCGTCAAACAGGAACTCGTCGCCGAAGGCGTGGTTCCCGAGGAGTACGGTGGCGAATCGCCGTTTGTGGCGGTCTCAGCCAAGACCGGCGAGGGCATCGACTCGCTGCTGGAAAACGTCCTGTTGCAAGCCGAAGTGCTTGAGCTCAAGGCGCCCAAGGACGCCCCGGCCAAGGGACTCGTGATCGAAGCCAAGCTCGACAAGGGCCGCGGTCCGGTTGCGACCATCCTGGTCCAGTCAGGGACGTTGCGTCGCGGCGATATCGTGCTCGCCGGATCAAGTTTCGGTCGCGTTCGCGCCATGCTCGACGAGGCCGGCAAGGCGGTGCAGGAGGCCGGCCCGTCGATCCCTGTGGAGATCCAGGGTCTGACCGAGGTGCCCGCGGCAGGTGAAGAGGTGATCGTGCTTGGCGACGAGCGCAAGGCACGCGAGATCGCGCTTTTCCGCCAGGGCAAGTTCCGCGACGTGAAGCTCGCCAAGCAGCAGGCGGCCAAGCTCGAGAACATGTTCGAACAGATGGGCGAGGGCGAGGTCAAATCGCTCGCGATGATCGTCAAGGCGGATGTCCAGGGTTCGCAGGAGGCGATCGTCCATGCCATGAACAAGCTCTCGACGAGCGAAGTCAAGGTGCAGATCGTGCATGGCGCCGTGGGTGGTATCACCGAGTCGGACATTAACCTCGCCATCGCATCGAAAGCCGTCGTCATCGGATTTAACGTCCGTGCCGACCAGTCCGCACGCAAGCTCGCCGAGAGCAACGGCATCGATATCCGTTACTACAACATCATCTATGACGCCGTCGATGACGTGAAGGCGGCGATGTCGGGGATGCTCTCGCCTGAGAAGCGTGAACAGCAGATCGGTCTTGTCGAGATCCGCCAGGTATTTCGCATTCCCAAAGTCGGCGCGGTTGCGGGCTGCATGGTGCTCGAAGGAACCGTGCGTCGCGGCGCCTTGGCGCGTCTATTGCGCGATAACGTCGTCACCTGGACGGGCGAGCTCGATTCGCTCAAGCGCTTCAAAGACGACGTCAAGGAAGTCAAGGCGGGGTTCGAATGCGGTCTGTCGCTTAAGAACTACGACGACATCCAGGAAGGCGACCAGCTCGAGGTGTTCGAAGTCCAGGAAGTCGCCCGAACGCTCTAGCACCAGCCCCGTGCCAGAAGGAGCCGCCCTGTGCGGCTCTTTTTTTGCCGAAAATAGGTAGAACCACGAGCAAAAAGGCGAGGGTGCGCCCTTTCCGACAAAAAAGTGCGTTTTGCACTCAACCGATCGCAAGGTCCGTGCGTTAAGCACCTAACCCTCGAGCCGGGGACACGGTGCGGGCGATGTCCGCCACCGAATTGAAAAAAAGGGGTTTCGTTCCATGCCGGCGTCAGCTGTCCCGTCCGTCTTGGCTGAAAAAAGTCGCTTCAGGCCGTTCGCGCCGCTGCCGATCTCCGGGTCGGAATGGGCGGTGATCGGACTTGTGCTCGCCGTCGCCGCAATTTTGCGTTTTGCCGGGCTCGGTGCCCAGCCACTTTGGCTTGACGAGGGTTATTCCTGGTGGGACGCGCAGCAATCGATGCGCGATTTGTGGAATCTCGTGCCGCAGTGCGATCCCCATCCACCGCTCTATTTCGCCATGCTCAAGGGCTGGATCGACAGCTTTGGCGACGGCGCTTTTGCAATGCGGGCGTTATCGGCGCTGCTTGGCATAGCGACCACCCTGGTCGTGATTCTGGCCGGCCGCGAGATCGATCGCAAGGTCGGCTGGCTCGCCGGCCTGATGTTCGCCCTGACGCCGTTTCAGGTCGAATTTGGCCATGAGGCGAGGCCGTATACGCTTTTCTGCTTCGGTGCGTCGCTGGTGCTTTTTGGCGGCTTGCGCATCGCGCGCATCTCGCGTGCGCGCAAGGGCAAAACCGGGACCGAGCTGAGCCGAAACGAAGACATCGATGGCACCCGGCGCCAGGCTCTGGTCGGAGGCATTGCGCTAACGACGGGCTGCGTCATCGCGCTTTGGGCCAACAATACTTCGGTGCTGGTGGTGCTGGCACTGGCCAGCGCCCTTGGTGTCCTGCTGCTTGTCGATCGCGACGCACGCTGGCTCTTCAAACCCCTGGTGCTGGCCACCCTGCTCGTGCTGGCGTTGTGGTTACCCTATTTTCCGGTGCTGCTTGAGCAGGCGCGTGGCGTTTCCTCGGACTTCTGGATTCCCAAGCCGGAAGGGTGGCGCTTTGCCAATGAATTGCGCTTTGTCGTCAGTCTGAACTCATTTGATGGCGTCTGGTGGGGTGTGGTCGCGCTCGCGGGTGGCCTCGCGCTGATGGCCCGCCTGGGCCGCTGGCGCGAGGCGCTGGTGCTGGGCTCGCTTGTCGCTTTGCCGGTGCTCCTGAATTACGGCATCAGCATGACGGTCAAGCCGATCTTCATCGCGCGCGCCCTGATTGGCGTCGCACCGGCGGTTGCCGTGCTGCTTGCAGCTGCGGTCATGCTGATCCGCGCTCCGGCCTTAAGGCGTGGCGCCTTCGCCTTGGTCCTGACCGCCCACGTGGCGGCACTTGCCGTGTGGTATTCGAATTACCAGGGCAAGGAGCCTTGGGATCGGATCGCAAGCCAGGTGGTGGCCTCCGACGACCACAGGACGCCTGGCCAGAATGCCATCGTGCTGGTTGCCGCCAATGAACTTGCCTTGCCCTTGTCGCATGCATTGGAAGAAATGCATGTCACCCTGCCGATGCAAGGCGCGCCTGCAAACTTCCCCTCTCCTGGGCTCGATGCGCGCTATCCGTCTGGCAAGTGCGCGCCTTCGGTGATGGGACAGGATCTGTCGAGCATCGGTCAGGCGGTCCGTGGTCACTCGGTGGTGTATTTCATCACGCGGCGCAACAACGTCTACGATCCGGGAAATGGCATTGCGCGCTTTTTGCGTTCGCTCGGACTGCGCCAGACCAACATGACGACCTATATGCCGGGCTACCTCGAAGTCCACGAGTTCGTGGCACCGCTGCGCGGCGGCCACCTTGCTGCGCCGGTTGGCGTGGCACTGACCCAGGCCCTAAGGCCGACCCACTAGCGGGCTGGACTCGGGGGCGGTGCGCTACACTGGGTGTTCTCCAGGAAGCACCCGATGCCGTCCAAACACCAGAAATCGTCCCCGAGCCGCCATTTGCGCATTGCCGACCAGATCCAGCGTGACCTGGCCGAGCTGATTCCGCGCGAGATTCGCGACCCGCGCTGCGCACTCGTGACCCTGACAGGGGTCGAGCTCACGCCTGACTATGCCCACGCCAAGGTGTACTTCACCACCCTGAGCGATCAGCCGGGCGAGGCGCTTGCCGTATTGAAGGAGAAGGCCGGCTACCTGCACAGCCTCCTCTTCAAGCGTTTACACATTCACACGGTGCCAACGCTTCACTTCGTACACGACACATCGGTTGCGCGCGGCGTGAGCCTCTCGCGCCTGATCGACGAAGCCAACGCCAGCAGCGCCAAGGAGTAGCCGGTGGAGGACTCGCGCTTGGCTTTGCGAGCCAGTCGTGAGGCCATCAGCGGCGTGCTGTTAATCGACAAGCCGCTTGGCCTTGGGTCAACTGCGGTGCTTGCCAGGGTCAAGTATCTGCTCGGCGCAAAAAAAGCCGGCCATACGGGAACACTCGATCCGCTGGCGACGGGTCTGTTGCCGGTGTGCCTGGGCGAGGCGACCAAATTTGCCTCCGACCTCCTTTTTGCCACGAAAAGGTATCGGGCAACGCTGGTCCTTGGAGCCACGACCACGACCGGCGATGCCGAGGGCGAGGTGCTCGAGCGTCGCGAGGTGGCATGCGATGCGGCTGAGATTGATCGGGTGCTACAGACGTTTCGAGGCGTGATCGACCAGGTGCCGCCGATGTTCTCTGCGCTCAAGCGGGAGGGCAAGCCGCTCTATGCCTATGCCAGGGCGGGGGTGACGCTTGAGCGCATGGCGCGCCAGGTCGAGATCGAAAAGCTTGAGCGGGTCTCCTACAGCCGACCCGAACTCGTCATCGACGTGACATGCAGCAAGGGTACCTATGTGCGCACGCTTGGCGAAGACATCGGCCAGGCGCTTTCTTGCGGCGCCCATCTTAGCGCTCTAAGACGTCTTGCAGTCGCCGGAATCTCGATCGAAAAAGCCAATACACTGCCCGAGCTCGAAGCCATGTCGCTCCTGGAAAGACGTGCACGCCTTTTGCCTCTTGATGCGCTGATTGCCGAGCTGCCGGTGCTTGAACTTGACGACACCCTTAGTGGACGCTTTCGGGCGGGCCAGCGACTGGCCGGATTTGCGTCGATGAGCGGTCGATTTCGGGTCTACGCTTTAAAGGCCAGTCCGCACAACCTGATGGGCATCGGTTTGATCGAGGAGGGTGTGCTAAGGCCCAAGCGCCTGCTTGCCAGCAATGTCCAGCCCGGCGATTTTTCTGCTGGCAGAACATGACCTTACATGCTCGCATGGGTCAATTTAAATGACGGAAAATCGCAATCGCTGTTATAATTTCGGGTTGTCCCATGCATGGTGCGACGCCGCATTCGCCCTGCCTGACCGGGTCCGTCCGGCTGTGTCTAATGCATGGCGATCCCTTACCGCTTTCACAGATTCGAGCCTTCCATGACCCGCGCCCTACGCAACATTGCGATCATCGCCCACGTCGACCATGGCAAGACAACGCTCGTCGACCAGTTGTTGCGCCAGTCCGGGACATTTCGCGAGAACCAGCACGTCGCCGAACGCGTGATGGACAGCAACGATCTCGAGCGCGAACGCGGCATCACGATTTTGGCCAAGAACTGTGCCGTCGAATACGAAGGCACGCACATCAACATCGTCGACACGCCCGGCCATGCTGATTTCGGCGGTGAAGTCGAGCGCGTCCTGTCGATGGTCGATGGCGTGTTGCTGCTGGTCGACGCCGTCGAAGGCCCGATGCCACAGACGCGGTTTGTGACGCGCAAGGCGCTTGCCCAGGGCCTCAAGCCAATCGTCGTGGTCAATAAGATTGATCGTCCCGGCGCACGACCGGACTTCGTCATTAACGCGACCTTTGATCTTTTCGACAAGCTTGGGGCAACCGAGGACCAGCTTGATTTCCCGGTGGTGTACGCCTCTGCGCTCAACGGTTACGCGATGCTTGACGAGAAGGTCCAGGGAACGGACATGCGACCGCTTTTCGAGGCCATCCTGGCCCATGTCCCGGTGCGTGAAGACAATACTGCCGGCCCGCTGCAGCTGCAGATCTCTTCCCTTGACTATTCGAGCTACGTCGGCAAGATCGGCATTGGCCGCATCACGCGTGGCCGCGTCAAGCCCTTGACCGATGTTGTCGTCGTCAACGGTCCCGGTGCGACACCGGTTCGTGCGCGTATCAACCAGGTCCTGACGTTTCGCGGCCTTGAGCGCGAAGTCACCGATGTTGCCGAGGCCGGAGATATCGTGCTCATCAACGGCATCGAGGACATCAATATCGGATCGACCGTGTGCGATGCCGAGCATCCCGATGGGCTGCCGCTGTTGCGCGTTGACGAGCCGACCTTGACCATGAATTTTTGCGTCAATACCTCGCCGCTTGCCGGCCGCGAAGGCAAATTCATCACCAGCCGCCAGATCCGCGAACGCCTGAACCGCGAGCTCAAGTCCAATGTCGCCTTGCGCGTGCAGGAAACCGGCGATGAAACCGTGTTCGAGGTTTCCGGTCGGGGTGAACTGCACCTGACGATTCTGCTGGAGAACATGCGCCGCGAAGGTTATGAACTTGCGGTCTCCCGCCCGCGCGTGGTCGTAAAGGAGATCAACGGCGAAAAGTGCGAGCCGATCGAGTTGCTAAGCGTTGACGTCGAGGAAGCCAATCAGGGCGCGGTGATGGAAGAGCTCGGCCGCAGGCGTGGCGATCTGGTTGACATGCAATCGGATGCCCGTGGCCGTGTTCGCCTCGAATATCGCATCCCGGCACGCGGGTTGATCGGCTTTCAGGGTGAATTCATGACGCTGACGCGCGGCACCGGCCTCATGAGCCACATCTTTGACGAATACGCACCGATCAAGGGCGGCGAAATGGCCGAGCGGCGCAACGGCGTTCTGATCAGCCAGGAGGACGGCGTAGCCGTTGCCTATGCACTGTGGAAATTGCAGGATCGCGGCAAGATGTTTTCGGTGCCGGGCGATCCTGTCTACGAAGGCATGATCATCGGCATTCACAGCCGTGACAACGACCTGGTGGTCAATCCGATCAAGGGCAAGCAGTTGACCAATGTGCGCGCCTCAGGGACCGACGAAGCCGTGCGCCTGATTCCGCCGATCCAGCTCACGCTCGAATACGCTGTCGAATTCATCGCCGATGATGAACTGGTCGAAATCACGCCGCAAAGCATCCGCTTGCGCAAGCGGTTCCTGAAGGAACACGAACGCAAGAAGGCGATGCGCGAAGCCGCCTGAGGCGCCTGACACGTCCTGGCCGGCCTTGACACCGGGCTCACGGGTGTCGGCAGGCGCCCAAGTTGCGTGCTCGCCTCTTCCCGACACGCGGCAACGCGGGCGCGACCTTAATACAGCTTACGATGAGACGCTGCCGTGCTGCTTTTTTGCCGCGCGCCGGCGCGCGAGCAGTTCGTTGACGCCCGAGGCGATGACCGCGGCAAGCGCGGCGAGGGCCCAGAACCAGTCGGTTGATGCGTCATTGATCGCATCGCTTAGCGCCAGGGTATAGCCAAGGCCAGCCAGAAAGTAGCACGCTAGAAATCCAAAAATGGCGGTCAGCCAGTGCATGGTGCGACCCGTCAATTCAAAATCTCATCTTACCCAAAAAAAACACACCGGCCACTGTTGCCGGGGCAGGGATCTCCTGTGCATCCTTACTTGAGCGCCATGCCGCCGGCGACGCGTCTTGCATAGGGCCCCTTGCACGGCGCGTGTTCGGTAAAATGCGCAGATGTCTGCATCCCCCTTCCTTTTCAGCGTGGCGCCAATGATGGCGTGGACTGACCGGCACTGCCGCTACTTCCACCGTCTGCTTGCGCCACACGCCTTGCTCTACACCGAAATGGTGACGGCAAACGCCCTGGTGCATGGCGATGTCGCGCACCATCTGGACTTTGACGCGCGCGAAGCGCCGGTCGTGCTTCAGCTTGGAGGAAGCGACCCCTTGCATCTTGCGCATGCGGCACGCCTTGGCGAGCGCTGGGGTTATGCGGAAATCAATCTGAATTGCGGCTGCCCATCAGAGCGCGTCGTCGAAGGCGCGTTCGGCGCTTGCCTGATGCAAGACCCCGAGCGCGTTGCCGATTGCGTTTTGGCGATGCGAGAAGCCGTGACGATTCCCGTGACCATCAAGCACCGCATCGGCATCGATCGCATCGAAGACTACGCGTTCGTGCAACGCTTCGTGAGCGTGACCGCAAGCGCCGGCTGCGAGACCTTCATCGTCCATGCCCGCAACGCCTGGCTCTCGGGCTTGTCGCCAAAGGAAAATCGCGAGATCCCGCCCTTGCGCCATGACGTCGTGAGGCGTCTTAAGCTCGATTTCCCGCACCTGAAGATTGTGCTCAATGGCGGCCTTGGCGATGTCGCTGGCATCGTCGCTTCGCTGGCGGGCGTAGATGGCGTCATGATCGGACGCGCTGCCTATCAGCAACCCTTTCTCCTTGCCCGGCTTGAGGCTGCCCTGTACGGCGGCGCGCTGCCGAGCCGCGAGCAGATTGCGCTAAGGATGGCAGAGTACCTGCGGGACTACCTCAAGCGCGACGCCCATGCCCAGGTGCGCCATGTTGTCAGGCACATGCTGGGCCTGTTTCATGGCGAGCCGTCGGCACGCGCATGGCGGCGGGTTCTAAGCGATGCGCGCATTCTTTCTGCGGCCAACGACGCGATCATCGGGCAGGCGCTCGATGCGATGGCAACGCGCGGCGCCGATCAGAGCATTTTGCCCGGGTTCATCAGCCCAAGCGGATCAAGCGCCGCCTTGATCTGAGCCATGGCTGCGAGCTCCGCGCCGGACTTGTGCAGCCTGAGGGCTTCGCGCTTGAGCTGGCCGATGCCGTGTTCGGCACTGATCGAACCTGCAAAGCGCTCGACGGCCGCGTACACGATGGCATTGATTGCATCCTGTTTCTCAAGCAGCGCCTGATCCGAAGCACCCGCCGCGGGCGAGACGTTGTAATGCAGGTTGCCATCGCCAAGGTGGCCGAAATTGACCATGCGCACCCCCGGAAACGCTTGCTGCAAGGCGGCGTCGGTCGCCTCAACAAACCGCGCGATGCTCGCGATCGGTAGGGAAATGTCGTGCTTGATGTTCTTGCCTTCGGCCGCCTGCGCTTCGGAAATATTTTCGCGCAGCGCCCAGAACTGCTTCGACTGCGCAACGCTTTGCGCGATCACGGCATCGCCAATCATGCCGTCTTCGAGCGCGCCTTGCATCAGGCCCTCGAGCAGCTGCATGGCGTGCGCTTGGTCATCGTGATCGCTGATTTCAAGCAGGACCATGAACGGGTGGCGCGTGGCAAACGGATATCGCGCCGGAGGGAAATGGCGCTCGACGAGGGTCACCGCCAGCTCATTGATGAGTTCGAACGCGGTCAGCGTCGATCCGCAATGCATCTGCGCGCGCTCGAGAAAGCGCAGTGCGGCATCCGGGCTGGCCACGGCCGCGAGCGCCGTGACCTGCGCGCGGGGCAAGGGAAAAAGCTTCATCACCGCGCGCGTGATGATGCCAAGCGTGCCCTCGGCGCCAATCATGCACTGGGCAAGCGCGAGGCCGGTGTTGTCCTTGCGCAATCCATTGAGCCTGCCCTGTCTGCTGCCGATGACCGAGCCATCGGCAAGCACGGCTTCGATGGCCAGGCACAATTCGCGCGTGTTGCCATAGCGCAAGACTGCCGTGCCGCCGGCGTTGGTCGACAGATTGCCGCCAAGCGTGCAGCTTCCCTCCGAGGCCAGGCTTAGGGGAAACAGCCGCGAGGAGGCGCGAGCGGCCGCCTGCAGGTCGCTTAGGATCACGCCGGCTTCGGCGGTGATGGTGTTGCCAACCGGATCGACCGCGACGACGTGATTCATGCGCGACATCTTGATCAAGATCGAGTGGCCGCTTGCGTCCGGCGTCGCGCCACCGACAAGCCCGGTGTTGCCGCCCTGGGGCACGATCGGCACGCGATGGCGCGCGCAAACCTTGACGATTGCGCTCACGTCCTGCGTGCTTGCGGGCAGCACCATCGCGCACGCCTTGCCGTGATAGCGCCTGCGCCAGTCGGTCAGCGGTCCGGCAAGATCGGCAGGGTTGGTTTTGAGGTTGTCTTTGCCAACGATCGTGGCAAGCGATTCGAGCAGATGCGAAACTTCACTCATGGACGTTGCGCCTTGGCGCGGGCGGCGCGCTTAAATGGGCGCAGGTAGGCGAGATCGGCAACGAAAAATGCCGTCACCAGAACAATCTCGATGGCGCCAAGAAGCGCCGAGAGGCCCTTGTCGGTCATTGCCCTGACCACGCCTTCAGCCAGATAGACGAGCACGAGCATCGAAGACACCTGCAGGCCATAGACGTTCTTCTTCCATACGCAAGCGACGATGGCAAAGGCCGGCACTGCAAGGAGCACCAGCATGCTGCCTCCCGGGCGCAGCGGGGCCAGCCACGATTCCCACAGCACCAGTTCGAGCGCGAGGGCGATGCTTGCTGCAAGCATCAGGCGCAAGAGCGCGCTCGCCGCCTTCATGCGAGGCGTAGAGCAACGCGGGCAAGCCGTTCACCTAGCACCTGCGCGAGGTGCAGCTCGGTGGCGGTGACCGTGTGGCTGCCGTCGGCGCCTGCCCAGTGGGTGGCGCCATACGGCGTGCCGCCAGCGCTTGTTGTCATCAGTTCGGCTTCGGAGTAGGGGATGCCAACGAGCAGCATGCCGTGATGCAAAAGGGGCAGCATCATCGACAGCAGGGTCGTTTCCTGGCCACCATGAAGACTGCCGGTGGACGAGAACACGCATGCAGGTTTGCCGCGCAGGGCGCCAGTCATCCATTGGGCGCCGGTCTGGTCGATGAAATACTTGAGCGGCGCTGCCATATTGCCAAAGCGCGTGGGCGAGCCCATCGCCAGGCCCGCGCATTCGCTCAGGTCGGTCAACTCGACGTAGGGGGGGCCGGCCGTCGGAATGGCCGGCTCGGTTGCTTCGCTGACGGCGGAAACGGCAGGCACCGTGCGCATGCGCGCCTCGACACCGGAGACACCGGCGATGCCCTCTGCGATCGCTTCGGCAAGGCGGCGCGTCGCGCCGTTGCGACTGTAGTACAGGACGAGCACTTCGATCATGGCACAAGGCTCTCATGCGGGAGCCCGTATTATATGAGTTCACCCAACCCATGCCCCTGGCTGCCGGATTTCGCTTGATGCCGACTCGTGCCGTCACCCACCGAACGTCAATCAAGCGCCGAAAGCTGGCGCTGCTTCTTGAGCTCTTGCGTTTTGGCATTCGCCGGGCGCGCGAGGAGCGCATCGCCCAGGTCGCAGGAAGCCTGACCTTCACCACGACCCTGTCGCTCGTGCCTTTGATGACGGTCGGCTTCGCAGTGATGGCGTCAATGCCGTTTTTCAGCCAGTTGCAGGAGCATTTCCGCAATCTGCTGATCACCAATTTGCTGCCAGGCGCAGTATCCGATGCGATCCTGCACTATCTTGGCCAGTCTGCCTTCAAGGCGCGCGGACTCACGATCGTCGGTCTTCTGATTCTCACCGGCACGGCAATATCGACCATGCTGACCATTGACCGCGCCTTGAATACCATCTGGCGCGTGCGCCGCTCGCGGCCGTTTTCGCAGCGCGTCCTGGTGTATTGGGCGGTCATCACGATCGGCCCCGTGCTGCTTGCGATCAGCCTTACCATCACGTCGTATCTGGCCAGCGCCTCGGTTGGAGTCGTGAAGCGTCCGACGTTCTTTGTGGCAACGCTATTTGATCTCGTGCCTTTCCTGGCGGTCACCTTCGCCTATGCCGCCCTGTATGTCTACGTGCCCAACCGCAAGGTCGCCTGGCGCGACGCCCTGGTGGGTGGCGTGGCGGGCGCAAGCGCGTTTGAAATTGCCAAGCGCGTGTTTGCGATTTACCTGGTGCGCTTTCCGACCTATGCAGAAATCTACGGCGCGCTTGCGAGCCTGCCGATCTTCCTGCTGTGGCTTTATGTCAGCTGGCTGATTACGCTGTCAGGCGCGGTCCTGGCCGCAAGCCTTCCGGCCCTTTATCAACGCGGCTGGAATCGCGGCTTTGTGCCTGGCGGGCGTTACGGCGACGCCGTGCGCATTTTGCGCGCGCTTTATCGAGCTCGACACCGGCGCATCCCTGGACTCACCGTCGCCCAGGTGGCCCTTGAGGCGCGCATCCCAGGCGATCATGCCGATGCCCTGCTCGAGGAGATGGAAGCCGACGGTCTTGTCATTCGCACGCGTCCGGTCGCGCCAACCGGCGCTACGCGCTCGGCCCAGGAGGATCTGTGGATGTTTACAGCCGATCCGCGTGCGATCCGCTTCGAGCGCGTGTTTCGCCTGTTCGCGTTCAACGGCGAGCAAGTCGCGCTGCTCGGCTTTAGCAACGACGATCCGCTTGCGCAACTGCTCGCACGAACGTCAAGCGACAGTCTTAAGATGACCCTTGAAGAGGGACTCGGTGGCGCAACGTCGAACTAGAATGAGAGCCGGCCACGCAGCATGTCGAAATACATCAGCCAATCGCCGCAAAAGCTCCACAGCGGATATTTGAAGCTCGCAGGCCGGTTCTTCTCGAAGTAGAAGTGACCGACCCATGCGCCGCCGTAGCCACACAAAAGTGCCACGATGAGCCAGGCGGCGTGCGCCGTGACGATGGCAACGGCGATGAAAACAAGGCCAAGGCTCGAGCCTGTGAAATGCAGCCGTCGGCACGTCCGGTTACTGTGCTCGGCAAGGTAGAACTGATAGAAGGCAGCGAAATTGGCAAAGCGTGTCACCGCCACGGGTTGGGTCATGGTTTGCTCCGGATTCAGGAAGCGCCGAGAAAGGCGTAGAGCTCATCGAGCACCGCGTCTGGATTTTCTGCCATCAATGCGTGACCACCACCGGCAAGCACGCGCACATGGTGGCGCTCGATGGTTGCCGCAAAGGCGGTGCCGCTTTTTGCAGGGGTCATCAAGTCACGCTCGCCAAGCAGCACAAGCGTCGGGCAATGCACGGCCTGCGCTGCCCAAGCGCCCCTGTCATAGGCATTGCAGGCGTTGAAATCGGTCAAGAGCACCCCTTTTGCCTGACGTTCCATCAGGCGCCGGTTACCCCAGTTGATATTGAAGCCTGGGCCGGGGTTGGAGGGCTTGTGGGAAAAGCCGCCGTCTTTCGTGCTGTGCGACCAGATATTGATGAGGTCGATGGCACGCGGCTCGTCATTTCTCGCGGCATCAAGCAAAACGTCGGAGACCTTCATCGGATAGGCGAGCCCGATCAGTGCCAGGCGGGTGATGCGCGTCGCGCCCCTGGCAGCTGCTTCAAGGGCGATCAAGGCGCCCATGCTGTGCCCGACCAGCATGGCATTGCCGACGTTGGCAGCGCTGATCAGCTCGAGCACCCAGTCGGCCATGGCCTCGACGGTTGCAAGCGCTTGCCCCTTGCTTTGGCCGTGGCCGGGGAGATCGACCGCCAGGACCGAAAAGCCGTGATGGGCGAGATAGCGCGACTGCAGGATCCAGACGCTGTGATCGTGCTGCGCGCCGTGAATCATGACAACGCAGGGCCGTGACCGTTCGAGCGCTCGCCCCCCGGTGTAGGCAAAGGCGCTCGCACCCTGGATCATCAGCCTCATTTCCTGCCGGCTCGCTCGGCGAGCTTTAGGGCAAGTGCCAGGTCGTCGATCAGGTCGCTGGCATCTTCAAGGCCGATGGACAGCCTGATCGTGCCAGGACCGATGCCCGCCGCGCGCAAATCGGCGTCCTTGACGCGCAAGTGCGTCGTCGAGGCGGGGTGAATCACAAGCGAGCGCGCATCGCCTACGTTGGCCAAATGGGAGAAGAGCTTGAGCGCCTCGACGAAGACCCGACCCTGCGCACGCGTTGCCTTCAGGGTGAAACTGAACACCGCTCCGGCGCCGCGCGGCAACAGGCGCTTGGCAAGCGCATGATCCGGGTGGCTTGGCAATGACGGATGCGAAATCGATTCGACCATCGCATGGCTGTTGAGAAATTCGAGGACGCGCTCGGTGTTCTCGACGTGGCGCGCCATGCGCAGGGGCAGCGTCTCGAGGCCTTGCAGCAACTGGAATGCCGTATGCGGACTCATGCACGCGCCGAAGTCGCGCAAGCCCTCGCGCCTTGCGCGCAAGGCGAACGGTGCGACAGTCGATTCTTCCGCAAAGACCATGCCGTTAAAGCCGGCATAGGGCTCGGTCAGTTCGCTGAAATGGCCATGCCTTGCATGGGCTTCTGACCAGTTAAAAGCGCCCCCATCGACAAGCAGGCCACCGATGGCAACGCCATGACCACCGATGAACTTGGTGGCCGAATGCATGATCAGGTCGGCGCCATGCTCAAAAGGGCGCAGCAGCCACGGCGTCGTGAACGTGCTGTCAACCACCAGCGGCAAATAGGCTGCATGCGCAATTTCGGCGACCGCTGGCACGTCAAGCACGTCAAGGCCCGGGTTGCCCAGGGTCTCGCCAAAGAGCAGTCGCGTATTGGGCTGGATCGCGCCTCTCCAGGCGTCGAGATCACGCGGATCGACGAAGGTCGTCTCGATGCCGAATCGCGGCATGGTGTAGGCGAGAAGATTGTGCGAACCGCCGTAAAGCGCGCGACTGGCGACGATATGGCCGCCTGCCGGACAAATGGTGGCAACGGCGAGGTGCAACGCAGCCTGTCCGCTTGCCGTTGCCAGCGCGGCGACGCCACCTTCTAGCACCGCGATGCGCTCTTCGAGGACCGCGTTGGTCGGATTGGACAGCCGTGAATAGACGTGCCCGGCGCGCTCCATGTTAAAAAGCGCAGCGGCGTGATCGCTGTCCTTGAAGACGAAAGACGTGGTGGCGTAAATCGGCGTTGCGCGCGCGCCGGTCGCCGGGTCCGCGCTCGCGCCCGCGTGCAAGGTCAGTGTGTCAAAACCCGGATAGCGCGGCTCAGAGGGGTCGCGCTTAGGTCGATCGCTTGCCATGGGCTCGCCCAGGTGGTCTTGCCATCGGCGCGCAAATGCACATCGGTGGATCAGTGCAGCGCCCTACGGCTAATGTTAGCATTGAGTCATCGCCATGCGCGGTGACTGAAGATGAGAGAGCAGGACCGTCCGCGCACCGAGCTTTACCCGCCGATCGAGCCCCATGCTTCGGGCATGCTCAGGCTCGACGGGCTGCATGCCATGTACTGGGAGGAAAGCGGCAACCCTGACGGCGTGCCGATCCTTTACCTGCACGGCGGCCCAGGCGGCGGCACCTCCCCCAGGGCGCGCCGGTTTTTCGATCCCCAGCACTACCGCATCGTGCTTTTCGACCAGCGCGGCGCCGGCCGATCGACGCCGGTCGGCGAAACCCGTGACAACACCACGCCGCTCCTGATTGACGACATCGAGGCGCTGCGCGAACATCTTGGCATTGATCAATGGCTGGTCTTTGGCGGCTCGTGGGGCTCGACGCTCGCGCTTGCCTACGGCGAGGCCCATGCCGATCGGTGTCTCGGTTTTGTGCTCAGGGGCATCTTTTTGTGCACCGATGAGGAAGTGGAGTGGTTTCTTAACGGCATCGGGCGGTTTTTTCCGGAAGCATGGCGCGAATTCATGGCGCACGTGCCAAAAGAGGCTCGCGGCGACATTGCCCGCTGGTTTTCCGAGGCGCTCAACAACGCCGATCCGATCGTGCATATGCCGCTTGCCCGCGCCTGGAGCCGCTATGAGGCGTCGTGTTCGTCGCTGCTGCCCAACCCGTCGCTGGTGGCGCACCTGGAAGAGGATCGCGTGGCCCTTGGCATCGCCCGGCTTGAGAGTCATTATTTCGTCAATCGGATTTTTCTCGCGCCGGGCCAGCTGCTTCGCGAAATCGGCAAAATCCGGCACCTGCCTTGCGTCATCATCCAGGGCAGGTACGACATGATCTGTCCGATTTCCACCGCAGATGGACTGGCGCGCGCGTGGCCTGAGGCGCAATATGTGATTGTCGAGGACGCCGGACACTCTGCCTGGGAGCCTGGGATCATGGCAGCACTGGTCATGGCGTGCGAAAAAATGAAAACCGTTGCAGCGCAGGTCGAATAGGGACCCCCTTGGCACGCGCACGGGCTCTGGCAATGACACGAGGAGGCGGACATGCTGGTCAGTGAAATCTTGAGAGTCAAGGGCGGCACCCTTTTCACGGTGACGCCGCAGACCACCCTTTCGGATGCCGTCATGACAATGGCCGAAAAGGATATCGGCTCGCTGGTGGTGATGGACAATGGCGAACTGGTCGGCATGCTGACCTTTCGCGAGGTCCTGCTTACGCTACAGCGTCACCAAGGCACGCTTGGCGATGCGCAGATTCGCAGCGTCATGGACGGTCATCCGATCACTTGCGCACCCAATACCGACGTCAACGACGTGCGTCGCATGATGCTTGAGCATCACGTGCGCTATCTGCCGGTGCTCGACGGCAAGGTGCTCGCCGGCGTCATTTCGTTTTTCGATGTCGCCAAGGCCGTGCTCGAGGCACAGAACTTCGAGAACAAGATGCTCAAGGCCTACATCCGTGATTGGCCGGAAGAGGCCGCCGGTTAAGGCGTGGCGCTCGCCGCATCCGACCGCGTGAGTAGCGCATTCTCGGTGGCCGTCGTTGGCGCCGGCATTTCGGGACTTGCGTGCGCGCGCGCGCTGGCTGAGCGCGGCGTGTTGCCGACGGTTTTCGAAAAAAGCCTTGCAGCAGGGGGACGCGCTGCTGCGCGGATGACCGAACTGGGTGGTTTTGACCATGGCGTGCAATATTTCACCGTGCGCGACGGCGATTTTGCAGCGGCTCTCGCGCCGCTTCTTGCCGCGGGGCAGATCGCGCCCTGGATGGCCCGTTTCAGGACCCAAACGGATGAAAATTCCGAACGCTTCGTGGGGGTGCCGAGCATGCAGGCGCTAGGCGCAGGCCTGGCTTTGGGCATCGACGTGCGCTATGACCAGCGCGTGACCCGTCTTGAACGGGTCTATACCAGCCGGCCGCCAAGGTGGTCGCTCAATCGCGTTGGCTATGATGCCGAAGCGCACGACCTCGAAGTCACCGAGGGACTCTTTGACGCCCTCGTGATTGCCCTGCCGCCCGAGGACACGCTGGCGCTCTTGGAGTTCGCACCTGCACTTGCAAGACGCATCAAGAACGTCCGCATGCGGCCGTGCTGGGCCTTGATGCTTGGCTTTGCCGAGCCGCTCAATACGCCTTTCGATGCGGCGGCGCTGGCCGGCCCGCGCCTGTCGTGGATCGCGCGCGACTCGTCAAAGCCTGGCCGCCGTCCCGGCGAGCGCTGGGTTGCCCATGCCAGCGCGGCCTGGAGCGAGGAACACCTGAAGGACGATCCCGAGGATGTTCGCGCCAAACTGCTCAAGGCGTTTCACGAGGTGACGGCAACGCGTGCCCAGCCCATCCACGCCGTGGTCCATCGCTGGCGCTACTCGCTTGTCGAAAATCCGCTGGCCGAAGGATTCGTCTGGGATGCCCAGCAGCGCGTGGGCGCGTGCGGCGACTGGTGTTCGGGTGCGCGCGTTGAATCGGCTTTTTTGAGCGGCAGTTCGCTGGGTGCTGAAGTTGCCAGCGCGTTGTCCGAGCTTAGTCGCAGGCCACCTCTTGCGAGTGCCCTTTGAGCGACCTCACGGCAACCGAGGACGGGCCCGTCGCTGCTGCCCCGAACGAGGCTCGCGAGTCGTCGCAATACGCGCTGCTTGGCGAGCGGCGCTTCGCGCCTTTTTTCTGGACCCAGTTTCTTGGCGCGGGTAACGACAACGTCTTCAAGATCGCCTTCACCGGGCTTGCGACCTATCACGCTTCGCTCTTTTCCGGGATTGACCCGGAGAAGACCGCGTTTATCATTTCGGCGATCTTCATCATCCCATTCGTGCTCCTTTCTGCCACCTCGGGCCAGATCTCCGACAAGTACGAGAAGTCGCGCCTGATCCGCTTCGTCAAGACACTGGAAATTGGCATCATGCTCATTGGCGGCGCTGGATTTCTCATGCACAGCGCCATTCTGCTGTTTCTTGGCACGCTCCTCATGGGGGTTCATTCGACGCTGTTCGGACCGGTCAAGTACGCCTATTTGCCCCAGCACCTGTCAAGCGACGAGCTCACCGGCGGCAATGGCATGATCGAGATGGGCACTTTCGTGGCCATCCTGATTGGCACCATCGTCGGTGGCGAGATGGCCGATCTGGGCGCAAGAGGGCTGCCGGTGATGGCCGTCACCTGCCTTCTGATCGCGATCACGGGTCGCATCACGGCCGCCTACGTGCCGCTTTCGCCCGCGGCAGTTCCCGATCTCAAGGTCAACTGGAATCCCTTTTCCGAGACCTGGCGCAATCTCAAGATTGCGCACCAGAACAGAACCGTTTTCCTCTCGCTTCTGGGCATTTCCTGGTTGTGGTTTTTCGGCGCGACGTTCCTCACCTCGTTTTTCAATTTCGCGCGCGATGTGCTCGGTGGCGATCCGCAGGTCGTGACGCTCTTGCTTGCGGTCTTTTCGGTTGGCATCGGCTCGGGCTCGTTGCTGTGCGAGCGCCTGTCCGGGCACAAGGTTGAAATCGGTCTTGTGCCGTTTGGCTCGATCGGCATGACGGTTTTCTCGGTCGACCTGTTTTTCGCCAGTCACAATCTCGTGCCGCACGGCCTCACCGGCGTCGGACCTTTCCTTGCCGACCCGCTGCACTGGCGGGTGGTCGTCGACCTGTTTTTGCTGGCCATGTTTGCGGGCTTCTACAGCGTTCCGCTCTATGCACTGATCCAGACGCGCTCGCAGCCCACGCACCGCGCGCGCATCATCGCCGCGAACAACATCCTCAATGCGCTTTTCATGATCGTATCGTCGCTGCTCGCGCTTGTGCTGCTGGGCCTGCACTTTTCCATTCCGCAGCTTTTCCTGGTCACAGGCCTTTTGAACGCCGTCGTGGCGATTTACATCTATCGACTCGTTCCCGAATTCCTGATGCGCTTTCTCGCATGGCTTCTGATCCACACGTTCTACCAGGTCAGGGGCATCGATCTCGAGCGCATCCCGCGCGAGGGTGCTGCGCTTTTGGTCTGCAACCACGTCAGCTTCGTCGACGCCGTGGTGGTCATGGCAGAATCGCCGCGACCGATCCGGTTCGTCATGGACTACCCGATTTTCAAGGTCCCGGTCCTGTCGTTCATCTTCCGCACCGCCCGCGCCATCCCGATTGCAAGCGGCAAGACCCATCCCGAGATTCTCGAGGATGCCTATCGGCAAATCGATGTCGCCTTGGGCGAGGGCGATCTGGTTTGCATCTTTCCGGAGGGACGACTGACGCAAACCGGAGAGGTCGATGAATTCAAGACCGGTGTTGAGCGCATCATTGCCTTGCATCCCGTGCCGGTGATCCCGCTCGCCTTGCGCGGGCTTTGGGGCAGCGTGTTCTCGCGCCGCAGCGGTCGCGCGTTCTCCACCTTGCCGCGGCCGCTGCGGCGCGGGTTTTCGAGCCGGCTCGAACTCATCGCGGGCGAGCCTGTGGCTCCTGCCGATGCCAGTGCCGCGAACCTGCGCGAGCGCGTCATCGCGCTGCGCGGATCCAAGCGCTAGCTGTCGCGTTTGCTAGACTTGGCCATCACTTCTGCAGGAAGCCATGTCCGCTTCGACCCTTGGCAGTCTTTTTCGCGTCACCAATTTCGGCGAATCGCACGGCGCTGCGATCGGTTGCGTCATCGACGGCTGCCCGCCCGGGCTTGAACTCGCCGCAGACGACATTCAGGTTGAACTCGATCGCAGAAAGCCTGGCACCTCGCGCCATGTCACGCAGCGGCGCGAGAGCGACAGCGTGGAAATTCTTTCCGGTCTTTACGAGGGCAAGACCACCGGGGCGCCGATTGCATTGCTGATTCGCAACCAGGATGCCCGCAGCAAGGACTACGAGGCGATCGCCGATCGCTTTCGTCCGGGGCATGCCGACTATACCTACTGGCACAAGTTCGGCGTGCGTGATCCGCGCGGCGGCGGCCGCGCGTCGGCGCGCCTGACTGCACCAACGGTTGCCGCAGGCGCTGTGGCGCGCACGTGGCTCAAGCGCCAGCACGGCGTCGTGATTCGCGCCTACCTGGCCCAGCTTGGCCCGATCGCAGTGCCGTTCCGGTCGTGGGACGACGTCCACGACAACGCTTTTTTCTGTGCCGACCGTACGGCTGTTGCCAAGCTTGAAACCTTCGTTGACGAACTGCGGCGCATGGGCGACTCGTGCGGTGCTCGTGTGACGGTGGTGGCCGATGGCGTGCCGGTGGGCCTTGGCAGCCCGATCTATGACCGTCTTGACGCCGATTTGGCCCATGCCATGATGGGCCTGAACGCCGTCAAGGGGGTCGAGATCGGAGCCGGCTTTGGCGCCGTCACGCAACGCGGCAGCGAGCATTCCGATGAGATGACGCCAGACGGATTTCTGAGCAACCACGCCGGTGGCGTTCTTGGCGGCATATCGACCGGCCAGCCTGTTGTGGTTTCGCTTGCCATCAAGCCAACTTCTTCGATTCGCATCGAAAGACGCTCGATTGACGTCAGCGGCAACGCCGTTACCGTTGCCACGCTCGGCCGTCACGATCCGTGCGTGGGGATTCGCGCGACCCCGGTCGCCGAAGCGCTGATGGCGCTCGTGCTCATCGATCACGCGCTGCTTCATCGCGCCCAGTGCGCCGACGTCAGTGTGCCGACCCCGGATATTGCGCGTCGCCTGCCATTAGAGCCATCGCGCCAGCGCTAGCCGCCCGAGCGACCGCCACTGGTCGAGCTTTCGGGCTTGATGCCAAGCATGAGAGGCTTAAGACCGCTGTCAGCCGGGTCGTCGCCCAGCCAGATGCGCAACAGTGCCTCGAAGAAGGCGACATCGGGAAGGGCTGCGAGCGCCGGCTTGCCGTTGACCTCGATCAGCGTGCCACTCTGGGGTGCGTAGGCGACGCTGAAGCTGTCTCCCTTCTTCAGTCTCGGGATCGATCCGAACAGTTGTCCAAGTGCCACGAGTTGCGCGCCAATGCGCTGGGTCTGATCGGGCGTCGAGTTGTGGCGGATGCCCGAGAGCAAGGCGTCGCCAAGGTCATCGCTGGAAATTTCGCGCAGCATCGTTGCCAAGATTTTTTTCGGGCCGGGAAGCGCAATGACTTCGGCTAGCGTATGACGCTTTTGCGTCAGGTACAGCGCGCAAACATAGACGGAAAATCCGTACTTGCGACGGATACCAACGCCATTGAGCACGAGTTTCTGATTGTCGAAGGTGATTTCGTCGTCGACTGCGACACCGGAGACGTCGGTGGCTGCGGCCGCGAAGGGCGTCACCAGCGAGAGCGCTGCGCCGCCAAGGAAGGTTCTGCGTTTCAACGGATTCTCCTGAAGGTTCGGGCGCTCCGCCGGCAAGCGGTCGCCTTGTGCGGTCCTTCGCACATCGGCCATGGTACGGGGTTTTTCCCGCCGCAGATGGCGCGAAACGCGCCGTGGCATAATGAAAAACACCTGTATGGCGGCACTTATCCCGCTGCGACCCGGCCGAGGACGGCTGCTTCGCCTTGCTTGCCCATGCGCCTTGTTGGTCTTCCTAAACCATGGCACTGACCCTTTACGACAAACTCTGGCACGACCACGTCATCCGCTCCGAGCGCGACGGCACGGCGCTGCTTTACATTGATCGCCACCTGTTGCACGAGGTCACGAGCCCGCAGGCCTTTGAAGGCCTCAAGCTCGCGCATCGCAAACCCTGGCGCATCAGCGCCAATCTTGCCGTTGCCGACCACAACGTGCCAACGCGCGACAGGCAGTCTGGCATCAGCGATCCGATATCACGGCTGCAGGTCGAAACCCTGGACAAGAATGCTGCCGAGTGGGGCCTGACGTACTTCAACATGCAGGACCGGCGTCAGGGTATCGTGCATATCATCGGTCCCGAGCAGGGTGCGACCTTGCCCGGCATGACCGTCGTGTGCGGCGATTCGCATACCAGCACGCACGGCGCGTTCGCTGCGCTTGCCTTTGGCATCGGCACGTCCGAGGTCGAGCACGTTCTTGCCACCCAGACGCTCCTGACCAAAAAGAGCAAGTCGATGCGAATCCAAATCGATGGCAGGCTGTCGCGTGCCTCGAGCGCCAAGGATCTGGCGCTTGCCGTGATCGGCCGCATCGGTACTGCCGGGGGTACGGGCTTTGCCATTGAATTTGCCGGCAGCGCGGTGAGCGCGTTGTCGATGGAAGGGCGCATGACCCTGTGCAACATGGCAATCGAGGCCGGTGCGCGTTCGGGCATGATTGCCTGCGACGAGACCACGCTCGACTATATCCGGGGGCGGCCCTTTGCGCCAACGGGTGCCGAGTGGCGCCATGCGCTGGCCTACTGGTCGACGCTGCACTCGGATGCAAACGCAAGGTTCGACGCTGACATCAGGCTGAACGCGGCTGACGTGGCACCGCAGGTGACCTGGGGCACGTCACCTGAGATGGTCGCGACCATCTCCGATCGCGTGCCGGATCCGGAACGGGAGAAAGATGCGCAACGGCGTGACAGCATGGAACGCGCCCTGCAGTACATGGGCCTTGAGCCGAACACGGCGATGGTCGACATCCGCATCGACAAGGTCTTCATCGGCTCTTGCACCAACGGCCGCATCGAGGACATGCGCGCGGCCGCCGATGTCGTCAGGCGACTGGGCAGGCGGATCGCGCCCAACGTCAAGCTGGCCATGGTCGTGCCGGGCTCCGGGCTTGTCAAGGCGCAGGCCGAAGCCGAAGGGCTCGATCGCATTTTCACGGACGCCGGATTTGAGTGGCGCGATCCGGGCTGCTCGATGTGCCTTGCCATGAACGCCGACCGTCTTGAGCCTGGCGAGCGCTGCGCCTCGACGTCCAACCGCAATTTCGAAGGCCGCCAGGGGCAGGGGGGTCGCACGCATCTCGTCAGTCCGGCAATGGCGGCTGCCGCCGGCATCGAAGGTCACTTTGTCGATATCCGCCAGCTGTCATAGGTCGAGTCGCTATCCAATCGGGGACATGTCGTGGAACCATTTCGCATTCATCGCGGGCTCGTCGTACCGCTTGACCGCCAGAACGTCGACACCGACGCGATAATTCCGAAGCAGTTTCTAAAGTCGATCAAGCGCACCGGATTCGGGGAGAACCTGTTTGACGCCTGGCGCTACCTCGACGCTGGAGAGCCCGGCGTTAAAGCCAAGGATCGCACGCCCAATCCGGACTTCGTGCTCAACCAGCCGCGCTACCAGGGGGCGAGCATCCTGGTTAGCCGACGCAATTTTGGTTGCGGCTCGTCGCGCGAGCACGCGCCCTGGGCGCTCGTGCAATACGGCTTTCGCGCTGTCATCGCCTCGTCGTTTGCCGACATCTTTTTCAACAATGCCTACAAGAACGGGCTGTTGCCGATCGTCGTGTCCGAATTCGATGAATCGCGCCTCATCGAGGCAGCGCAGGTGTTAAGCGGCTATCAATTGACGATCGACCTGCCGGCCCAGACCTTGACGACCAGCGATGGCCACACCATCGGGTTTGAAATCGAGGAGTTTCGCAAGCACTGCCTCGTGGAAGGTCTCGATGAAATTGGCCTGACCTTGTCGCATGCGAGCGAGATCCGGGACTTCGAGGCGGCCCGGCTGCTTGAGAAGCCCTGGCTTGCCAACGCCATCGGCTCTGAAGGGCAATGAAGGTCGCCGTCTTGCCAGGAGATGGCATCGGTCCTGAGATCGTCGCAGTCGCAGCCAAAGTCCTGGCGCGTGTCGCACCTTCCGTTGAGCTCGAGTTTGGCGACGTTGGCGGTGCTGCCTTTGACAAGTTTGGCCATCCCTTGCCGACGACAACGCTCGACCTTGCAAAGCGCGCTGATGCGGTGCTGTTTGGCGCCGTGGGCGACTGGAAGTACGATGCCCTGCCGCGCGCGCTGCGACCTGAACAGGCGCTTTTGGGCCTGCGCCAGGCCCTGGGACTGTTTGCCAATTTGCGACCGGCGATTCTCTATTCCGAGCTTGAGGCGGCATCGAGCCTGCGCGCGGAGATCGTCTCCGGGCTGGATATTCTTATCGTTCGTGAGCTGACCGGAGATATCTATTTCGGTACGCCGCGCGGCCGGCGCATGGCGCCAGACGGTCCCTTTGCCGGTGCCCCGGAGGCATTTGACACCATGCGCTACAGCGAGCCCGAAATCGAGCGCATCGCCCACGTTGCCTTTCGCGCCGCGCAAAAGCGCCGTGCCAAAGTGACAAGCGTTGACAAGGCCAATGTGCTTGAGAGCTCGCAGCTCTGGCGCGAAGTGGTCAGCCGCATTCATGCTGCATATCCGGATGTCACGCTCGAGCACATGTATGTCGACAACGCCGCCATGCAGCTTGTGCGCGCCCCCAAGAGCTTTGACGTGATTGTCACGGGCAACCTCTTTGGCGACATCCTCTCAGACGAGGCGGCGATGCTGACCGGCTCGATTGGCATGTTGCCGTCGGCTTCATTGAACGCAGCCGGGCAGGGCATGTTCGAGCCGTGCCATGGATCGGCGCCCGATCTCGCGGGAAAGGACCGCGCCAATCCGCTGGCGACGATTCTGTCTGCAGCGATGATGCTGCGCTACTCGCTTGACGACGCGAATGCGGCAACGCGTATCGAAAGTGCCGTGAAAGAAGTCCTTGCGCAGGGCTTGCGTACCGCAGATATTGCCCATCTCGGTGAAGTCGCGGTTGGCACGCGCGAAATGGGCGATGCGGTGCTGCGTGTCCTTGAGAATGAAGCACGGACTTAGCCGGTTTTAATTACTGTCGCTTGGGATCAGGTATGCAGCGGGTCGGACTTGTTGGATGGCGTGGCATGGTGGGATCGGTGCTGGTCAATCGCATGCGTGAGGAGGATGACTTCGCGCATTGCGAAACCACTTTCTTTAGCACGTCCGCTGCTGGCCAGCGTGCGCCAAAAGACGCCGCGGTCGAGAAGCTTGCCAACGCGCGTGACCTTGACGCGCTCGCCGCGATGGATGTCATCGTCACGGCGCAAGGGGGCGAATATACCGAGGCGGTATTCGAGCCGTTGCGCAAGGCCGGCTGGCAGGGCATCTGGATTGACGCCGCTCGCACCCTTAGGATGCGCGATGATGCCGTCATCGTGCTCGATCCGATCAACCATGCCGTGATCGAGCATGCGCTCGCCAGTGGCATCCGCAATTTCATCGGTGGCAATTGCACTGTCAGCTGCATGCTGATGGCCGTGGGCGGCCTGTTTCGCCACGATCTCATCGAGTGGATGGCCTGTAGCACCTACCAGGCAGCCTCGGGCGGCGGCGCTGCGCACATGCGGGAACTGTTGCACCAGTTCGGCGCCCTCCATGCGGCATCCAGCAGCAACCTTGCTGACCCGGCCAGCGCCATTCTCGACATCGATCGCGCCGTGCTTTGCGCCCAGCGCGACCTTGGCGCTGCTGAAGTGGCCCAATTTGGCGTGCCGCTGGCGGGCAGTCTGATTCCGTGGATTGATGCCGATCTGGGTGACGGGCGCAGCCGCGAAGAGTGGAAAGGGGGCGCTGAAACCAACAAGATTCTCGGGCGCGGTGCGCGCGGCGCGCTGCCCGAGATTCCGATCGATTCGACCTGCGTGCGCATCGGCGCGATGCGCTGCCATGCGCAAAATCTCACCATCAAGCTCAAAAGCGATGTGCCGCTTGACGAATGTGTCGAGATGATCGCGGACAGCACGCCTTACACCGATGTCGTGCCCAATACCAAGGAGGACACGACGCGGCTTTTGACTCCGGTTGCGGTCACGGGAAGCCTGCGTATCCCGGTCGGCAGGCTGCGCAAACTGGCCATGGGTTCTCGTTATCTCGGTGCCTTCACGGTGGGCGACCAGCTGCTCTGGGGTGCAGCCGAACCCTTGCGCAGAATGTTGCGCAAAGTCCTCAAGCAGTGAGCTTGACTGCCCGAATGTTGCCCGTCCGCAACGATTCTGGCGGTTTTACGCAGGGAAGATGGACGGCAACTTGCGAAGCTGCGTAAGCTTGCATGCCTAAGTCCATGATGTTATGTTAGAACTCAGAAATCAGAACAAGGGGTGGAGTGTGCCAGCGCCTGATCGTCAACACCTGTCGCCCTGCGTGACGAGCCAACCGTCTCCGCGCGCAACACGAGCGAATTTCGCGACCCGTCGCCTGGCGTCGCTGATTTCCGCATTGTTCACCGCCGTGCCGCTGATGGCTGGTGCCGCAGGGCTTGGCAAACTGACGGTCACCTCGGGTCTTGGCCAGCCGCTGCATGCCGAGATCGAGATCAATTCGGCAAGCAAGGATGAGCTCTCGTCGCTCAATGCGCGCATGGCGCCGCCTGACGCCTTTGCTCAGGCCAACCTGGATTACTCGTCGTCGCTCTCGCAGCTCAAATTTGCCATCGAGAAGCGGCCCTCGGGACAGTCGGTGGTGGTCATCACCTCATTGCAGCCGATCAACGATCCTTATATCGACCTGTTGCTCGAGCTCGACTGGAGCACCGGACGCCTGGTGCGCGAATACACCTTCTTGCTCGATCCGCCCGAATCCAAGCGGCCGGCGGCGATCGTAGCGCCCGTGGCGCCTGCATTGCCGATGCGACGCGATGTCACACCCAGCCCTGCAGCCAGCACCCCGGCGCCCGCACCGGCAGCGCCAACGCGCTCGCCTGCACCCCCCGCTGCGCCGCGCGTGAGCGCTCCTGCAAGTACCCAGGCAGGAGGCGATTACCAGGTCAAGCAAGGCGACACGCTGGCCCAGATCGCACGGGCGCACATGACTCCGGGCGCGACGCTCGACCAGATGCTCGTTGCCCTGCTCAAGGGCAATCCCTCGGCATTTAGCGACGGCAACGTCAACCGGCTCAAGGCTGGCGTGACGCTGACCTTGCCCGATGCCAGCGCTGCCACTGCCACAAGCGCCTCCGACGCGCATCAGGCGGTGGTCGCCCAAAGCGCAGACTTTGCCTCGTATCGCAGCCGGCTTGCCGGCACTGCTGCGCCAGTGCCTGCTGCGAGCTCTTCCGAGCGCACGGCGCAGTCGACTTCGGGCAGGGTCACAGCACCTGCTCCAGACCGTAGCGCGCCTGCTGCCCAGACCGCCGACCAGCTCAAGCTATCGCGCGCCAAGCCAGGCACTGCCGCGACGACCAATCCCAACGGTACGACGGTGGTGACGACGACCGCGCCTGCCGGTGCGGCGAGTGCCGCCGCAGCCCGGGTCAGTGCGGAGGACCTGGCCGTCAAGGATCGTGCACTGAAGGAGTCCAGTGACCGCGTCAAGCTCCTTGAGAAGAACGTTGCCGACCTGCAAAAGCTGCTTGAACTGAAGAACCAGAACCTCGCTGACCTGCAACGCCAGGCCGAAGCCAAGGACGCCCAGCTCAAGGCTGCGCGCAGCGCAGTCCCGACACCGGCCCCTGCGCCGGCTCCTGCGCCTGTAGCCCCGCCACCGCCGCCGCCAGCGCCGGTTGCGCCGCCACCGCCGCCGCCCGTGGCCGTCGTTGCCACGCCCGCTCCAGCTCCTGCGCCGGCGCCAACACCCGCCCCGGCACCGGCGCCGGTTGCTGCTGCGACGCCCGCCGCTTCATCGGCTTCTGCCCAGGCAGACCAGAGCCCGGCAGCACCAGCGCCTGCCCCCGCGCCCAAGGCGCCCGTTGTCGAGCCGGCGCCTGCGCCCTCAGGAGGCGGTTTCCTCGATGACCTGCTTGGCAATACGGTGGCGCTGTTCGGGCTGCTCGCCGTCGTCGTGCTGCTTCTGATTGGCTATCTCGTCTACCGTTTGCGCCGCAACAAGCGTTTTGCCAAGTTCGAAGACAGCATCCTGACGGGTACGAGCGGCCTGCACGCGAATTCGGTGTTCGGCACGACCGGCGGACAATCCGTCGATACCAGCAACAGCAGCTTCAATTCCAACTTCGTGCCGCTGTCGGGCCAGATGGATACCAATGAAGTCGATCCGGTTGCCGAGGCGGATGTGTATATCGCCTACGGTCGCGACGCCCAGGCCGAGGAAATCCTGAAGGAAGCCTTGCGCGCCCAGCCCGATCGCCAGGCCGTGCGCCTGAAGCTTTTGGAGATCTACGCCAAGCGTCAGGACGCAAAGGCGTTTGAGACGATTGCAAGCGAGCTTTATGCATCGAGCAACGGCCAGGGCGAGGACTGGCGCCGCGCAGCCGCGCTTGGCGCGAGCTTTGATTCGTCCAATCCGCTCTACCGCGATGCAGAACGCGCTTCAGGTCCGCCTGCAGCACCGATGGCAGGCGGCTCGAGCGCGGCTTTCGAGAAAACCCAGACGCTTGCGCCAGGATCTGCAGCTGCAGTTGCCGGAGCGGTCGCAGGAGCGGCCGCGGGTGCCGCAGCAGGCGCCGCAGCGGCCACTGCGCTGCCGCAATTTGACCGCCCAACCGATAGCGATCAATCCGGGCAGGCCTTTGCCAACACCCTACCGCTTGAACCGATCCTTGATCTTGACCTGACCAAGACCGAGCCGATGCCAGATGCCCAGGCGCGCGCGCCTGAGCCCTCGCCAAGCGCCATGGACCTTGATTTTGACCTCGGCTTTGGCGCCGCCGCCGCTGCCGAGACGCCGCCAAGCCATCCTGCGCCAAGCGATCCGACTGCCTCGACGATGATCTTGACCAAGGATTCGGCAAGTCCCAATCCGCTTGACTTTGACCTTGACCTCTCTGGCAGCGTGCCGCTTGCCGAGACGACGCCACCGCACGAGCGCACGGTCGTCATCGATTCGAAGGCCAAGCCCGCCGCGAGCCCGATGCCGAGCTTCGATGCAACGCTGCCGACCATGACTGCGACCATTGCCAATCCGCGCCCCGAACCCGCTGCTGCCCCGCTTGAAGCGCCGAACATTGATTTCAATCTCGATGTGCCACCGCCGATCGCCAATTCATCCTCGACGTCGTTTGAGAAGACGCATTCTGGCGTCGAGACGACCCAGATCGATCCTTCCTTTGGCGGCATATCGCTTGATCTTGACAGCGGCGAGGTCGAAACCGCGCAAGTCCCTGCGGATGCCGGCACGCGCTGGCAGGAAATGGCCACCAAGCTCGATCTCGCGATTGCCTATCGTGACATTGGCGATAAGGACGGTGCCCGCGAGTTGCTCGAGGAGGTGCTAAAGGATGGCGATGCGGCACAGGTCGGCAAGGCGCGCGAACTGATGTCCGCTCTGGCGTGATCAGGCCACGCCCGATTCCATTCGCCTAGCGCAGGCGTCGTCTGCCATGCAGCGGATCGCGCTTGGCGTCCAGTACGATGGACGCGCGTGGTCCGGATGGCAGTCGCAGCCTGGCGGCAACACCGTCCAGGATCGCCTTGAAGGGGCGCTCGCACGCTTTGCCGATGAGCCGCTTCGATGCCACGCGGCAGGGCGCACCGACGCCGGTGTGCATGCCACGGCCCAGGTCGTGCACTTCGATACCGACCGCGTCCGTCCGCCAACCGGCTGGGTGCGGGGTGTCAATCGCTACCTGCCCCCGTCGATTGCGGTGCGCTGGGCCCATGCTGTCGATGACACCTTTCATGCCCGCTTTGGCGCCATCTCGCGCACCTACCACTACGTCCTGTACTGCCATCCGGTACGCTCACCGCTGGTTGCATCGCGCGCCGGCTGGAGCTTTCGCAAGCTCGATGTGAAGCGCATCAACCAGGCTGCATCGCTTCTCGTGGGAGAGCATGATTTCTCGGCATTTCGCAGTGCCGAGTGCCAGGCGAAATCCGCCATCAAGGTGATCCATGCACTGGCCGCCGCGCAGTTTGGCGATTTCATCGTGTTTCGCATCCATGCCAACGCCTTCTTGCATCACATGGTGCGCAACATCGTCGGCTCGCTGATCCTGGTCGGCCGAGGGGATCAGAGCGGCGCTTGGCTGTCGCAGGTGCTCGAGTCAAGGGAGCGCTCGCTAGCGGCGCCGACGTTCATGCCCGATGGACTGTATCTGACGGCAGTGGAATATCCGACATCCTTCGATCTGCCGCCTTCAGAGGGCATCGAGGCCGCCTACCCGGGTTTTGCCGGAAGGCCGATGTGATGCGGCAACAGCGTACGCGCATCAAGATTTGTGGGCTGACGCGGCGCGAAGACGTCGAATTGGCCGTGGCGCTAGGCGCAGATGCACTGGGTTTTGTGCTCTGGCCGGGCAGTCCGCGCTTTGTCGCGCCAGCGCTTTTGCGGCAACTGACCGAGGGCCTGCCGCCTTTTGTGGCCAGCGTGGGCCTTCTCGTCAACGCCAGCCGCGAGGAGATCCTGGCGGCGCTTGGCAGCGGCCATCTGTCGATGCTGCAGTTTCACGGCGACGAGGCGCCAGAGGACTGCCTGGGCTATGGCCGGCCTTACCTGCGCGCGGCACGCGTCACTTCCCGGCTCGATTTGCTAGAATTCGCCCATCGTCATAGAGGCGCGCAGGCCATCCTCCTGGATTCGCACAGCGCCTCTTTCGGTGGCTCAGGAAAGGCATTCGATTGGTCGCTCATTCCCGCCGAGCTCGCGCCTCGGGTCGTTTTAAGTGGTGGCTTGAACGCGCAAAGCGTCGCTGGCGCGATCACCAGCGTTAGGCCTTATGCAGTGGATGTTTCCTCAGGTGTGGAGGCATCCCCCGGCATCAAGGACCGCGAGCGCCTGCGCGCCTTCTTTGCTGCCGTCGCGCAGGCTGATGCGAGTTGATCCACCAGGCCTTTTCCCATGCAGAACATTGGTATTGCCCAACCAGGCGCAAGTGCGTCTGAAACGCTCCCCGACGGACGCGGACATTTTGGCCCCTATGGCGGCCGCTTCGTCGCCGAAACACTGATCGCTGCCCTTGACGAGTTGCGCGACGCCTACGCGCGTTGTGCCGTCGATCAGGCATTCCAGGCCGAGCTCGCCTACGAGTTACGCCATTTCGTTGGCAGGCCAAGCCCGATCTACCACGCAGCGCGGCTCTCAGCCGAGCTTGGCGGGGCGCAGATCTTTCTTAAACGCGAAGATCTCAACCACACCGGTGCGCACAAGATCAACAACACCGTCGGCCAGGCGCTGCTCGCGCGGCAAATGGGCAAACGGCGCGTCATTGCCGAAACCGGGGCGGGCCAGCACGGCGTGGCGAGCGCCACCGTGGCTGCGCGCTTTGGCATGCAGTGCGTGGTCTACATGGGCTCGGTGGACATGGCGCGCCAGGCGCAAAACGTGGCACGCATGCATCTGCTTGGCGCCGAGGTGGTGCCGGTCGAGTCAGGCTCGAAGACCTTAAAAGATGCGCTCAACGAAGCCATGCGCGACTGGGTCACGCACGTTGACGACACCTTCTACATCATCGGTACGGTGGCGGGCCCCCATCCGTATCCGATGATGGTGCGCGACTTCAACGCCGTGGTTGGTCGTGAGTGCCTGACGCAGATGCCGGAATTGACAGGGCGGCAACCGGACATCGTCATCGCCTGTGTCGGCGGCGGCAGCAACGCCATGGGCATCTTTCATGACTACGTGCCGATGAAAAGCGTGCGCCTGATCGGTGTTGAAGCTGCGGGCGACGGTCTTGACACCCTTCGCCACGCGGCGAGCCTTGGCCGAGGCGTGCCGGGGGTCTTGCACGGTAACCGCACCTATCTCCTGCAAGACCAGCATGGCCAGATTGCCGAGACCCATTCGATCAGCGCCGGCCTTGACTATCCCGGCGTCGGCCCCGAGCATGCCTGGCTTAAGGATAGCGGCCGCGCCGAATATGTCGGAGCGACAGACAAGGAGGCGCTCGCCGCATTCCAGGCGCTGTGTCGCATCGAGGGCATTATTCCCGCGCTCGAGTCGAGCCACGCACTTGCTCATGCCATGAAGCTCGCGCCCACGCTTGACAAGCACGTGCAGATTCTCGTCAACCTCTCAGGACGCGGCGACAAGGATCTGCACATCGTCGCAAGCGCGCTGGAGGAATTGTCGTGAGTACCCGCATCGCCGATTGTTTCAGAAAGCTGGGTGCGGCCAAGCGTCGAGGCCTGATTCCATACATCACCGCAGGCGACCCCCACCCGGATGTCACGGTTGCACTGTTGCATGCACTGGTCGCAGGCGGTGCCGACGTCCTCGAACTGGGTGTGCCGTTTTCAGATCCGATGGCCGATGGTCCTGTGATCCAGCGCGCTGCCGAGCGCGCCATCAAGTCTGGCACCTCGCTTAGGCAGGTGCTCGAACTCGTGCGCGAATTCCGCCTTCACGACACCGTGACGCCACTGGTGCTCATGGGTTATGCCAATCCGATCGAACGCATGGGGCTTGAAACCTTTGTTCGAGACGCAGCGCAAGCGGGCGTCGACGGCGTGATTGTCGTCGACTATCCGCCTGAGGAATGCAAGCCGTTTGCAAAACTCATGTCTGCCCATGGCATGGACGCGATCTTTCTGGTGGCGCCAACGACAAGGCCCGAGCGCATCGAGCTGATTGCCTCGATCGCGTCTGGCTATGTGTATTACGTCAGCCTGAAGGGCACGACCGGTGCGGCCCATATCGATCTTGCCGACATCGCCTTGCGCCTTCCCGCGCTGCGCCAGCGCCTGACCCTGCCAATTGGCGTAGGATTCGGCATTTCCGATGCCAAGAGCGCGGCCGCCGTGGCGTCGCTTGCCGATGCGGTCGTGATCGGCAGTAGAATAATCACCGAACTTGAAGCCCATGCGCCGCACGAGGGTGCGCGCGCCATCGAAGCATTGATGCGCGGCTTTCGTGTGGCGATCGATGGCGCCCCAATGGAGACACAATGAGTTGGATCGAAAAGCTGCTGCCACCGCGAATTCAGCGCATCGACTCGGCGCACAGGAAGACTGTGCCAGAGGGCCTTTGGATCAAGTGTCCAAGCTGCGAGGCCGTGCTCTACAAGACCGATCTGGAAAAGAATCTCAACGTCTGCCCCAAATGCGAATTTCACATGCGCATCGGCGCGCGTGCACGCCTTGATGCGCTGCTCGACGCGGAGGGGCGTTACGAGATCGGACAGGAGACCCTGCCGCTTGATCCTCTCAAGTTCAAGGACTCCAAGAAATACGCCGAGCGGCTCAAGGATGCGATGGAAAGCAGCGGCGAGACCGACGCCCTGGTGGTCATCGGCGGGGCGATCCAGACCGTACCTGTGGTCGTCGCCTGCTTCGAATTCGATTTCATGGCAGGGACCATGGGCTCGGTCGTGGGCGAGCGCTTCGTTCGCGGCGTACAGAACGCGCTCGAGCAGAAGGTTCCCTTCATCTGCATCACGGCAAGCGGCGGCGCACGCATGCAAGAAGGCCTGTTCTCGCTGTTGCAGATGGGCAAGACGACCAGCATGCTCACGCGCCTGTCGCAGGCGCGCCTGCCTTACATCTCGGTTTTGACCGATCCCACCATGGGCGGGGTTTCGGCGAGCTTCGCTTTCATGGGCGATGTCGTCATGGCCGAGCCGCGTGCCCTGATCGGCTTTGCCGGGCCGCGCGTGATCGAGCAGACCGTGCGCGAAAAATTGCCCGACGGCTTTCAGCGTTCCGAGTTCTTGCAGGCCAAAGGTGCAATTGACATGATCGTTGATCGTCGCCGCATGCGCCGCGAGATCGCCGAGATCCTGGCGCTCTTGCTCAAGCAACCTGCCGAGGCGGTTGCCTAGGGCTTGCGTGCAGGACGCAGCAGCACCATCAGGGCGCCGCTGCCCCCGTCTTTCGCGCGCGCCTGGCAAAAGGCAAGGACTTCGTCCCTTTGCGCCAGCCAGCCGCGCACTTTTGCCTTCAGAACCGGCTGCCCGCCGGCCGAGCCAAGCCCCTTGCCATGGATCACGCGCACACAGCGAAGTCCGCGCTTGATGCTCGCACGCAGGAATTCGGAGACCTCAAGGCGCGCTTCGTCGCGCCTTAAGCCGTGCAGGTCGAGTTCGGCCTGAACGACCCATTCGCCGCGCCGCAGTTTTCTCACGATATCGGCTGAAATCCCCGTGCGTCGCCAAGACAGAAGGTCGTCGGTCTCAAGCAGCGCATCGCCGTCGACGGCGTCCGATAGCGATTCGGCAAGCGCCCTGGCCTCGTCGAGCGCGCGCTGGCGCGCAACCGGCTTGACGTCGCTTGCAGGCGGCGCAACGCGGCCACTTGCAACAAGCGGGCGCACATCTTTCACGTGTTCGATGAAGAGCTGACGTTCAAGGTCGAGAACGCCTCGTGTTTTGGCGCCGGGCTTGGCGGCCTTGGCATCGGCAAGCGCCTTTTTCGCCAGCTCCTCGCGCAATGAGTCAAGCGAATCCAGGGGGCTGCGTTTGGCGCGCATGAGGGAACGCCCTGTCTAGTCCTCGAGGCTCTCGAGATAGCGTTGTGCATCAAGGGCGGCCATGCAGCCGGTGCCAGCGCTTGTGACGGCCTGACGATAGACGTGGTCTTGCACGTCACCTGCGGCAAAGACACCTTCAATACTCGTTGCCGTGGCCATTCCCAAGAGACCCGAGCGCGTCACGATATAGCCGTTTTTCATGTCGAGCTGGCCTTCGAAAAGCTCGGTATTGGGTCGATGGCCGATGGCGATGAAAACACCCGAGAGGGCGAGATCCGAAGTGTGCTCGGTGTCCCTCGAGCGCAGCCGGATGCCGTTGACACCACTTGCGTCTCCAAGGACTTCGTCAACAGTATGGTTCCAGTGAATCGTCACCTGACCCTGGGCCTGCTTTTCAAGCAGGCGATCGATTAGAATCGGTTCCGCGCGAAACTTGTCGCGCCGATGGATGACCGTCACATGGCTTGCGATGTTGGACAGGTACAACGCTTCTTCCACCGCGGTATTGCCACCGCCCACGACGGCCACCGGCTGGCCACGATAGAAAAAACCATCACAGGTCGCGCATCCGGAAACACCGCGACCCATATAGGCTTCCTCCGAGGGCAGGCCAAGGTACATTGCCGATGCACCGGTGGCGATGATGAGTGCATCGCACGTGTACGTGCCGGCATCGCCAACAAGGCGCACGGGCTTCTCGCGAAGTAGCGCCGTATGAATGTGATCGAAGATGATTTCGGTCTTGAATCTCTCCGCGTGGGCCTGAAAGCGCGCCATCAGTTCCGGGCCTTGTACGCCCATCACGTCTGCAGGCCAGTTGTCGACTTCGGTTGTCGTCATCAACTGGCCGCCTTGGGCAAGACCAGTGAGAAGGACTGGCTTGAGATTGGCGCGCGCAGCATAGACCGCGGCGGAATAACCCGCGGGGCCGGAACCCAGAATCAGGACGCGGCAGTGTTTTACAGGGGGCATGGAATAGACTGGCGAAAAAAAAGAATGTGTTGGCGGGCCTAAGTCTCGTCGGGCGTCAATTCGGGCCCCCGAGGCGGCTTGATTTCGATAAGATTATAGGCTGGCCAAGGAGACCTCACTTGAGAGAGCATTCACCGCAGGACAATCTGGAGTTGCTACGGCGCGTGCCGCTCTTCTCGGTGCTCGAGCCGACCCAGCTGGAGTTGCTCGCGCGCGTGGTGATCCGAAAGACCGTGGCCAAGGGCCGCTCGGTGTTTTCTGCGGGAGAAATGAGCCAGTCGCTTTATCTGATTTTGTCCGGGCGCACCAAGGTGCAGATGTCTGATGCCGAAGGCAAGGAGGTGATTCTCGCGGTGCTTGGCTCGGGTGAATTCTTTGGCGAGATGGCCTTAATCGACGACCAGCCCCGTTCGGCCACGGTCGTTACCCTTGAGACCTGTGAATTCCTGACCATGAACAAGGAGGACTTTCGCAACTGCCTCGCCAGCAACACCGAAATGGCGACGCTCATCATGCGTGGCCTCGTCAAGCGTTTGCGCGAGGCCGATCGCAAAATCGAAAGCCTCGCGCTCCTTGATGTCTACGGACGTGTTGCGCGGGTGCTGCTCGAATTCTCCGAAGTCGAGGGCGACCGTCGCGTGCTGCGTGACAAGCTGCCGCGCCAGGACGTCGCCAAGATGATCGGCGCCTCGCGCGAGATGGTCAGCCGCGTCATGAAGGGACTCGAAACCGACGGCTTCATCGTCGCGCAGCCCGACGGTTCCTTCGTTTTGCACGAAAACCGAAGCGCCCATTACTGAGCACCGCGGGAAGTCCCGCACGCGCCTTTTTGGCGGCCGCTTTGTGGCCTGAGCGATAATAGCGCCATGGTCAAAGCTGCAATGTCGCCAGAACCCCTCTTGCATCGGCACGCGGGGCGCGCGCAGCGCCTCTTGAAGGAAGCCCGCTGGCTGCTATTTGCAGCACTTGCGGTCTATCTCCTCCTGATTCTTGCGACCTATCACAAAAGCGATCCCGGCTGGTCGCAAACTGGCTACGTCGCAACGCTCATGAACCGGGGCGGCCGGCTCGGCGCCTATCTTGCGGACCTCTTGCTCTACGTCTTCGGCCTGTCGGCCTACTGGTGGGTGGTCTTTTGCGCGAGCCGTGTCATTGCCGGCTACCAGCAACTTGCAGGCGAGGCACAGCATGGCAATCAGGCGCCCCCGCGCGAGCTCGTCTGGGTCCGCGTCGGCGGCTTTTGCGTGCTGATTGTGGCAAGCAGCGGCATCGAGTTTTTGCGCCTGTACAGCCTTCGTGCAGCACTGCCGCTTGCACCCGGAGGCGTGATCGGCAGCCTGACCGCCAAGGGCGTCACCCATGCCCTGGGCTTTACCGGCGGCACGCTCGCACTTCTGGTCCTGCTTGCCGTGGGCTTCAGCCTTTTTACCGGCTGGTCGTGGCTGTCGATTGCCGAGCGTGTCGGGGCCGCGCTCGAATTCGTCATCGAGCGCCTTAAGCGCAGCAAGGAAGCCAAGGAAGACCGGCGCGTGGGCGAGGTCGCAGCGATCCAGCGCGAAGAATCGCTGTCGCATGAGCGCCAGCGCCAGACCGAGGCGCCCCCGATTCGCATCGAGCCCCAGGTTGTTGGCGTGCCCCAGTCAGAACGCGTGGCCAAGGAGCGCCAGGTGCCGCTTTTTGCCGACATTCCAGAATCCGACCTGCCGCCGTTGTCGCTGCTTGCACCGCCGCCTGAGCGGCAGGAAACCGTGAGTGCCGAAACGGTCGAGTTCACGTCGCGCTTGATCGAGAAGAAACTGAAGGATTTTGGCGTTGACGTACAGGTCATGGCGGCCTATCCGGGCCCTGTCATCACCCGCTATGAGATCGAGCCCGCGATCGGCGTCAAGGGCAGCCAGATCGTCAATCTCGCCAAGGACCTGGCGCGCGCACTGTCGCTTGTCAGCATCCGCGTTGTGGAAACCATTCCGGGCAAGACCACCATGGGCCTTGAGCTGCCCAATCCGAAACGCCAGGCGGTGCGCCTGTCGGAAATCCTGGGTTCGCAGGTCTACCACGACAGCCACTCATTTCTGACCTTGGCGCTTGGCAAGGACATCGCCGGTCATCCGGTTGTAGCCGACCTCGCCAAGATGCCGCACCTGCTTGTCGCCGGGACAACAGGCAGTGGCAAGTCGGTCGGCATTAACGCGATGATCCTGTCCTTGCTCTACAAGGCCGACCCCAACCAGGTCCGCCTCATCATGATCGACCCGAAGATGCTCGAGATGAGCACCTATGAGGGCATCGCCCACCTGCTCGCCCCGGTTGTCACCGACATGCGCCAGGCCGGCCATGCGCTCAACTGGGTCGTAGGCGAGATGGAGCGGCGCTACAAGCTGATGTCAAAGCTGGGTGTGCGCAATCTCAATGGCTATAACGCCAAGATCGCCGATGCGCAGGAGCGCGAAGAACATATCCCCAATCCGTTTAGCCTGACCCCCGAGGCGCCCGAGCCCCTTGACCGCCTGCCTGTCATCGTCGTCGTGATCGACGAGCTCGCCGATCTGATGATGGTGGTGGGCAAGAAAGTGGAAGAACTGATCGCGCGCATTGCGCAAAAGGCGCGCGCTGCCGGCATCCACCTGATTCTGGCGACGCAGCGCCCGAGCGTTGACGTGATTACCGGGCTGATCAAGGCCAATATCCCAACGCGCATCGCATTTCAGGTGTCGTCAAAAATCGACAGCCGCACGATTCTCGACCAACAGGGCGCAGAGGCTCTACTGGGCATGGGAGACATGCTCTACCTGCCCCCCGGCAGCGGCTTGCCGCAGCGCGTTCATGGCGCATTTGTCGCGGACAACGAAGTTCATGCCGTCGAATACTTGAAGCAGCAAGGCGATCCCAACTACATCGAAGGCATCCTTGAAGGCGGCTCGCTTGACGATCTCGATGCCGCAGCGCCTGGCGATGCGCCTCAAGGGGAGGCTGACCCCCTCTACGACCAGGCGGTAGAGGTCGTGGTCAAGAGTCGGCGTGCGTCGATCTCGTTCGTGCAAAGGCAGTTGCGCATCGGCTACAACCGTGCCGCACGGCTACTCGAACAGATGGAGCAATCCGGCCTGGTTTCGGCGATGCAAAGTAACGGCAATCGCGAAATTCTCACGCCCAAGCGCGACGATTAGGCAGGCCCATTTCATGGCCGTTTGAACGATTCGCTGGCAGTTTGACTCCAAACCGCATCAAGCCAATTCTCCGAGGTTTTCATGGCACGAAGAAAATGCACATCGGTCGGAAAGCAAGGTGCCGCCCTGTCGGTGACATTCCTGCTGCTTGGCAACCTCGCGTTTTCACCTGCAATGTGCATGGCCGGTGCGCTTGATGACCTGCATCATTTCGTCGAGCAGTTTCAAAGCGCAAGCGGAACCTTCGAGCAAACCGTCACTGCACCGTCGGGCAAGACAACCAAGAGCAGCGGCAGCTTCGTCTTTGCACGTCCTGGCAAGTTTCGCTGGACCTACCAGAAGCCTTACCAGCAGGTGCTCGTCGCCGATGGCAAGACGCTCACGGTGTATGACCAGGATCTGAACCAGGCGACCGTGCGGCAGTTGCACGACGCGCTTGGCTCCACGCCTGCTGCAATCCTCTTTGGCGACAACCGCCTTGAGAGCAATTTCGACCTGAAGGAAATTGCTCCCCACGATGGCCTCGAATGGGTTGAGGCTACGCCGAAGACGCACGACACGACCTTTCAGACCATCGATATCGGCTTTCGAGCGAGCGATCTTGCCGCGATGGCAATCAGGGACGCTCTTGGCCAGAGCACGATGCTGACATTTTCCAACATCGTCCATAACGGCCAGGTTGGTGCCGACACCTTTCATTTCGTCGCTCCCAAGGGCGCGGATGTCCTCAACAATTAAGCGGTGTTGAAGGTGCCTTGTGCATGGTCTGCGTTCTGCCTTTGAGCCCGGCTGGCCATGACTGAGCTGTTTCCCGCCCAACCGCGCGCACCGCTTGCCGAACTAATGCGGCCGGCATCGCCTGACGATGTCATCGGCCAGGCCCATTTGCTTGGCCCCGGCAAGCCGCTGCAGCTAAGCTTCGCCTCGAAAAAACCCCACTCGATGATCCTGTGGGGTCCGCCTGGCGTTGGCAAGACGACCATCGCAAGGCTCGCCGCACATGCCTTTGATGCTGAATTCATCGCGCTCTCGGCGGTCTTCGCCGGGGTCAAGGAGATCCGCCAGGCCATCGAGACAGCGCGCGCTTCGCTTGCCCATCGCGAGCGCGCGACGATCCTTTTTGTCGATGAGATTCATCGTTTCAACAAGGCCCAGCAGGATGCGCTGTTGCCCTTCGTCGAGTCCGGCCTTATCACTTTCATCGGTGCCACGACGGAGAACCCGTCCTTCGAAGTCAATGCCGCGCTGCTTTCGAGGGCGCAGGTCTACGTCCTCAAATCGTTAAGCGAGGCGGAACTTCGACAGCTTGTCGCACGGGCAAAAGAGGTCGCGCTTGGCACCATTGAGCTGGATGACAGCGCAGTCGATGCGCTTGTGGCCTATGCCGACGGCGACGCGCGGCGCCTGCTCAATCTTCTTGAGCAGGCGCAAGGCGCGGCGCTTCAGACTGCGACCAGGCACATTGACCGTGATTTCATCGAGCACTCACTCATGCCTGGCGGGCGGCGTTTTGACAAGGGCGGTGATAACTTCTACGACCAGATTTCAGCGTTGCACAAGTCGGTACGCGGCTCGCATCCGGACGCTGCCCTTTACTGGCTTACGCGCATGCTCGATGGCGGCGCAGACCCGCGCTACCTGGCGCGGCGCATCGTTCGCATGGCCTGGGAGGATATCGGTCTGGCTGACCCGCGCGCCATGCAGATTGCCAACGACGCGGCGCAGACCTACGAACGCCTGGGCTCGCCAGAAGGCGAGCTCGCCCTGGCCCAGGCGACGATCTATCTGGCCATGGCGGCAAAAAGCAATGCCGGATACAAGGCATTTAATGCGGCGAGCGCGTTTGTTCATACGGACAAATCGCGCGAAGTGCCCAATCACCTGCGCAATGCACCCACCAAGTTGATGAAAGCGCAGGGCCACGGCGAAAATTATCGCTACGCACACGACGAGCCCGAGGCCTACGCTGCTGGAATGAGCTACCTTCCGGAAGGGATGGACGAGCCAGGCTGGTATGTGCCGGTCGCGCGCGGACTCGAGAGCCAGATCGCAGACAAGCTTGAGCACTTGCGCAAGCTCGATGAAAAGGCCAAGGACGACGGTTAAGCTTCGGTCGCGGTTGCATGCGGGCAACAAGGCAGGGCAAAATGGCACACTTACCGCAGCTGCCATGAACCTTTTTGCGCAATTTCCCTGCAGGACTTCGCGATCTCCCATCGGGGTCGCGGACTTTTTTCGCTCCTGACGACCTCCCCTGTAGCCACCGGCCGCATGGCCCGCCGAGAGTTGCGTTCTAGGAGTTCTGCATGCTTGATATCCAAACCCTTCGAAAAGACTTGCCGCGCGTTGTCGAAAGGCTCGCCGTGCGCGGATTCGTTTTCCCGCAAGCGGAGTTCGAGACCCTCGAAAATGAGCGCAAGCGCGTTCAGACCGAAAAGGAGGACCTGCAAGCGCGGCGCAATGCACTTGCCAAGGAGATTGGCAATGCCAAGTCGAAAGGGCAAGATGCGAGTGCGCTGTTGGCCGAAGCCGGCCTGGTCCCCGCCTCGCTCAAGGCGCTTGAGGCTCAATTGCAGGGCATCCAGGAGAGCCTGCAGGCGATGCTCTCGGCAGTGCCGAACCTGCCCCACGAAAGCGTTCCGCAAGGCAATTCCGCTGCCGATAACATCGAGCTTGCAAGAGTGGGTTCACCACCGCAGTTCGACTTCGAGCCGCGCGATCATGTTGACGTTGGCGAGCCGCTCGGACTTGATTTTGCCGCCGGCGTGAAGCTGGCTGGCGCGCGCTTTACCATGATGCGCGGACAGATCGCGAGGCTGCATCGGGCAATCGCACAACTGATGCTTGACATGCACACCGGCGAGCACGGTTATACCGAATGCTACACACCCTACATTGTCAATGCAGAAACGCTGTATGGCACGGGGCAGCTGCCCAAGTTCGCGGCCGACCTTTTTTCTGTCAAGAAAGGAGGTCACGAGGGTGAAGACGAACTCCTCTACCTGATCCCAACCTCCGAGGTCAGCCTGACCAATGTCGTGCGCGGCGACATTCTGGACGCAGCACGCCTTCCTGTGATGCTGACCGCGCATACGCCTTGCTTCCGCTCGGAGGCCGGCAGCGCCGGACGCGACACGCGCGGCATGATTCGCCAGCATCAGTTCGACAAGGTCGAGTTGGTGCAGATCACCGCGCCCGATCAATCGTATGCCGCGCACGAGGCCATGCGTGGCCATGCCGAGGCGGTGCTAAGACGCCTTGAGCTTCCTTATCGCGTCATGCAGCTTTGCGGCGGCGACCTTGGATTTACCGCGGCAAAAACCTACGATCTCGAGGTCTGGATACCCTCGCAAGGCTGCTACCGCGAAATCTCGTCGCTTTCCAACTGCGAAGCGTTCCAGGCGCGCCGAATGGGCACGCGTTTTCGCAATGCAGAAGGCCGCATGGAGCTGGTGCACACGTTAAACGGCTCGGGCCTGGCCGTTGGCCGCACGCTTGTTGCGATTCTTGAGAACTATCAGGCGGCTGACGGCTCGGTGACGGTGCCCAAGGCTCTCGTCCCCTACATGGGCGGCGTGGCAAGGCTCGATCGCGCCTCGCGCTGACCGCGTTCAATGAAGGAGGCTGGCGATGGACGCAACGTATTCGAACAAGCAGGTGCGGCTCGCGGCGCGCCCGGTCGGCCTGCCGCGAGCCACGGACTGGCACATAACGACCGAGAGCCTTTCTTCGCCCGCAGAAGACGAAGTGTTGATCAAGACGTTGTCGCTCTCGCTTGATCCTGCCATGCGCGGCTGGATGAACGAGGGCAGAAGCTATATCGCACCGGTTGGCATTGGTGAAGTCATGCGGGCCAATGGAATCGGCATCGTGGTTGACTCGAACATCGCCGAATTTCCCGCTGGCATGCATCTCGCCGGATGGTATGGCGTGCAGCAGTACCTGAAACTTGACCGCACCGGACTCAAGGGCGCCGCCATGCGGCCTGTCGACACGGCACTTGCGCCCATCGAGAAGTGGCTCAACGCATTGGGCGGGCCGGGAATGACGGCTTACTTCGGTCTGTTGGATGTCGGCAGGCCCAACGCCGGCGAGACCGTCGTCGTCTCAGGAGCAGCAGGTGCGGTAGGGCAAACCGTGGGCCAGATCGCGAAAATCAAGGGCTGCCGCGTGGTTGGAATCGCAGGCGGTGCCAAAAAGTGCGAATTCGTCGTCAAGGAACTGGGATTTGACGCCTGTATCGACTATAAGGCCGGCACGCTGCGGGAGGGCTTAAAGACGCACTGTCCCGACGGTGTCGATGTCTACTTTGACAATGTCGGGGGCGAGATCCTCGACACTGTGCTTACGAAAATCAACCGCCATGCGCGCATAGTGATTTGCGGCGCAATCTCGCAGTACAACTCGACCTCTGCAATCAAGGGCCCTGCCAATTATCTGTCGCTGCTGGTCAATCGCGCGCGCATGGAGGGCATGGTGGTCTTCGATTACGCGCCGCGCTTTGGTGAAGCCATCCAGGCCATTGGCGGCTGGATGAAAGACGGCCGCCTGCGCTCGCTTGAAGACGTGGTCGACGGTATCGATGCATTCCCCGATACCCTGCTTAAGCTCTTCAATGGTGAAAACTTCGGCAAGCTGATATTGCGCGTGGCGACTGCCTAGACACCATGCTCGCCCTTGCCTTTTGGCCACATGCGCTGCAGTTCCGGTTGATGATCCAGCAACTGATGCTTCAGCGCGCCAAGCACATGGGCGGCAAATAGCAGGTAAAGCGCGTATCCAAGATAGGTGTGCAGCGCGCCGAACTGGTCGTGCAGACGCTCGCGCTCACCAGGCTCGATGTGCTCGATGAAACCGATGCGAGGCCACGGAATGACGTTGAACAGGTGCATCGGATGGGTCGCTGCGTCCTTCCACGCCGAGTCGTGCATCCAGCCCGAAAGCGGCAGAAAAAAGATCAGGACATAGAGCAGGAAGTGGGCCGCGTGCGCGCCTTTTCTCTCCCACTTGGGCATGTCGCGCGGAAACTCCGGCGGGCGGTGAAACACGCGCCAGAGCAGGCGCATGATGGCGAGCCCGAGGACGGTAATGCCGATCGACTTGTGCAAATCGATGACAGTTCGCACGGATTCGTCCGGGACGTAGTCGCTGCCAATGCCAAGACAGACATTGACCGCGATCAGCACCGCGATCACCCAGTGCAAGGCGATGGCGACGGTCGAATAGCGCCTGACAAATTCCGAATTCTGCATCTGATGTCCCTGCAAATGCGTAACGCTTCGTTGCAAGCGTGGGCAACACGCAACTTCTCGCGCCAGCGTAGGCTATAGTAGCCAGACATCGGTTGCCGTGCGGGCGACGCGAGCGATGCAACTTCCCATCCTATTTTAGCCTGATGACGCCCCCCTTCGTCATCGTCGTGAGTTTTCATGCAAACCCAACTCGAGGCGTTCGAGTCCAGTTCGCCGCGCTTTAGCCCTCGTCCCATTCCCATTGCATCCCGCCTGATTCACGTCATCGTGATCGGCCTTTGGTGCGCGCTTTTTGCGGCGGCTTTCTTCTTCAAGGGGCTCGCGGCCTGGTCGACCGGTGTGGCTTACGTGATTTACGACACGTTGCTCCTGCTTTTCGTGTTCTGGCAAAGCCTGCCGCTCTTGCGCAGCCGGCAGGTGCCAGCTCCCACCCCGGCGCGGCTGCGCCTTGGCGTGATCGTTGCCGCGAAAAACGAAGCCGGCGTGCTCAAGGTCACGATCGACGCGCTTCTCGCGCAACAGATGCCTGCCGATGTCATCGTGCTTGCCGATGATGGCTCGACCGACGGCTCAGAAGGTGTGCTCACCCGTCAGTACGGCTTTCGCGTGCCCGCGATGGGGGAGTCAGCGACGGTGACCGCCGGTGCCACCACGCTCGTCTGGCTGCGCCTGCCAGGCGCTGGCAAGGCGAGTGCGCTCAATGCCGCGATGCTGTTGATGGATACCGAAGTCATCGTCACGGTGGATGCCGATACGCTGCTTGACGCGGGCGCATTGGCGGCAGTGAACCACGCCTTCGAGTCAGAGCCCGAACTTGTGGCTGCGACCGGCGTATTGGCGCCGGTGTGTCCGCGCTCGGTCGAGGGCCGGGTGTTCCAATGGTTTCAGCACTACGAGTACATCCGCAACTTCCTGTCGCGCTACGCATGGATGCGCCTTGATTCATTGCTGCTGATTTCCGGCGCTTTCGCGAGCTTTCGGCGCAGCGCATTGCTGAACGTGGGTGGATTCGATGTCGATTGCCTGGTTGAAGACTATGAGCTGATCCATCGCATGCGAAGGTACGCCGTGCTCTCGGGGCTTGACTGGCGCTCACGCGTGCTTGGCAACGCCTTTGCCTATACCGACGCGCCAGCCAACATCGCCGCATTCTTGCGCCAGCGCAGGCGCTGGTTTGGCGGATTCCTGCAAACCCAGTTCTGGTATCGCGAGATGGTTGGGGATCGACGCTACGGCTGGCTTGGAACACTCATGTTGCCGGTCAAGGCGTTTGACACGGTACAGCCGATCTTCGGGCTTTCGGCGCTCTTTCTTCTGTTTTATTACATCGCCACCGGACGAGTCGCGGTACTGATTCCGGTAGGCTTGGTGATCGGTTGCAAGATCGGCATCGATCTTGCCTATCACGCCTATTCCGTTTTCGCCTATCGCCGCTGGATCGGCAACAAGACGCGCGGCCGCATGGCGATTGCGGTCCTTGCCGCGATCGCCGAGCCCTTCAGTTTTCAGATCCTTCGCCACCTTGGTGCAACCTGGGGATGGCTCGCGTTTCTAAGCGGAGCCAATACATGGGGCAAGCAGCAGCGTCGCTCGCTTGCAACCCGCGGCTAGGCGACCCTGCTTCCCCATCGGCCCGCGCAGATGCCGCAATCGCGGCCGCATGCGTGCCTGATCGCGCACCTGGGGGTCGGGCATGGCAGCGCGCCGGATTTCCCGTTAAGCCGCGAGCGGCGAATTTTGCGATAGCATGACCTTCTTGGGGTCAGCGGCAGGTTGCCTGTGGCCTGCGTCTGGGGATGTGCATGCCCGATTCGATCGAAGCCAAGCGGCCAGAAAACTCAAACGATCGCCGTCACCAGATTTTCCCGACGCTAAGCGAGGCCCAGTTCGAGATCCTCACGCGTTATGGCGAGCGTCGTCGGTTCAAAGCCGGCGAAGTGCTGTTTCGTGAAGGCGATCGGCACGTACCGATGTATGTCATCGTCTCGGGAGCGATCGCCATCGAGCGCGGTGGCGTCAATGGGCCACATCACGTCGTCACCGACGGTCCGGGCGTATTTACCGGCGAAGTCGGCACACTTGCTGGTCGCGCAGCAATTGCGACGGGGAAGGTCAGCCTCGATACCGAGGCCATCGTGATCGACGAGGCGTCGTTGCGCACGCTGGTCATCGTTGAGGCCGAGCTTTCCGAATTGATCATGCGCGCCTTCATCCTAAGACGCGTCGCGTTCATCCAGGACGTCCATGGCGGCGGCGTCACCATGATTGGTTCACGGCATTCATCGGATACCTTCCGGCTGCGCGAATTTCTCGCCCGCAACGGCCAGCCGGTCGCCTACTTCGACGTCGACGAACATTCGGACACCGCCGAGCTGTTGCAGCGTTTCGCGCTAAGCCTTGACGACCTCCCTGCGGTCATCGATCCTCGCGGCGGCGTGCTTCGGCGGCCATCGATTCGTCAGGTTGCAGACGCGATCGGGATTAGTCCTGATTCGCTTGAAGGCCGCCGCTTTGATCTGGCCGTCGTCGGCGCCGGGCCCGCCGGGCTCGCCGCTGCCGTGTACGCTGCCTCAGAAGGCCTGAAGGTGATCGTTCTGGATTCGCAGGCACCTGGCGGGCAGGCAGGTTCGAGCTCGAAAATAGAAAACTACTTTGGATTTCCGACTGGAATTTCCGGACAGGCGCTGGCCGGGCGAGGGCTTTCCCAGGCCCGCAAGTTCGGTGCCGAAGTCGCCGTTCCGATCGAGGTGACCAGTCTTGCTTGCAACGCCGAGCGCGGCTTTGACTTGACGCTTGATGATCAGCAGCACATTCATGCGCGCTCGATGGTGATTGCCACAGGTGCGCGCTATCGCAAGCCGGTGCTAGCGAACCTTGAGCAGTTCGAAGGCCAGGGCATCTACTACGGGGCCTCGTTCATGGAAGGCAATCTTTGCCTGGGCGAAGATATCGCGGTTGTCGGCGGCGGCAATTCGGCCGGACAAGCCGCAGTGTTCCTGTCGTCGCTGGCTCGCCACGTGCATGTCATTGTTCGTGGTCAGAACCTCGCAGCGAGCATGTCGCGCTACCTGATTCAGCGCATCGAGGCGATGCCTAACATCACATTGCTCGCAGGGACCGAAATCATCGAACTGATCGGCACTTCGCGACTTGAAAAGATTCGATGGCGGCGGCAAGATGGCGCGATCGAGGAGAGGGAAATTGCAAACGTTTTTCTTTTTCTCGGAGCGCAACCCAATACAGGATGGCTGGGTGGATGTGTCAAGCTCGATGCCGACGGGTTCGTGTTGACCGGGGCGTCGCTGGGTCCGCACGACTGGCCGCTGTCGCGCGCGCCTCATGCCCTCGAAACCAGCCGCCCTGGCGTTTTTGCCGTTGGCGATGTGCGCTGCGGCTCGGTCAAGCGCGTGGCCGCAGCCGTTGGCGAAGGCTCGATTGCAGTCCAGGCCCTGCACGATTACCTGGCTTCGGTTGCCGCCTGAAGTATTCCAGGACTCGGACGTGAACACGACCTGCACGCATCTCGACCAGATCAAGACGCACGGCAAACGCACCGAGGGCTGCGAGGAATGCGAGGCGCTGGGTCAAGGCTGGGTGCATCTGCGACTGTGTCTGACCTGTGGACATGTCGGTTGCTGTGACGACTCGGAAGGCAAGCACGCGACGGCCCACTTCAAGGCAAGCAATCACGCATTGATGAAATCGATCGAGCCCGGTGAGTCGTGGGGCTGGTGTTTCGTCGACAAGGTCATGTTTCAGCGCCTATGAGCCAGCTCGGCGGGCTCGCTTGGGTCGTCTTTCTCTTTCTTCTGGGTGAGTTCGGGGCGGATGCAGTCGCCCTCGCCGCACGCGCGAGCTTGCAAGAGGCGCCGCCTGCGACGGTCATTGCGACCTGCAGCGCGTGCCACGGGTCTTCTGGCGAGGGCAACGAGACGATGGCTGCGCCGCGGCTTGCGGCGCTGCCGCAATCGTATCTGCAGGATCAGCTCGATGCCTTTGCTCGCGGTGAGCGCAGGAACGCTTCGATGCAGTCGATGGCGAGGGGCTTGACTGCGGAGATGCGCGAGGCGCTTTCGATCTATTACTCGGGTCTTCAAGCACCGGCGAAGGTGAACGTCGAAGTGCCCGATGCAGTGCGGCCGCAGCAGCGCGGCGCATGGCTCGCGCTGCGGGGCAAGTGGGACAACGACGTGCCCGGCTGCGTTCAGTGCCACGGCCAGGGCGTGCTCGGTGTCGGCCCTCACATCCCGCCCCTTTGGGGCCAGCAGGCAAGCTACCTGCGCGCGCAGCTCCTCGCCTGGAAGCACCAGGACCGGCCGGGCGGACCCCTTGGTTTGATGGCAACGATCGCCCGTCGGCTCTCCAGCGCGGACATCGACGATGTCGCCGCCTATTTTGCGAATGCTCCTGATTCAGCGCTCGCAGGTGCCAGTTCATCATCGAGCGCTGCGCCTTTGAACGCAGTTCCGCCATCGGCTTTTCGCCCCGCAGAGGAGTCGAGTATCGCAGACGATGATTTTGGCCGGGAAGTGCGGAAAGGCGAGGCCCTTTTTCTGCATACGTCAGAGCTTGCGAAGCAATATGTCGGCAGCCCGATCAATTGCGTCAGCTGTCATCTGGACGCGGGTCGCCGCGCTGACTCGGCACCGCTTTGGGGTGCCTATACGGTCTATCCCGCCTATCGCAGGAAGACCGGCCAGGTCAATACCTTCGCTGAGCGCATCCAGGGCTGCTTTAATTACAGCGAGAACGGCAAGGCACCGCCGCTTGGCGATCCGGTCCTAACGGCACTTGAAACCTATGCCTACTGGATGGCCAGGGGCGCGCCGGTTGGCATTCGCCTGCCAGGCACCGGCTATCCGAAGCTCGCCCAGCCGCCGCGTGCGCCTGACTTCGATCGCGGCGCGCTGGTTTTCGAGAAGAACTGCGCGCTTTGCCATGGCGCTGACGGACAGGGCCAACGTTCGGAGGCGGTCACGGTGTTTCCCGCGCTCTGGGGAGAACTTTCGTACAACTGGGGCGCGGGCATGGAGCAGATCGACAATGCTGCCGGATTCATCAAGGCCAACATGCCCCTGGGCCTGGGCGGCAGCTTGAGCGACCAGGATGCCTGGGATGTGGCGCGCTTCATCGATAGCCATGAGCGTCCCCAGGACCCGCGCTTTACCCTGTCCACCGAGAAAACGCGCGAGCTCTTTCACGACGCCAAGTTCTCGATGTATGGCACTCCCATCGATGGCCACATTCTCGGAAGTCCATAATCTCGCGTGCTAACCTTGCATCATCCTGCAGTCGGACGGACTGCTGCATTGCCATTGGACAAGGACGGCACTATGCGCAAACTCCTCGGTTTTCTTTTTCTCGCGGCTTGTGTCTTAGCCGGGGGATCCGCTTTCGCGCAAGGTCAGCCGGCGGGTTTCTGGGTGACGCCTGCAATCGATGGCTTTGGCAGGATCCACCCCCTGCCGCAGGGCGCCTACCAACCCAATCCTGCCGAGACCTATAAAATTGTTTTTTCGGTGACCGCAGCCGCCAAGACGCCAAGCGACGTCAGCTTTGCGCTTGATCGTGTCGCTCGCACAGTGAACCTTTACGTGTCGGCGGGTGTACCGCTGTCGCACCTCAAGTTCGTTGCCGTGGTTTCGGGCCCGGCAACGGCGATCGCTCTTGACGACGCGCATTACAAGGCGGCCTTCGGCGTTGCAAATCCGAACCTGCTGTTGATCTCCGAATTGCGCAAGGCGGGCGTTGATGTCGCGGTGTGCGCACAGGCCGTGGCTGAGCATGAATACGACTATGCGTGGCTCGATCCTTCGGTGACGCTCGCCTTGTCGGCGTTAACCACGATCTCGACGCTCGAACAGCAGGGCTATCTGCTCTTGCCGCTGTGATTTTGGCGACTTGGCGAGGTCTGCTGGCGCTAAGCGCAAGCGTCCTATGCGCCCTGGCGAGCGCAGCAAGCAGTGCGCAGACGGTTTCAGCGCAATCGTTCGATCCTGCCTTGTATCCTCCCTGGCAGCACGAGCAGAACAACGATGCCGCGTCGCGCGGCGTCGAATTTACCGTGCCCGACGCCGACAATCTGGCCGATTTTCACGGCAACCCGGGAGATCCGCTTCTTGCCCTCTACGTCGGTGGCAATTATTTCTTTGCCATGGCGCCGCTGGTTGCCGCCTTCGAAAAGATACATCCTGAATTCTCAGGCCGCCTGTATTGGGAGACGCTGCCGCCCGGCCTTCTGGTCGAGCAGATCAAAAGCGGTGGAACCATCAGCGTTGGCAATATGACGTGGACGGTGAAAGCGGATGCCTACCTTGGCGACTTGGCCAATGTCGAGCGTTCAGTCGATGCGGGCCTGCTCGTTGCGCCGGCGCTCAGATACGCTAGCAACACCTTGACGATCATGGTGGCCAAGGGCAATCCATTGCACATCACGGGATTGGCCGATCTTGCACGTCCCGAGGTCCGCCTTGGCATGCCCGATGGTCGCTACGAAGGTGTCGCGCGACAGATCAAGGAATCGTTGCAAAAGGCAGGGGGGAAAGCGCTTGAATCGCGGGTCTACGAGGAGAAAGTTGCAGACGGTTCAACGACGCTCACGCGCATCCATCATCGCCAGACACCGCTTTGGCTTATGCAGGGCCGAATCGACGCCGGAGTGACCTGGCAGTCCGAGGCGGTATTTCAGGAACAGATCGGCCATCCGATCGGGCACGTCAGTCTCGCGCCCGAGGTCAACAGCACCGGCATCTACGGGGGAGCCGTCGTCGCAGGCGCGCCGCACCCCGCCGCCGCGCGCCTTTGGTTGCAGTTCCTCGGATCCAAGCAAGCGCAAACGATCTTTGAAGGGTACGGCTTTCACGCGATCGCCGGGCCAACACCCGGCTAGGCCCGACGCTTTGCTGCCATGGCGGGCTTTGGCAGGTCGTTTTGGAATGGCGCAAGATGATGCGATCCAGACGCTTGCAATCGATTCGTGAACAAGGCTGACACAGAAGCACGCTCAGTGGTCTTTCATGCGATTCTTCAGGCGATCGAAGAAGAGGTGCGGCAGGCGAGTCTTGGTCTTGTCATGGCCAGGCAACCGCGGGCAGAGACGGTTCATGCTGCGCGCAAGGCATTAAAGAATGCACGGGGCGGCGTCGGCCTCTTGCGATACGGGCTGGGCGAGAGCGCCCATGACGGTGCGAATCGGGCGATGCGCGATGCAGCACGCCTTTTTGCCGGTATTCGGGACGATGAAGTTTTGATCAGAACGCTTGAAGACATTCGCGAAGCAGTAAATGATCCCGCAGCGCGGCGTGCCTTGGATGCCCTCATGCTTCGATCAAGGCGAGACTCCAAATCGCGGCAGATTGAATTTCAGGCGACGCGGCTTCAGCGGCAAAATCATGCGCGGGCAATGTTGATCTGGTGCGACCAAGTGGGCCAATGCTCGCAGGAGGGGTCGGATCAGGCGCTTGTGCGTGGACTGCGTCGCAGCTACGCCAAGGCGCGGGGGGCCTTTCGCACGGCGCGCGCGCTGCCGGCGACCGAGGCGCTGCACGAATTGCGAAAGTCAAGCAGGCGCCTTGCCGCCTCGCTCGAGATGATCCGAAGCGTGTCCCATCGGCGTTCGCCTTCCGATCTTCAGAAAAGGCTGGAAGCGCTCGTTGAATGCCTGGGTGTTGACCACGACCTCGCGCTTCTGGCCGAGCGGGCAGAACAAATCGGGCAACTTGGAGAGGGAGGGCAAAGTCTTGGCGCATGGCTCGCAAGACGTCGTCGCAACCTGCAACAGCGCGCGATGAAACTTGCGCGAAAGGCGTTTTTTGCACCCGCCGGCGAGAAAATCAAGTCATTTGAGGAGACGGTGGCAAGGGCTGCCCGGGCGAGCAGCGCCCGCATTGCGAAGTCTCCGATACAATAGATGGGTTGAACATTTCGAGCAGGTCGCAGGCCCATGATGGCGTTGTCGTGAAGAGAGGCGGGCATTGGTCGGCAGTCGTTTTATCCCGGGCACTGCTATGCCTTGGTTATGTTGCCGAGAGTGCCCATGCGGCTGGCGAGACGACCCGGCTGTCCTGCGATATCGAGGTCACGGCAAGCGACAAGGCAGGGCACGCGCAGACCGCAAAAGAGACCAGCGTGCTTGAAATCCGCGAAATCGACGCGTTGACGTCGATCAGGCTCAATTCCAGTGCCATGCCGATTCTCGTGACCAACAAGCGAATTGGAACGGTCAGCGTCTTCGTCGATAGCAGCAACGATGCCCGCTGGGATATTTCGAGCGTGCAAAGGCGCACGCCCACTGACGCAGACGATCTGCGCATCATTCTCGACCGCACGACCTTGCATTTGACCGCATCGCGACTGGCGACAATCGATGGCGTAGATCGGGCGGATGTGGCCGTTGGCGTTTGCCATCCCGTCTTGAAGACACCCCCGTCCTAGGCGACCTCTGGCCGTTTTCTCATGCGCCTTGAGCCAACTTAACGAAGGAATCAAATGAACGCTGCAAGCTATCGTGATACGCAACTGCTGATCGACGGACAATGGCGCGAGTCGAGCACCGGCAAGACACTTGATGTGATCAACCCGGCGACGGGCGCGCCGATCGGCAAGGTCGCGCATGCGAGCATCGCTGATCTTGACCTTGCCCTGGCCTCGGCTGAAAAGGGCTTCAAGGAATGGCGCAGGATCCCGGCCAATCAGCGCGCCATCACGATGCGCAAGGCGGCCTCGCTGTTGCGTGAACGGGCTTCTGAAATCGCAACCCTTCTGACGCTTGAGCAGGGCAAACCGTTTGCCGAAGCCCGTGGCGAGGTCCTTGCCGGCGCTGACATCATCGAATGGTTTGCCGACGAGGGTCGGCGCATCTACGGGCGCATCGTCCCGTCGCGCAACCTCGCTGCGCAACAGCTCGTCTACAAGGAGCCGATTGGCCCGGTCGCCGCATTTACGCCGTGGAATTTTCCGATCAACCAGATTGTGCGCAAACTGGGTGGGGCGCTTGCAAGCGGGTGTTCCTTTCTCGTTAAGGCGCCTGAAGAAACGCCGGCGTCGCCCGCGGCGCTTTTGCAGACCTTCGTCGATGCGGGCGTTCCCGCGGGGACTGTCGGCCTCGTCTTTGGCGACCCTGCGGAAATCTCCAAGTACCTGATCCCGCATCCGATCATCCGCAAGGTGACATTTACCGGATCGACTGCCGTTGGCAAGCAGCTGGCCGCGCTTGCCGGGGCGCACATGAAGCGCGTGACCATGGAGCTTGGCGGTCACGCGCCTGTGATCGTCGCTGAAGACGCTGACGTGATGCTTGCGGTCAAGGCATCTGCCGGCGCTAAATTTCGCAACGCCGGTCAGGTCTGCATTTCACCCACGCGCTTTCTCGTGCACAACAGCATCAGGGCCGAATTCGTCAAGGCCATGGTGGCGCAAGCCGAAGGCCTGAAAGTCGGTGATGGCTTGTCCGAAACGACGACACTGGGTCCTCTGGCCAATTCGCGCCGGGTGCAGGCGATGGTGAAAGTCCTCGATGACGCGCGCAAGAGTGGCGCCAAGGTCGAAACCGGCGGCGAGAAGATTGGCACGGCGGGGAATTTCTTTGCGCCTACGATTCTCAATGATGTGCCGACAACGGCCGACGTCTTCAATAACGAGCCTTTCGGCCCGATCGCTGCCATTCGTGGATTCGATACCATGGAAGAAGCGCTTGCCGAGGCCAATCGCCTGCAGTACGGCCTCGCCGGCTATGCGTTCACGACGTCGATCAAATACTCACACATGATCTCGCAGCAACTCGAAGTCGGCATGCTCTACATCAACCAGCCTGCGACGCCAACGCCAGAGATGCCCTTTGGCGGTATCAAGGATTCAGGCTATGGATCCGAGGGGGGACCCGAAGCGATCGACGGCTACGTCGTGACCAAGGCCGTATCGATCATGTCCAGCTGATTTGGCGTGGCGCGAAGTGTCTCGTCGATCCTTGCCTTGGAAAAGCGCGTGTCATGACTTAGCTTTGCGAGGGGCCTTTTTTTCGCCGCGGGCCGCCCGCTAGCGCCTGCTTGGCTGGGTACGCGCTTCGCTTTCGGTTTGGGCGGTGGCGTTTCGCGGGCCGTGATGCGAATCAGTTGACAGAGCCAATCGCTGTCGTCGAGTTCTTCGGTCACGACAAAATGCATCTTTGCTCCGGGAAAGGGTGCAGCTTCGGTGGGCGTGCCAATGAATTCGCGACCGCCCTTGGTCGGTTTGACGAACAGCTGATCATCGCAAACGAGTGCCACCACACGGGTATCGCAGTAAATCGCATATTCGCCAAACATTCTTCTTGAGTCGATGGCGCCGGCGCTTCTGAGCTGGTCGACGACATAGGCGGCAAAGCGTGGGTCAGAGGCCATGGCTTAACCTCGGTGCGGTTCTTGTTCGCCTGCGGCAGGGGGCAGGTCGGCGAGCGCTTTCAGTCGCGCTTGCACTTGCGACCATTGCCTGCTCAGGTAGGGCGATACCGAACCCAATGAGCTGACTGCTTCCAGCAAGGCGAAGGACGTCGCCGGCTTGCGGACATCGCTCCACCTGCCCTTTGCGTCCTGGCCAAGAGTCCGCACGTTCTCGACGATCCGTCGTGTCACGCGCACGCTGCCATTTTCTGATTTCTCCATGTACGCGAGCGCAGGTTCAATGACATCGGCCGAAAGTTTTCGTCCCGACATTGTCGCCCAGAGCGTCAAGGCGTCAAGGCCACGCAGCACGTCGTAGTGGTAGAACCGCGGGAAGGTGAGTTGACCCCACATGCGGGCAGATTCGGTTTCGTCACGATTGTGTCGGCTACTTGAGCCAAAGGTCAGTTTGCGCTCGATGAGAAACTGGGCTGCGCGCTCTATGAATGCTTCTTCGCCACTGCTTAATGGTCGCTTGGCATGCATCAGCATCGCTTCGAATGCGGCGATGGTGCCGACCATCGAGCTTGGGCACTCGTCGGTTACGCGATATGCCGTCTCGTCGCAATTCAGGCCACCGTCTGCCATCTGGTAGCGCGAGAACCAGGGCCTGATCCAGGGCAGCTCGGCGTCGACATCAACGCCCCATGTCGAAAGGACGTTGTAGACATTGGCTATCTGACAGTGGCAGGGGATATCAAGCGCGGGATTGATATCGGCGGCGACTTCCCCTGCTGCGATCGGAAATGTCTTTACCGGCATCGCGTTGACCGATTCGATGTGCTTGCAAATTGTCACTTCGGGAATGCGCGAAGTCTCGCCCATCTCGTGAAGCAGTAACATATGCCACCAGGGTGAGTGCCATTTTGGCCAGTACGAGTTGGCCTTGAGGCTGCTCATCGCGTCATTCGATTTCAGATAGGCTACTGAGCCTTCGATTTCACGCTCAAAACTCATTTTTCCATCCTTGTCGTGCCTTCTTCGCACGCTATTATCTGGCAGCCCGCAGCCCGCAGCCCGCAGCCCGCAGCCCGCAGCCCGCAGCCCGCAGCCCGCAGCCCGCAGCCCGCAGCCCGCAGCCCGCAGCCCGCAGCAGGCTCCATCTTAGGGATCCCCATGCCGCTTAGCACCCTTGATGTGAAATCTGCGCTTGTCGTTGTCGACCTGCAAAAAGGAATCCTGTCGCTGCCCACGGTCCATCCCGTCGGCCCCATCGTCGCGTCAGCAAGCCGGCTCGCAAAAGCGTTTCGCGTGCGCCATTTGCCCGTCGTGCTCGTCAATGTCACTGGCGGTGCACCCGGGCGCACAGAGCAGCCAAGGCGATTGGGTGACATGCCCGCTGATTGGGCCGATTTCGCGACCGAACTCGATCAGCATCCAGAAGACCATGTCGTCACCAAGCGCACCTGGGGCGCGTTTTCGGCGACAGATCTTGGCGAATACTTGAAACGGGCGGGCGTGACCCAGGTGGTCTTATGTGGCGTTGCAACAAGCATCGGCGTCGAGTCGACAGCAAGGCAGGCGCACGAGCTCGGCTTTCATGTCACGCTTGCCATCGATGCAATGACCGACTTGAACCTTGATGCACATACCAATAGCGTGTCGCGAATTTTTCCGCGCTTAGGGGAGACCGGCACGACAGACGAAATCATTGCGCTCTTGCATCCTGAGCCGGCATGAGGCTCCTTCGAAATTTTCCCCTTGACGGCTAGCGGACATGGCGCGAACTTTCCGTTCGTTGGCCGTGCGCAATTACCGCATATGGGCGCTGGGTGCAATTGTCTCCAATACCGGCACGTGGATGCAGCGTACGGCGCAAGACTGGATCGTCCTGACCCAGCTGACGACCCACAATGCCACCGCGGTTGGCATTGTCATGTCATTGCAGTTCGGCCCGCAGATCCTGCTCTTGCCCGTCACCGGCTTTGCCGCTGACCATTTCAATCGCAGGAAATTTCTCTACTGCACGCAGGCCGCCATGGGCGTGTTTGCATTGGGCCTGGGCCTATTGACGATCACAGGACGCGTGGCGCTCTGGCATGTCTATCTGTTCGCATTTCTGCTGGGTTGCGCAAGCGCATTTGATGCACCGACAAGGCAGACTTTCGTCGCGGAACTGGTAGGTGAGGCCGACCTTTCCAACGCCGTCGCCCTCAATTCGACATCGTTTAATGCGGCACGCATGATTGGCCCCGCAGTAGCTGGGGTTCTGATCGGTATGGTCGGGTCAGGATGGGTTTTTCTGATCAACGCCGCATCGTTTGTCGCCGTCTTGTGCTCCCTCGCGCTGCTGCGCGTGGGCGAGCTCTATCCGAGCAAGCGCGTGCCTCGCGGCAAGGGCAGCTTGATCGAAGGCTTTCGCTATGTCTGGCAGCGTCCCGATTTGAAGGCGGTGCTTTTCATGCTCTTTCTGATCGGTACGTTCGGACTCAATTTTCCGATCTTCATTTCGACCATGGCGGTCTCCGTGTTTCATACGGGTGCCGGAAAGTTCGGGCTTCTCACGTCGACGATGGCCATCGGATCGGTAGGCGGAGCCTTGATGTCAGCGCGTCGCGCAAAGCCTCGAATTGGCCACTTGCTGGCTGGCGCGACGGTGTTTGGCATCGGCTGCGGCGTCGCTGCGGTGATGCCGACCTATCATCTCTTCGGGCTTGTCTTGATGTTCGTCGGGTTTTCGGCGCAGACCTTCACGACGTCGACCAACAGTCTTGTGCAATTGTCGACAGAACCTGCCATGCGCGGACGCGTCGTTGCCATCCTGCTTGCGCTGGCCTTGGGCGGAACGCCGCTTGGGGCGCCCATCGTTGGCTTCGTGGCAGACGTTTTCGGGCCACGCTGGGCACTTGCCGTGGGCGCTGCGTCAGGCATTCTCGCAGCGCTGGTTGGCATCCAGTTCCTGCGCAGGTACTGTCATTTGCGCATCGGTCTTGAATCGGGCCGACTCAACATTCACGTCGACAGATGGAGTTTCTACAGCGAAAGCGAGGTGCGCACGGTGACTCCTTCAGAACGTCCTTTGCCGGTCACGGCAGCCCTCGCAGAATTGCCCGAATCTCTTCCCTCGGATCGCGCTGACTAGAAAAGGGAGCCACGCTCGGCCGCGCGCGCAGCGCCAAGCGCCGAGAGCACCAGTTCAACAATATCCTCCGGGATTTTTTCCGCTTCGCGCACGAAGGCTTCCTTTGCCGCCTCCGGATTGCCGCGGACTTTCTCGATGAGGGGCGATCCCTTTGGCCGCGTGTCCTCGCCGTCGTCCGCGCGCGCAGCGCCAAGCCCGAATCCGCGCCGCCAGACCACGACGCTCTCGCGAAATGCCTTGTCGTAGGCGAACTGGAAGCCAAGCACAGCGCCGTCTGGGTCGTACCAGACGGTGAGGTCGGCCTTGTGTGAAAAGAACCAACGACGCCTTGGTGCGTCAACGCGCTGGCGAATGCCCATTATTTCTTGCACGGTCACCTCTCTGATATCCGGGGACGCACGGGATTTTGGCCCAACTCCCCTTGCCATCACGATGAAATATGTCGCGTGCGCAAAACCTCGCACCCAAGTATAACTACATCTGATCGGTTTTCGCGAGGCTCACGCAGGCCCTGCGCGAAGCGTTTGATGCCGCTTTTGCCGAATTTGACGCGTATCCTGGTTCTTGCACATGGCCGAAGACGATAAATTCCCGACCCAAGGCGATGCGCCGCCGCGCGAGGATCTGCGTGCGGCAGCGCGGGACTACCTCGTGCGTTACGGCGGTGACGCCTTCCCGAACCTGTTCCGCTCGGCTAAGGGCTCGATCGTGATCGATGACACCGGCCGCGAGATCCTGGACTTCACCTCGGGCCAGATGTGCGCGACCATCGGGCATAACCATCCTGCAATTGTCGCGGCGGTGAACCGCGCGGGCACAGAGGCCTTTCATTTTTTCAGCGGCATGATTCCGGAAGTCGTAGCCGAGCTCGCCTTGCGCGTTGGACGCGACTGGGTCAGTGCCCCACTGAAGAAATCGATCTTTGTCAGCACCGGGGCTGAAAGCAACGAAATTGCGTTGCGCATGGCCAAAATGTATACCGGCGGGTACGAGGTCCTGGCCATTGGCGGCTCCTGGCATGGGGTCACGGGCGGCACGAGTGCGGTCTCGTTTGCAAGTGATCGCAAGGGCTACGGCGTCTCGGCGCCAGGCGTCTACGTCATGCCCGAGCCGAACATGTACCGGCCGTATATTCCGGGGATGTCAGGCGAAGCGTCGGCACTCGCGTGCCTTGAGCTCGGCCTGAAAATGTTCGACATGGCTTCATCAGGTCGTCCCGCTGCGATCATTGTCGAGCCGATCATCAGCGCCGGCGGAGTACTCGTGCCGCCGAAATCGTACATGAAGGCGCTGCGCGAGGCGGCCTCGGCGCGCGCCATGATGCTCATCTTTGACGAGGCACAAACGGCCTTTGGTCGAATCGGTTATCGCACCGCAGCAGAGCTGTTCGGTGTCACGCCAGACATCATGACGGTGTCCAAGACGCTCGGAGGAGGCTTGCCGCTTGCTGCGGCGATCACTTCTCAGGCCATCGAGGAGGATGTGCACGCGAAGGGATTCACCTTTTACACCAGTCACGTTTCCGACCCGTTGCCCGCGCGCGTGGGCCTTGCCGTGATCGAGACGATCGAGCGCGAGCATTTGATTGAGCGCGCGAAATCGACCGGCGCCTATCTGCGCGCGGGCCTCGTCAACCTCCAGAATCGCTTCGAGGCGATTGGTGACGTACGGGGAGAGGGCATGCTGCTTGGCGTTGAGCTGGTCATCGATCGTGAGTCAAGGCTTCCTAACCATCGCTTGGGAGCGCTGACCACCCAGCGCTGTTTCGAGCTTGGCCTGAGCATGAACATCAGGCGCCGTCCTGAGCGAGGCTCGGTTTGGCGCATCGCGCCGCCCTTGACGATCTCGCACGCGGAGATCGACCGCGGCCTTGCCATTCTTGAGCAGGCACTTGGCGAAAGTCTCGATCGACTTGCCCGGGAAAAGTGACGCTCGGCCATGTCGCTCGTAAGGCGTGGCGGATCGTGCTGCGGCAGCTGAATTTTGATGCGCTGGAAAATGATGCATCCCCGGTTCGGCGGCGCGGCACGTGCGCGACGAGATCGCTGCCCTTGCCAACGCCAATCCAGAATCTCGCAGCTCTTCAACCCGGTGGATCTGCACTGTCCCTATGGCTTGCGGCAGGTCCCGCGTCGGCCTCGCGCTCCGAGCGACGACTAGAATTTGCCGTTGGCGTTTTTCCATTCTGAGGCGGGCGGGATCGCTTCAAGCGTATCCCAATGCTCGGCGAGCTTGCCATCGTCGATGCGGTACAGGTCGTAGAACGAAGTCAGCGCAGGCCCGAAATGCCCTTCGGCGACGACCAGGACGAAGTCGCCTTCGCCAAGGATCCTGTGCACCTTGTCGTATTTGACGGCCTTGCCTTCCTTCGCAAGCGCCGTCAAACCGGCGATGAGACCGGTCAGATCGTCGCCGACCCAAGGGTTGTGCTGGATATAGCGCACGCCAGCGAAAAAGGTCGGAAACGTCTCCTTTCTGCCGGCAAGAAGATCGTCCATATACTTTTGCATCACGCGCTTGTTGGCCTCTGTCTTGTCAAGCTCCGAGGCGTTGGTCGGGCCGTCGATCATGCTATGCCCACTTGGACTGGCTTTTGGCGCTTGCACCTGCAGGTTGTCCCAGTGCTCGACGATGAGTCCTGCTTCGAACCTGAAGATGTCGAAGGCGACGCGCGCGCAGTCGCCGCTGCGATAGACGCTTTGCGCGAAGACAAATTCGCCGTCTTCGAAGATCCGCAGCGTTTCGACTTGGAGGCTTCCTGCCGGTGCTGTCTCGATACGCGCTTTGAGACCTGCAAGACCGTCGGCAACACTCAGATTGTGCTCGATGTATTTCTGCGGGTTGATAAAGGCAAGCGGTGCCGGATCGTGCGTCTGAAAGCTCTTGAGCAGTTCCAGGACCTGGTTTTTGCGAGGACTCATGTTCGGTTTTCCTTCTCGTGGTGGACGCTGCGAAGCATGTCGAAAATTCGACCTTGCGAGGCAAGACGCCCCCGCGTTTCGACCTTGAGGATTATGTTTATCATCCTGATTTTCATGATGATGGATATAATCCACATTGTCAATGACGTCCTGACCAAGGCGCAGTGGGTCACTCCAAAGCGGAAAAGATCGAAAGCCACGAGCGCATCCTGCGCGTTGCCGCCGCGCGATTTCGAGAGGCCGGGCTTGAAGCTGTAGGGGTTGCCGAACTGATGCAAGATGCCGGGCTCACTCACGGCGGCTTTTATCGTCATTTCGAGTCGCGCGAGGACCTTCTCGCAAAGGGCGTCGAGGCAGCGCTTCGCGATGGCGGCAAGGGCGTGCGCCTGATCGAGAGCGCGCTCGATGAAGCGACAACGGCAGGGGGTGCGCTTAGCGCCAGGAAGCGCGAACTGCTGTTCGCGCTGATTGACTGGTACGTAAGCATTTCGCACCGCGACGATCTTGCGACCAGTTGCGCCGTGACATCGCTCGCCGGTGATATCGCTCGCAGCAATGACAGGGCGCGGCTTGCCTATACGCGGCAGGTTGGCGTTTACCTCGCGCTTCTGACGCGCCTGGTTTCAAGTGACAAGAAAAACGCGAACCGCAAGCAGGCCATTGCAGCACTGGCCACGCTGGTTGGCGCAGTCTCCATGGCACGCGCCGTGAACGACGAGAAACTGTCGCGCGAAATCCTGCGTTGTGCAGCTGACGAACTCAAATCACATTTGGGCCAGACGTGAAGTCGCCAGTGCCTTGCCTTGCAACGTCGTGCCGCAGCGTCAATCTGGAAGGCGTTAGCCCCGGATTCGGAAGGTGCGATTGCCTATGATGCGCCGCAGCACCAAAGGCCAGCCTGAGCCGCGCCATGGCGTTCAGCGCTGGGTGCCTAAGCGATGCAAATTCATTGTCCGCTCACGAAGGCGAAAGACAGGCGCAAGCCAGCCGCGGCGGCAGGCGGCGGGATTGACTTCTGGTACTGCCGCGCTCAGATTGAGGGCCCTTGATCGTCCTGCGCGCAATGCTTCGCCAGCGGTCAATTCCGGCCCATGCCATTGACCGACAGAGCCCGACCAACGATGGATCAGCAACTGTTGTTGCGACGCATGTTCGATGCGGCGATCGCCTCGGCCCAGCCGGCGTTGTGTCTGCCCCGGTTTTTGCCACCACCACCTAAGGGACGCACGCTGGTGATTGGTGCGGGCAAGGCCGCAGCTGCAATGGCGCAGGCACTTGAAGACCATTGGACGGGTCCGCTTGAAGGACTTGTCGTGACCCGTTACGGCTATGCCGTGCCTTGCAAGCGCATCGAGATCGTTGAGGCGGCCCACCCGATTCCCGATAGTGCGGGCATGCGCGCGACCGAGCGCATTCGCGCAAGTGTTTCCGGTCTGACCAGAGACGATCTGGTGATCGCCCTGATCTCTGGCGGCGCGTCGGCGCTGCTCGTTGCGCCCGCTAAGGGTCTTTCACTTGACGACAAGCAAAAGGTCAACGCCGCGCTGCTTGCAAGCGGGGCGAGCATTGGGGAAATCAACTGCGTGCGACGGCATCTGTCAGCTGTGAAAGGGGGCCGGCTTGGCGCCGCGTGTTTCCCCGCGAAGGTCATCAGCCTTCTGATTTCAGATGTACCAGGAGACAGGCCGATTGACATCGGCTCGGGTCCGACGGTGGCTGACCCGACGACCCCGGCGCAGGCGCTCTCCATCCTTGCGCGCTATCGGATCTCGACGCCGGCGAGCGTTGCCAAGGCTCTAAGACGTCCGGGGGATGGCGTCTTGCCTGGCGATCCAAGGCTCGTGCAAAACGAGATCCACATGATTACAACGCCGCAGATTGCCCTTGAAGCGGCTGCTCGGGTTGGCAAGGAAGCCGGCTTGACGCCTTATATCCTTGGCGATTGCATTGAAGGTGAGGCGCGCGATGTGGGCAAAGTCCTTGCTGCCATCGCGCGCCAGATCGTCACGCACCGGCAACCGTTTCAGCCTCCGTGCGTGCTGCTCTCAGGCGGCGAGACGACGGTCACGGTCAGGGGAAAGGGACAGGGCGGGCGCAATGTCGAATTCCTGCTCTCGCTTGCGATTGCGCTTGACGGCCTTGCTTCGGTGTTTGCACTGGCTGGCGACACTGACGGCGTCGATGGCGCAGAAGAAATTGCAGGGGCCGTGATTGCGCCAGATACGCTCGAAAGAGCATGGGCTCTCGGTATCAATCCCCGCGCGAGTCTGGACAACAACGACGGCCATGGGTTTTTTCGTGCGCTGGGTGATTCCGTCATCACCGGCCCGACATTGACCAACGTCAACGACTTTCGCGCGATCGTGATCGGGCCGCCCGTCTGATCGCAGGTGCCTTGCAGATCGTGCGGCGAGCCTGCTACTGCCGGGCCCAACATATGCTGTCTCCCTTCTGTTGCTCTGGCACTCGCGCTTTTCAATAGACCCAAAAACCGGTGGGTTCCACGGCATTGCACACGTCTGCGTCCCGCCTGACACGGGGGCAGATGCCGGCGCGCCTGCGCCCATTCATTGGAGAAACTGACATGAAGCGATTCAAGTACCTTGCCCATAGCGCAATTGGCGCGTGTATGGCGCTAATGAGCGTGGCTGCGAGCGCCCAGGTGCAACTGAGCATCGGCGTTGCGCCCAGTTGCCCGTATGGTTATTACGACACAGCACCGTATGGCTGTGCGCCTTATGGCTACTACGGCCCGGAGTGGTTTAGCGGTGGCGTCTTCATTGGCGCGGGACCATGGTTTCACGGGCCGGAGAATTTCCGCGGCGGAGTCGACAATCACTTCCATCCCGCGCACGGCTATGCCGGGCCTGCTCCGCATCCTGGCGAAGCTCCCAGGCCGGAAGCGCGCCCGGGCGTCATCGAGCATTTCCAAGGCAATGAAATGCGCGATGGGCGCGGCAACGTTCGCTAGATGGTGCTAAAGGCAAGTCCAAGGCCGCTTCTCGCGGCTTTGGACTTTTTATTGTGTGCGCCCGTCAGGGCGCACGACTTACGCACAAGGCGACGCAGGCGCAGCCGCACGGATGGTGGCGTGAGGGCCTGAGGGGGGTAACCCCTGACCCTACCTGATCAGTTCGAGCGGCGCAGGATATCTGCGAGTTTTTCCAGATTGACTGGCTTTACGAGATGCTCTTCGAACCCGGATTCCATCGCCCGACGCAAATCGGCTGCCTGACCGTAACCTGATAGCGCGATGAGCTTGATATGTGCCTGGTTGGTGCGCTGGCGAATCTGGGCGGCGAGCTCATAGCCGCTCATGCCAGGCAGACCAATGTCGAGCAAGGCCACGTCAACATGCCCGGATTCGAGCACCGAGAGTGCCGAAGGCCCGTCATGTGCGACGCTTGGCAGGTACCCCCAGCCCGAAAGCAGTTCGACCAGCATTTCGAGGGCGTCAAGGTTGTCATCGACAACAAGCACGCGCTTGCCCTGGCCCGCCGGCGCGATCTCGTCCCTTTCGTTTTGATCCTCAGGGGCGAGTTCTGCAGGTGCTAACGGCAGCAACAGGGTGAAGCGACTTCCAAGGCCCGGCCCGTCACTTGCAGCCAGGAGCCTTCCGCCGTGTTGCTCGGTCAGGTTTTTTGCAATCGTCAGGCCGAGACCCAAACCACCCTGGGGTCGATCGATGCCCTGGTTGCCCTGAACGAACAGATCAAATACGCGCTCCAACTCTTCTGCGGCCATGCCGCGACCGTCGTCAACGACGTCAAGCACGGCCTTGCCATCCTCTGCGCGTGCGCTGACGCGAATGTTTCCGCCTTTTGGCGTGTAGCGCGCCGCGTTCGAGAGTAAATTCGAAATCACCTGCGCGATGCGGGCGGGGTCAACGTCGATTTTCAGTCCCGACTGGCGTACGTCCAGTGTGAGCCGGTGTTGCTGCTGCTCGATCAGTGGCTGAGACGCTTCGATGGCCTTGGCTAAGACCGAGCCGAGTTCGACGACCGATTTTTTCAGGTCGACCTTACCTTTTGCGACCCGCGCGACGTCAAGCAAATCGTCGACCAAGCGCACCATGTGCTGAACCTGGCGCTCGATGATGGCGCGCTCCCTGCTTGCTGTGTCACCGTACTTGGCGCCGAGCAGATGCAAGGCGGTTGTGATCGGAGACAGCGGATTGCGCAACTCATGGCCGAGCATGGCGATAAATTCGTCCTTCGCGCGATTTGCAGCTTCGGCTTGCTTGCGCGCAAGAACCAGATCGTCAACGTCATAGACGACCACCGCGATGCCGCTTGCATTGCCATCCTCGGTGATCAGCGGCTGGTAGACAAAATCGAAGAACCGATCGGCCAGTTCTCCGGTCTTCGGGTGTCGGATGTTCAGTTGGTGCGACATGCCGCGAAACGGTTTCTTCGACGTGAAGACCTCGTCGAAGAGTTCGTAGACGCCCTGGTCGGCAAGTTCAGGGAACACTTCCGAAAGCCTTTTGCCCACGGGATTTGGATCGGCAATCAGCGCGAGATACCCCGGATTGGCATACTCGAAGACATGATTTGGGCCACGCGTCACAGCGATCCCCACCGGCGCCTGGTCGAACACTTCCTGCAGGCGCTGCGAGACCTTCCTTTCAAGCGAGGACATGCGCGCTCTCAGGAGCTGCGTTTCGACGCGCGCAATGAGTTCGCGCGCAGAGAACGGTTTGACGAGATAGTCATCGGCGCCAGCGTTAAGGCCTTCGACGCGGGCCTCTTCGCCAGCTCGGGCGGAAAGCAGGATGAAAGGTAGTGAACTGGTCTTGACCTCGGTGCGAAGGATCTTCACCAGGTCAAGCCCGTTCAGCTTGGGCATCATGACATCGCAGATCACGAGATCTGGCGGATTTGACCGGATCGCCCGCAGCGCAGCTTCGCCGTCCTGGGCAAATTCGATTTTGCAGCGCGACGAAAAGATGCGGCCGAGGTAGGCGCGCAAGTCATCGTTGTCATCGACCACCAAAATGCGCTCCGCCGAGTCTGCAATGCCGTGACTGGCCTCGGCCAGATCTTCGGCCGGGGTCAGATCGTAGGCCGAAAACGCCTCTGCGCTGGGCAAACTGCCCCACGGTCGGACTTCGGTATCGCGAGGAACGCGCAATCGGGATGCGGGCAGGACCACCGAAAACGTCGAGCCGGCGCCTTCTTCGCTTTGCATCCGGACTTCGCCGCCGTGCAGGCTGACCAGTTCCTTGACGAGCGCGAGGCCAATTCCCGCGCCTTCCTCGGTTCGACCCTCGGTGGCGGCCCGATAAAATCGCTGAAAGATCTGCGGCTGCGCGTCGATCGGAATGCCGACACCGGTGTCGCTGACGTCCAGAATGACCTCGTCGCGGGTTTCCCGAAGCCGCACGGAAATGCGCCCTTCAAAGGTGTACTTGTAAGCGTTCGAGAGAAAGTTGGAGACGATTTTCTCCCACATGTCGCGATCGATGCGCAAAGCATGCGAGAGCGGCGCAATGTCGACGTCATAGGTGATGCCGGCGCCCTCGATGGTCGACCTGAACAGCGACGCGATGTCGGCGGTGGCCCTTGCGAGGTCGGTAGGCTCAAGCTCTGCCTGCAGCCGCCCGGCCTCGATGCGCGAGAACTCGAGCAGGGTGTTGACGAGCTTTCTAAGCCGCATGATGTTGCGATGGACGACGTGAAATAACGCGCTGTCTGCATCGTCGGGCCGGCGTTCGAGGAAGTCTTCGACCGGCCCCAGGATCAGTGTCAGGGGCGTGCGCAGTTCGTGGCTTACGTTGCTGAAGAACGCGGTCTTGGCGCGATCCAGTTCGGCCAGTGCGTCTGCCCTGCGCGTCGCGTCTTCGTAGGCGGTGGCGATGGCCATTGCAGCAGAAATCTGACTCGCAACGAGCAGCAGGAAGCCGCGATAGGTTTCGTCGAAGAGGCGATAGGGATTAAGGCCGATGATGAGAAATCCGCTCTGGCCGGGTTCCCCGGAGATGCTGATCGGCAAAACGACGGCGCGCTTCGATGGACGATTCCAGATGCCCGCGGGTAGCGATGCCTGGATCTCGTTGCTGAGCTCGAATTCGTGGAGCTTTTGCAGTTTCTGGGCGTTCCCAAGTGGCCACGGCTGGTTGTCGTTTGGGCTAAGCTCGGCGACTGCCAGCGGGTGCTGGTCCGCAAGCCCGGTGAGGCCGACGAGTTTTAGCGCGGACTGCCCGGTTTCGGCGAGATAGAGCAGCGCAAACGGAATATCGCGCTGGGCGTCTTCGAGGGTGTGCATGCTCTCGACGCAGACCTCCATGCTGCTTCGAAGATCAGCGGTCACGGCCGAGAGCTTGCGCAACAGCTTCAGTTGCCGATCGCCAAGCACCCAGTTGGTGTCGTCGGTATTGGCGCAGAAGATTCCGCCCGGGCTGCCGTCATCGCGCGGGATGGGCGTGTAGGAGAAGGTGTAGTAGGTCTCCTCGGGATAGCCGTTGCGCACCATGATGAGCAACTGCTCTTCGACATAGGTGCCCGTGGATCCTGACATTGCAGAGGCCAGCATCGGTCCGATGTCATCCCAGATCTCTCCCCACACTTCCGACGTCGGCCGGCCGAGGGCATGGGGATGCTTGCCGCCGATGATCGCCTTGTAAGGGTCGTTGTAAAGATAGGTCAGTTCCGGACCCCAGCCGACCCAGATCGCCTGCTTTGACGCAAGCATGATGCTCACCGCCGTCTTGAGGCTTTGCGGCCATCGATCGATAGGTCCGAGCGGGGTTTTGCTCCAGTCCATGGCCTGGATCAATTCGCCCATTTCGCCGCCGCCTCGAATCGGCGCGGAGGCGGCGAATTGGGTCTGGAGCTGTGATCGGGTCGAGCTCATCCAAGAATCGCTTCCAAGGCTCGCACGCGGCGCCCGGACGGACCCCTTCGGCGAAAAACTTCGGTGTCTCGATGCGCAAGAGTCGGACCTTGCTGTTTTCAACCGCATGATAGTTCAACGCTGCCAAGGCGGGCCATTCTTGCGACCATGGTCAATCGACGTGTTGCCGTCTGCGCGAGCGGCGCCGTGCAGGCGCATCCATGGGCAAACTCTTTGTGCCGACCCGGCTAAGTGCGGCCTCGGTCTCGTGAAGGCGGTGCTGCCGTTGCCAATGGCATCGAACGCGCAAGCCGGGCAGGATCGCCTATACTCTTGAGCAAGTTTGAGCGCGAACCGATGGGGTGCCATGAGGCGCCCGGAAAATGGTCGAATCCCATCTAAATGAGCTGATCGCAGCACTTCCCGTCGATGAATTCGCCAGATGGGCTCCCCACCTTGAACGCGTCGACCTGCATCTAGGCCAGGTGCTGCACGAGTCCGGTGCAGTCATGACCCATCTCTACTTTCCGACCACTGCGATCGTTTCCCTGCTGTATGTGCTGGAGGATGGCTCATCGGCCGAAATCGCCGTGGTCGGTTACGAGGGCGTGGTCGGCATCGCACTTTTCATGGGCGGAGGATCAACCCCTAGCCGGGCCGTCGTGCAAAGCGCCGGCACCTGTTTTCGGCTCAATGCCGGCGCGTTCCAGGCCGAATTCGATCGGGGCGGACCGGTCTTGCATCTGATGCTGCGCTTCACCCAGGCGCTGATTACCCAGATGGCCCAAACCGCAGTATGCAATCGCCATCACTCCCTGGACCAGCAACTGTGCAGATGGCTGCTTCTGAGTCTTGATCGGCTGCCTGGACAGGACCTCGTCATGACACAGGAGCTGATCTCCAATATGCTCGGCGTAAGGCGCGAGGGGGTGACCGAAGCGGCGCAAAAACTGCAAACCGCGGGCCTTATCCGCTACGCGCGAGGCCACATTACGGTCCTCGATCGGGCCGGACTCGAGCGCCGCACCTGCGAGTGTTATGGCGTCGTGAAGAAGGAATACGATCGCCTGCTTCCTCCAGAACTCGCCAGCTAGCCGCTTTCCGCGCTTCGTCTTGCGAGCAGGACTGTAGCGGCGCGTGGTGACGACGCCGCGCTATCCATCGCCGTGCTGAACCCGGGAATTTCCCGCGCTTTCTGGAACCTACCCGTCGCTGCGTTCGCGCGCTGGAATTGCGAGCGCCAACGATTCCGGCATTGAATCCTGATCTTGCAAGAACAATAGAACAGCCAAGCCAAAGAACGAGAGGAGGGGCAATAGCGCCGAGAGAACCGGGTATCCCTTGGCACACCCATAAGACCAGCACGCGTACCAGTACGAGCCCACGCAGGTCCCGATCAGCGCCATGTTGGAATAGTCGTGCGCCATGTAGAGATTCACCTGGTAAGCGCCATGGGTAAATTGCCAGATGATGGCGGTCAGGCTGCCTACAAAAACGATGCCGGCCCATTTGGATTGCGTTGCATATTTCGTCTTCATGAGGCGGCCCGGGGTTTCTTGTGTGCCAGCACTGCGGTTCAATTTCATGGCGTTCTAACCAGGAAACAGCAGTGGACGGCGTCCCAGTCGTTGCTACTTTACGCTGGTTGCAGCGCAGCCCCTCGTCCGGGCGACGAATTCCATCTGGCGCCGGACGGGGCGCTTTTAGGCCCGACAAAGGGGACGATGGTGCCCGCGACGGGCGAGTGCCTGATCACCGATCCCCGGCAGGCGAGGGTTCAAGCCGGCACGCCATCGTTGCGGCGCCAAGCTGCCCGGCCGCCTTCCTCGCGCCAAGGAACGTGTTCCCCCGGGGTCAATATTCGCGCATGATAGGCCGTTGAATGACTGGAACTGTGCGAACGATGCAGCGAATGCTGATCTGCGTTGACGAAGGTGTCTCTGTCAGTGCGATTGCCGAGGGCGGGGCAGACGCAGCTTTTGCCTTTGTGCTCGCGCATGGGGCTGGCGCGGGAATGGAACACCGGTTCATGACCGCTGTTGCACAGGGGCTTTCGGCGCGCAATGTGGCCACCTTGCGCTTTCAGTTTCCGTTCATGGAGCGCAAAGCGGGGGGGCCTGATCGGCCGCCGCTTGCACATGCCACGATTCGCGCCGCAATCGGGCAGGCCCACGTTGTGTTTCCCGGGATACCGCTTTTTGCAGGCGGTAAATCCTATGGCGGCCGGATGACATCGCAGGCCCAGGCACTAGCGCCTTTGCCCGGGGTGGGAGGGATTGTCTTTCTGGGGTTTCCCATGAATGCGCCTGGCAAACCTGCGCAAGGGCGCACCGAGCATCTTCACAAGGTTCGCGTTCCGATGCTGTTTGTCCAGGGTACCCGTGACAAACTGGCGGAGATCGGCGCCATGGAGGAGCTGGTGCACGACCTGGGCGAGTTGGCATCCCTGAAAACCATCGCGGAAGCCGACCATTCGTATCACGTGCCGCATCGGTCGGGCCGCACCGATGACGAAGTCATGGTCGAACTGCTTGATGCGGTGGTCACATGGATGCAGGCCCAGGATGGATCCTGCGCTCGTCCTCGCCCTCGTCTTTGCGGGGGCTAGCCGGGCTTGCCGCGCAATCCAAAAAACTTTGCCGCTTTTTCTGCGATCGATTGCCCTTCGGTCTTCCCGATCGCCAGATTCAGGTTGTCAAGCTTGTGATCGGCTCCGGCAACGACAAGCAGTTCAAAGGAGGCTCCCGCCTTCACAAAGTTCTGCCTGGTGTGCTCTTCGGACATGTAGATGGCATCCGAGACCCCTTTGCTTCCCTGGCCGCCCCGAATCGGAACATTGGCATCGTCCTCGCCATGGATATCCAGGATGCGTCGTCCGCGCGCTGCGCTGCAGTTGCCATCGTCAAGGTTAAGCGGGCCCGCAATCGAGACGGCTGCTGCGTACAAACCGGTCTCGCACATCACGCGCTGGGTCATCATGCCGCCGTTGGAATGGCCAATGCCGAAAACGCGACCCCTGTCGATGTCGAAGCGGGCGATGAGATGCTCCACCGTATCCACGATGTAGCGGACATCATCGACGTTATTTGCCGCCGGCTGCCCGCAGCAGCCGCCGCCTGCGTTCCAGGCGAGCATGTCACTTGCGAGTCGCCGCGAGGCCGCAGTGCCGTTGAGATAGGCCACCACAAAGCCACCCTTTTCGGCTTCAGCATCCATGTTCAGACCGTGCTCTGACTGCCCCGATTCAATGCGCTGGGCGTTGCCAAGACCACCGTGCAAGACCACCACAAGTGCTCGCGTTGATGGCGCGGCCAGGTGTGAGGGGACGAACACAATCAGGCTTCGTCCTTCGAAATTCTCGAGCGTGGCGCCTTGCGCCGCAGCGGCTGCGCCAAGGCTCAAAAAGAGCAGTGCCCAGGCCAGGATCATGCCGGTGCAGCGCATTGACGCAGATGCTCTCATCTTCGGGCCTTCCAGATACGAGCTTCGAATCGTTCGTCTCTTGCTCGCGCGGGCAGGGCAGATATCGAAAGGAGCCAGCCGGGTACGACGACATCGCAGCTTGGGATCGCCAACCGGCAGGCCCCGGGACAGAGCAACCACAAGCTGCGCCAAACGGCACGCCAGGAATCCGGAATACAGTGTCAAGTCGACGCCTCGTCGTAAATCCACCTCGACCGATCACCGCAGGATCGGCTACGGATCAAGGCCGGTGCTCTAGCGCGTTTCGCGCTGCCGATCCATCATTCTCCAGATGAACGGCGTGAAGATGAGCTGCATTGCCAACTCCATTTTTCCGCCTGGAACGACGATCGTATTGGCTCGGGACATGAAGGAATCATGCACCATGTTCAAGAGATACTGGAAATCGATTCCCTTGGGCTTCGCGAATCGAATCACCACGAAACTTTCGTCAGGGGCCGGAATTGTCCTTGCGATGAAGGGGTTGGAAGTGTCCACGCAAGGAACCCTTTGAAAGTTCACGTGCGTATGGGCAAATTGCGGGCAGATGTAATTGACATAGTCTGGCATGCGCCTGAGGATCGTGTCGGTTACCGCTTCAGTCGAGTAGCCGCGGGTCGACTTGTCACGATGCAGCTTCTGGATCCACTCAAGATTGATGACCGGGACGACGCCGACAAGAAGATCCGCATACCTTGCGATATTGACGTCTTCAGTGACAACCGCGCCGTGTAGCCCTTCATAGAACAGCATATCGGTGCCAAGCGGAAGATCTTCCCATTCCGTGAACGTGCCGGGCGGCTGCGCGAACGGGGCGGCTTCATCCAGATTGTGCAGATAGCGTCGCTTGCGTCCGGTCCCCGTCTCGGCATAGCTGCGAAAAAGGCCCTCGAGTTCGGCGAACAGGTTGTTGTCCGGGCCGAAGTGGCTGAAATTCGGATTCCCCTTCCGCTCTGCCTCGGCTTGGCGTTCCTTCATTTGTTCGCGGTTGTAGCGGTGAAAACTATCGCCTTCGATCATTACTGCGTTGACGTTTTCGCGGCGAAATATGTTTTCAAAGGTTTTGGTCACCGACGTCGTGCCAGCGCCGGAAGATCCTGTAATCGAGATGATGGGGTGGCGCTTTGACATCGGTCACGTCGCGTTTGGTTAGTCGCAGAACAAGCCGCGTTCGGTAAACAGGGGGGCATTGCCTTCATTTGGATAGGGTTCGTTGTGATAACGCTCGATGCGTTCAACCTCCTCCTTCGATCCGAAGACGAAGCCGATGCATTGATGCAGCCCTTCGGGCTGGACCTGCAGTACGGGTTCGCGCCCAGTACTCGCGCGCCCGCCCGCCTGCTCGATCAGAAATCCGATCGGGTTGGCTTCATAGAGCAGCCGCAGCCGACCTGCTTTCCCGGCTTCCTTGGTATCGCGCGGATACATGTACACGCCACCCCGAAGCAGGATGCGGTGGGCATCGGCCACCATCGAGGCAACCCAGCGCATGTTGAAGTCCTTCTCGCGAGGACCTGCCCGACCGAGCAGGCATTCATCGACGTAGCGCTTGATGGGCGGCTCCCAGAAGCGGCTGTTCGACGTATTGATTGCGAACTCGGCCGTCTTCGGCGGAATCGTCAGTTGACTTTGCGTCAGCATGAATTCGCCCAGCGCGGGATCAAGCGTGAATGCACTCACGCCGTTTCCGACCGACAAGACCAGCATGGTGCAAGGTCCGTAGAGCACGTAGCCAGCGGCAACCTGTCGCGCACCCGGTTGCAGAAAATCCTGCTCCGTCGCAGTCGGTGCATGCGGCGAGGGCGTGCGAAGAATCGAGAAAATGCTGCCGACGGTCACATTGACGTCAATGTTTGACGAGCCGTCCAGGGGGTCAAATAACAGCAGATAGCTGCCGCGCGAATAGTTCTTCGGGATTTGGTAGATGTCTTCCATCTCCTCCGAGCCCATGCCGGCAAGGTGGCCGCCCCATTCGTTGGTCTGAACGAAGATGTCGTTGGTGAGCGTGTCCATGTGCTTTTGCACATCGGATCGCCGCGTCGCGAGCTCGGGGGCCTCAAAGCGCGTATCCAGCATGCCGAGCGCGAACGTGCGCGAGATCGCTTTTGCCGCCAGTGCGATATCGAGGATCAAGGCGTTCAGGTGACCTTTGGCCTGCGGAAATCGACGGCGTTCTTCGATCAGGAATTGCGTCAGTGTCAAGCGATGCGAGAGTGGCATGTGCGTGTGAATGGGCGGTTTGATGCAAGATCAGGCCTGCTGGAAAACGCGACTGCCGCGAATATCGGGCACCTCGATGGTCGACAGTTCGGCTCGCGTCCATTCGCGCTCGGGATCTGCAAAAAGCCGGCTCGCCTGCCTTAGCCTCGCGCGATCCAGCGCGTTGCGCACGCTCCGGGCGTTCGCGAAATTCGGTTGGCGCATGCGTAAGGCAATGTATTCTGCAAAGGCGTCGCGCGCCAGTTCACCGAAGCGGTAGCTCTGCTGGGTCAGGATTTTGTCGGCGATGACGAGCAACTCGCTTGCCAAGTAGTCGGGAAAGTCGAGGTGATGTGCGACTCGCGAACTCATTCCCGGATTGGAGCGGAAGAACGTGTCCATGCGGTCCTTGTAACCCGCAAAAATGACGACCAGGTCATCGCGCTGGTTTTCCATCACCTGCAGCAGGATTTCAATCGCCTCCTGCCCGTAGTCGCGCTCGTTTTCCGGGCGATACAGGTAGTACGCCTCATCGATGAAAAGCACGCCGCCCATGGCCTTCTTCAGAATTTCCTTGGTTTTTGGCGCCGTGTGCCCGATGTATTGGCCAACCAGATCGTCGCGGGTGACTGCGACCATGTGGCCTTTGCGCACGTATCCCAGGCGATGGAGGATTTGAGCCATGCGCATGGCAACGGTAGTCTTTCCGGTGCCCGAATTGCCGGTAAAACTCATGTGCAGGCTCGGGGGCGATGCGTTGAGCCCGAGGTTGCTGCGCAGTTTGTCGATCACGAGCAGCGCGGCAATATCGCGGATGCGCTGCTTGACCGAGGTCAGGCCGACGAGGTCGGTGTCAAGCTCGGACAGGACCGATTCAATCTGGCTCTCGCCCAGCACGTCGCTCACCTTGGTTGCGCTAGCTGTGCTCGCCTGAGCAGGATCGACCTCGCCTGGCCGCGCCGGCGAGCTCCCGGGAATGCTATAGGGCATGGCTTTAGAGGGTTGGGTCATGCCGCACTACTTGCTGTCGTTATAGCGCTCGCCCTCAGGGGCGACAGCAGCGTAGGAACGAATGCTGTAGCGCATCGTGCGGCCGTCGGTCTCCATGCGGTCGAGCATGAAGCCGGGTTCGTACGGGGGGCGGTTGACGATAAAGCTCATTGCAATGCTTTCGATACCCCGCTGCGAGTCGAATGCGACCAGGCGAATGTAGTGCCTGGGGAAGGTCTGGCGACAACTCTTCAGTTCCATCAGCACGCCTGCGGGATCGGTCAAGTCGAACATCGGCATGCCGTACATTTCCCAGTACGTATTGCGCGGATGGGGGTCATCGGTGTATTCGACGCTCCACGCATATTTCCTGGCAAGGCCGTACTCGACCTGCAAGGCGATCTCGTCGTCCGTGAGCTCTGGCAGGAAGCTGAACTGGCCTTGCGTGATGCGACCGGTGGGATTGGAAATCATGGGAATCCTTATGAAAGCCTTGTCTAGTTTGCAAGCGACGGCGTCGCGACGAAGTCACTGCTGTCGGTCGGGGCGTAGTTGAAAGTGATCTCGCCCCAGGTATCCAACGCCTGTTGCAAGGGTGAGCAGTGCTTGGCGGCATCCTGCAGAATGCGGGGACCTTCTGTTTTCAGGTCGCGCCCTTCATTGCGCGCCTTGATCGTGGCCTCGAGGGCAACACGGTTGGCGACCGCACCGGCCTGTATGCCTGCAGGATGTCCGATCGTGCCGCCGCCAAACTGCAACACCACGTCATCGCCAAACAGGTCGACGAGCTGGTGCATCTGGCCCGCGTGGATGCCACCGCTGGCGACGGGCATGACTTTCTTGAGGTCGGCCCAGTCCTGGTCGAAATAAAGTCCGCGCGGCAAATCCTGTCGTGTGAATGCGTCACGGCAGACGTTGTAATAGCCCTGTACGGTCATCGGGTCGCCTTCGAGTTTGCCAACCGCCGTTCCGGCATGGATGTGGTCGACGCCGGCGAGCCTCATCCACTTCGCGATGACGCGGAAACTCACGCCATGATTCTTTTGTCGTGTGTAGGTCCCATGCCCGGCGCGATGCAGGTGCAAGATCATGTCGTTCTTGCGGGCCCAGTTGGACATGCTTTGGATCGCCGTATAGCCGATCACCAGGTCGATCATGACGATGACCGAGCCCAGTGACTTGGCAAAATCGGCGCGTTCGTACATCTCTTCCATCGTTGCCGCGGTGACGTTGAGATAGCTGCCCTTGACCTCGCCTGTCGCGGCACTTGCCTTGTTCACCGCATCCATGACGTACAGAAAGCGGTCGCGCCAGTGCATGAAGGGTTGCGAGTTGATGTTCTCGTCATCCTTCATGAAATCGAGTCCGCCCTTCAGGCCTTCGTAGACCACGCGCCCGTAGTTGCGGCCGGACAGGCCGAGCTTTGGCTTGGTTGTCGCACCAAGAAGCGGGCGGCCGAATTTGTCGAGCCGTTCGCGCTCGACAATCAGGCCGGTCGGTGGACCCTTGAAGGTCTTGACATAGGCGACTGGAATTCGGATGTCCTCAAGCCGTGCGGCCTTCAGAGGCTTGAACGAGAAGACATTGCCAATCAGGCTCGCCGTCATGTTGGCAATCGAGCCCTCTTCAAAGAGGATCAGGTCGTAGGCCACCCAGGCGAAATATTGACCCGGGATGTTGGGCACCGGCTCGACCCGATACGCCTTGGCGCGGTAGCTATCACACGCGGTCAGGCGGTCGGTCCACACAACCGTCCAGGTCGCGGTGCTTGATTCACCTGCAACTGCTGCTGCAGCCTCGACAGGGTCCACGCCTTCCTGCGGCGTGATGCGAAACAGGCAAATGGTGTCCGTCTCCGAGGGGACATAGTCGGGCTGCCAATAGCCCATCTGGCGATATTTCAGCACGCCCGCCGCATAGCGCTTCTTGGGATCCGAGGTGATGTCAGTTTTATCTAACCGAACACTGTTATCGACGACGTTATTCACGAGGGTTCTCCGGGAGAGCGGATGCGATTGGGGAAGCAAAAATGTACGTTTCGCGTCGAGTAAGGTAAATTCAATAATTCGGTGGCTTGAAATAAGGTTTTACTGAATGAAAAACGTGACTTTCCGTCAGCTGCAGGTCTTCATCGAGGTGGCAAAGCGCTTGAGCTTTGTCCGTGCTGCCGAGTATTTGCATCTGTCTGCCCCGGCCGTGACCATGCAGGTGAAGGAACTGGAGTCAGTGATTGGCGTCGCGTTGTTTGCGCGTCAGGGCAGGCAGGTCTCGTTGACCACCGGCGGCGAGTACTTTTTGCTATATGCCCGTCGCCTTACGGCGACGTTAAAGGAGGCGGGCGATGCCATGGCGCGCCTGCAGAAGCTGGATACCGGCCGCCTTGCCATCGGCATGGTCGGCACGGCAAAGTATTTCATCCCGCATTTGCTCAGCCGCTTCAGGGGCGAGCATCTGGGCGTCGATGTCACGCTGCACACGGCGCGCAACCGCGATGAACTGGTCGGACTCCTGCGGGATCGCGAAATTGATCTTGCGATCATGGGCCGCCCGCCGCGTGAACTTGCGATGCGCGCTGAGGCGTTTGCCGCGCACCCGCTGGTTTTCGTTTGCGCACCGGACCATCCCTTGCTTGCCCTTGGCAGGCCATCAGTGCAGGAACTTGCGTCTTACCCGTTTATCGTTCGCGAGGCCGATTCCGGGACGCGCCATGCAATGTCTGCTTTTTTCATCGCAGAGAAATTCGAGCCGCGCATCGTCATGGAATTATCCAGCAACGAAACCATCAAGCAGGCGGTGATGGCGGGCATGGGCCTGTCTTTCCTGTCCTTGCACACGCTCGGACTTGAAGCGGCAAGTGGACTGCTTGCCATCCTGCCGCTTGAATCCACGCCAATCATGCGCACCTGGAATGTTGTCTCGATGCCGACCCAGACGTTGTCTCCGGCTGCGGAGGCGTTTCGCTATTTCGTCATCGAGCACGCCGAGCGCTACCTGGCGGAACGCGATGCGCCCCTGCTCAAGGTCTTTTTTCGCAACAAGTCCAGGAGAACACCGCGTCGCACGGACCATGTTCGGCGCAGCGCAACCTGAATTGCCGCTATCAGCGCGAGGCCGCTTGCATGGGGTCCCGTGAATTTTCGGCGGCATGCCAAAAACCCATGGGCCAAGGCGGCCATCAGCTAGCCCTGTTGCAGGCGATAGTTCTCTTGATTGACTTCGGCCAACAGGGATTCGAGCCGTCCAGGATCGATGGGTTTTGTGAAATGGTGATTGAATCCTGCTGCGAACGCTTCGTTCTTGTCGTGG
>CAJCIC010000015.1 GCA_903970185.1 Gammaproteobacteria bacterium
ATGCGGATAAAGCGCCATCCGTCGGTGCTTGCCGGCTGGTAGTCCGAGGAGATTTCACCGATTGCGGCAATGTTCGCAGCCTGGAAGTTATTCATGCAGGCCTCGAGGTCTTCCGAGGTGCCCAATTGGATGATCGTGCCGTTCGAGCCGGTACATGAAGTCGAATTGGTCGTCGTGCCATTGGCCGCCTTAAGCGGCAGCGAGCCACCGCAAGCGTTGTTGGCGAAGGTGATGTCAAAGGTCTTGGTCGTGCCTGAACCGGTCGAGCGACGGGCGATGTAGATCGGCTCCGAGTTCGGCGTGCCGAAGTACTGCAAATCGGTAACGACACCGGTGTAAATCGAAGACAGGTCCTTTTGCGTCAGCGTCGGCATGTTGGCGAGCGTATCGCTGCCAACGGTGAGGTTCTCTGCCGCCTGCAGCGCGTTGCGCGCCGTCTTGGTCATGATGGCACCAAAAATCAGCTGATAGTCCTTGGTCGTCGACAGCTTGCTTGCAATCGCCTGGGTCGTGAAGAATTTCGGCTCGACGTCCGACACGCCAACGTTGGGGACTACAGAGCCGCTGTCTGCAAGGTAGGTGCCGGTGGGCAGCTGGAACGAGTTGTACGTATTGATCGGCGGTGCGGCGGGGACATTGGTGCCGTTGAAGCTCGCGAGGTTGTTCTTGACGTCCGTCTGCGTCAGGTAGGGAATGGCAGTCTGATTGGCCACGGGCACGACACCGTCGGAAGAACTCGTTCCCGACTTGTGAACAATGATGTAGCCTTTCGGGCCGCCTGCGCCACCAAAGCCAGCGGACGACGTGCAGACATACAGGTATTGCGTCATGCCAAGCGAAGAATCGGCACGATAGGCGTCAAGCGTGCCCGAATCGCAATTTTTTGCCATGAACACGCGAAACAGCGGGTCAGACGCGGTCGAGCCGCTGAAGTACATTTCGGTACCGGTGACAGGCAGGGTGTTGTACGGAGCAACGCCCGCAGCACATGCGATGCCGCAGGCCAGCGCGGCGCTAACGCCAGCTGCAATTTTGGTCAGTTTCATTCATCTCTCCAGAATTTGGGTAAAGCGAGGACCTGGCCCCCTTCCCACGTGGAAGGGGGCGCCTTTTGACTAACGATCGAGCGGGTGGTGCTTAGACGATCTTGCGACGGCGACCGACACCGAAGAGACCGAGAAGACCCGATCCGAACAGCCACGCTGCAGCAGGCAGCGGCACCGATGACACTGCACCGGCGATGTTGACCTGACCGTCCGCGAGCAGCGTGAACGAGTCGCCGGTATCGGTCACAATCGGATTGCCCAGTTTGCCCCGTCCAGGATTGGGCTGGCTGACCGATTGGTACAGCTCGGCGGTCGTGCCCGATGTCGTCAGGGTGTTGGCCTGGCTATTGTCGTTTTGCTGGCTGACCTGGTCGAGATACAGCTGGTAGTTGCCGTTGCCGGCAACCAAGGCGGTCAATCCGGTTTCGGTACCCGTCACGTTGGTGATCGACGCATCTTCGTAGGCCAGCACTGCACCGACTTGCGTCTGGCCCGATTGCCAGCTCGGCGCTTTGCTGCCGGCCGAGATGATTACCGGGTTGGCCGTGTCGTTGTTGCCGGTGATGATCGAGAAATCGACATTGCCGGCGGCAATCGCGGTTGACGAGAACAGGCTCTGAAACGTCGCCGAACCACCGGCATTGATGGTCACGGGGGTATTGGATGCAATATCCGCGAGCAGACTTTGATAAGTCAGACCCGTATTCAGGATATAACCCTGATTGGCGGCGTCGCCGTCGGCCGTGGTACCACTATCGTCCCACACGTACAAAAGCACAGAGCCATTGCCGCCGTCCGGGCTTGACGGCCCGGCTGCGTGCGCCACGCTCGCGACCGCTAGGGACGCGACCGCGATGGCCAGAATTTTTGAGGTGAACTTCATCGCTACTCCTGTTGAAAGAAAAAAATCGGTGAGTCAAAAGCCACTTTCGATTTGGCGCATTCCCACCCGAACATCCGTGGAGGCGTGAACCTCCCCTTTCGCCCCGAAAACCCAACTCGGCTTCCCTCGAAACGATGACCGCATCCTATCGGCGCATCGTGACGTGGCTTCCGCCCAAAAAAAACTGTGCATGGCCCCGAATAGCTAATCCACTTCATCCGGCATTGGAGCCATCAACAACAGCCCCAGGCACACGCCTTTTTATTCTTGCGTGCAAGGTATCTCTACTGCGTGAATCGCGTACCGGCCCGGATTCGTCGTTTCTAGCTATTTCGGGTCAGTCCATTCGGGGGTCTTGCCCCACCCCAAGTGCAGATTGGCATGGGCATGCGCATTGACCCAGGCGTGCAGATCGGAAGCGACGCGATCGAGCACCTTGTGCCACTGATGAAGTGCTCTCTGGCCGCAGATTTCTGCGCTCGGGCGCCCCTAGAATGAGACCGTTGCCGCGCCTTGCAGACGCGGCGAATAGCCGCGCGTGTCAAGAACCGATCTGAGCGGCCATGCCAGATCGAGATCAAAGCTCAGCATCTGGCCGCGCTTGGCGCGCAAACCGACGCCCGTACTCATCAGCTCAAACGAGGTGAACTGGCCCGGCAGGGGCGAAATCACCTTGACGTAGGCGCCATCGAAAAAGGCATGGGTCTCGATCTGGGTCAACCAGAACTCAGGCGCTAAAAGAAGATTGGGCGAGCGCACTTCGATACTCGATTCCGCGCCCGAATCACCCGCTTCGGAGGCCGTCAGGTAGCCGCGCACGGAATTATTGCCGCCCACCACCAGTTGCTCGTTACTGACAAGCGGCTGGTCTGCGACTTGCAAATCGAGTTTGCCGTAAAGACTGAGGCCATAGGCGACAGGCTGGATGCGCACGACGTCAAACTTGAAGATGGCAAAGTTGCTTAGCGCCTTGTAGCGCTTGGCATCAAATTCGGAAGCCGTGTTGCCGAAGTCGCGAATGGCGAATTCGACCGAGCCGCCAAAGTCCCATTCGCCCTTGTCGCGCGTTGCAGTCGAGTTGTACGCTGCCGTGAACGGCACATAGCGGATGGGCGTCGAGAAGCCCTCGCTTGCATTGGTGCCAACGGTCACGTTCTGATCAAAGTCCTTGTAATCTGCGCCCAGGCTTAGCGTCTGCGTGAAAGTCGCATCCGGCGTATTGGCGAACGCCGAGGCGAGCGGAATGATGTCGTGCAGGCCAATGATCTTGCCGCGACCGAAAATATCGACGCCACCGACCCCGGCTTCGGTCGCGCTGTCGGAGCGCACGAAAGAAAACACGGCGAACTGATGCGCGATCGGCACGGTATAGGCGAGCGAATACAGCTTGACCTCGCTCGTGTCCTGGGGCGACGTCTGAACCAGGAGGGCGAGCTTCTGGTTCCTCTGGAACAGGTTGTCGTATTCGAGGGCACCTGTTAGGCGCAGTGCCGCTGTGCTCGGTGTGTAGTAGTCATCCAGCGTCAGGCTGCCGTGCAGCGGCAACGCATCGGTGACTTCGAGATCGACATCGGTGGTTCCCGGTGCCTGGCCGGGACGCAAGAGCGGCGTGACCTTCAGGTCGGTGCCGGCATTGACCGCGGCAATCTCTTCCTGCACCTTCGGAAAATACGGGACCTTGCCCTCCTGCAGGCTCTCAATGGTGTCGAGAATGCGGCCTTGCGAATAGTATTTCGCATTGACCACCTCAAGCCGCTCGACCTTGCCTTCGCGAACCTGCAAGATGACCACGCCGCCTGCCACCTGTTGCTCGGGGATGACGACCGAGACCGTGCCATAGCCCTTGTCACGATAGAGTGATTCGAGTGCCGTGCGGGCCGCCTCGACATCGCTGATCGTCTTCTTTTCTCCGAGGAAAGGATAGACCGCGCGCTCGATGCTTGGCTTATCGAGCGTCGTATTGCCCTGAACCTGGAACTCGAACACGTCAAATCTGGGCAGCGGCTGCTGCGCACGCGGCGCACCTTGCGATGGCTGCGGCGTCGCCGATGGGGGCGATGGTGCCGTTTGGGCGCGTGGCGCCAGGGCTGGCGTCAGTGCTGCGCTTAGCAGCACGAAAAGCCATCGTGCGGCGATCAACCTCATGAACGTCATTTTCGGAATCAGCTTCTAGAGGTTGCGACTGAAGGGTGGTGTGTCGTCAAAGGGTGAGACTGTACGAACCCAATATGACATCAGAAAAACACAACCGCGCAGGGTCAAGTGCAACGCGGACATCACCCGTTCGGAGCATTTCGTAGCGGATAGCGGGTGGCGATCGACGGCATGGCGCCATGCCGCTGTCACATCGGCCGTCTTCTCTGATCCATGAAAAATGCCCGTGCATCCGAATCGCGGCTACACATCGATGTCACACAAGACGTGTATCACTGCAAGCCTTAAATGAAAGTCCGATCGCTTGCCTGGCCGCATCGATGGATCGAATCCCTGGGCCGCATTTCCTGTCACGAAAGAGTTCCATGACGTATCTGCCAAACCGTAGAAGGCACACCGTGTGCCTGGTGTTGACGACGGCTCTCTTGTCGGCCTGCGCGGGCAAGGAGGAGCGGATCCAGTCCCATTTGCAAAAAGGCCAGACGTTTTTCGCGCAAGCGGAACCTGAAAAAGCGCTAGTCGAGGTGCGTAACGTGCTGCAGATGGACCCCAAGCGCGCAGCGGCGTATTACCTCGCCGGTCAGATCGAAGAGTCGCGAGGCGAATTTCGCGGCGCATACGCTGACTACGCCAAGGCGATCGAGGACAATCCGAACGATGCGGATGCCAAGGCCGGGCTCGCCCGCCTGAACCTGACGGTCGGCAACGACGCCCAGGCACAAAGCCAGGTCGACGAGGTGCTCGCCAAGGCGCCCGACAACGTGCAGGCGATCGCAGTGGCAGCGGCGCTACGCGCGCGCAAAGGCGATCTGGACGGTGCGATCAGGATGGCCAGCGCCACCACCGCGAATGGCCAATTGCCCACGGGAACTGCGACCGTATTGACCGGGCTTTACGTCGCCAAGGGCGACTATGCCAAGGCGCAGGCGATCGTTGACGAGGCACTTCTGAAGAGCCCGAAGGACACGAGCCTGCTTGCCATTGGTGCGGACATCGCGACGCGCATGAACCAGAACGATCGCGCCACCGACTACTATCAACGTGCGACCTTGGCTGCGCCGAAGAATTTCAAGATCTGGCAGGCGTATGCAATTCTCGAGGAACAGCAGAAAAACTCGGCCAAGGCTGAATCGATCCTGCGCGATGCGATTCAAGTTGCGCCCGACGACTCCTCGCGAAAACTCGCGCTGGTCAATTTTATCGCAGCGACAAAGGGCGAAGAGGCAGGCGAGGCCGAACTGAAAAAAATGGCCAGGGATCGGCCCAAGGATTACCCGGTGCAGTTTGCGCTCGCCAGCGACTACAGCCGCAAGGGTCGCATCGCCGATGCACGGGAACTGCTCGACAAAGTGGTTCATGCCGATGGCAAGGGCAACGCCGGCTTGAGCGCGCGCAACCAGCTGGCAGCGCTTGACCTCGCGTCTGGCAACGTCGCCGGTGCGAGAACGCGCGCCGAAGAAATTCTTGCCATCGACCCGCGCGATTCATCTGCGCTGGTCTTGCGTGGGCGAATCGAGCTCGCCGACAATCAAGTCGACAGCGCGATTGCCGACTTTCGGGGTGCCGCGCGCGACAAGCCTGATTCGCCGGTGATCTTGAAGCTGCTGGCGCAAGCCTACCAGGTCAAGAAGGAGCCGGATCTGGCTCGCGATACGATTTCCGATGCGGCCAAACTCTTTCCCAACCGGCCCGAGCTTGCGGTCCTGTGGATGGAAGAACTCGATCACGACGGGCGCGATGCCGACGCGATTGCCGCAGCCAATGAAGCGATCGCGCGCAATCCGCAAAACCTCGAGATCGTTCGCCTGAAAGCGATTCTTGAAGAAAAGAACAAGGATTTCGCCGCGACCGAGGCGACGCTAAAGACCGCAGCCACTGCCCATCCGCGCGATGCGGGCATCGAGCTTCTGCTCGGACAGTTCTATTCGCGGCAAAAGAAGGTCGATCAGGCACTATCGGCCTACGATCAGGCCGCGACGCTTGCGCCCTCATCGCTTGAGCCGCGCGCCTATGCGCTGCGGCTTCTGATCGGCGAGAAACGGTTTGCCGAAGCGCAAAAGCGCCTCGATGCTCAGATCGCACGAGAACCTTCGAAGGCGATCAATTACCAGTTCGAAGGCGACCTCTATAGCGCCCAGGGCAATGCGCCAGCTGCGGAGGCGGCGTTTCGAAAGGCCATTGCGCTTGAGCCCCATGTGCCGGGTGGCTATCTCGATCTGGCCAACTTCCTGGCCACGCAAAAGCGCTATGACGATGTCAAGCTGGCGCTCGAAGACGGCCTGAAGGCCAATCCGAAGAGTACGGCGCTCGAGACTGCCGAAGCCGATTTCCTGACCAAACGGGGCGATACCGATGGCGCAATCGCCATCTACAACGCGATGCTCAAAGACGATGCCAGCGATGTCGCGGCAGCAAACAATCTTGCCTACCTTCTGACCGAGGCGAAAGGCGACAAGGCGAGTCTTGAACACGCACTTCTGCTTTCCAAGGGCTTCGAGTTTTCAACCGACGCCAGCGTTCTGGACACGCTCGCCTGGACCCACTACAAGCTTGGCGAATACAAGGACGCGGTGGACATCTTGCAGCGGGCTGCGCTGGTTGCACCCAACTCGCTGGTGGTCGAGACCCACTACGGCATGGCGCTGTACAAGAACGGTGACACCGCGCATGGGCGCGAAGAGTTGCAGGCGGTCGCCAACCGCGGCGCGAAGCTGCCCGAAGACGCGCAGCGCATGATCGCGCAGGGCTAGTCCTTCTCGCCACCGCAATCGAGATGAGAAAGGCCTGTCGCCCTGCTCGCGAGGAAGGCATGGCCTACCTTGCGGTGATGTTCATGGTCTTCATGGTGGTGCTCGCCGCCTCAGCGGCTTCAGTCGTCTGGAAGGTCGAGGCACAGCGCAACAACGAGCAGGAACTGATCTTCGATGGCCTTGAGTTCTCGCATGCGCTTGCGGCCTATTCGGCGCGGCACTCAGGCGCTGCCCAGCCCTTTCCCACCAAACTGATCCAGCTCGTGCGCGATTCAGGCGGACTTGTCGTGCACCGTGACCTGCGCCATCTCTATTTCGATCCGATGACGGCATCGACCGACTGGGGCCTGGTGCAAAGGCCCGACGGCGAAATCATCGGCATCTACAGCAAGGCCCACGGCAAGCCGATCCAGAGAACCAACTTCCCCAAGGGGCTCGAAAAATTTTCGGAAGCGAAAGACTATTCGGAATGGATATTTGGGCCCATGGCGCCACAAAAGCCGGCAGCGACGGTGCTGCCAGCGCCTGCGACCAACGCCAGCCCGCGCAGCCGGCTTTTGCCAAGCCCGCAGCCACAAGGCAGATAGCGGGTGAGAAAATCGGCATTTTCATCCCCCACAAGTAGTAGGAACGCGAATTTGCGCCAACGGCGCGTAACAAAGCGCTCCTAGAGTGGCAGGTATGGGGCGTTTTCGATGTGTCCCATCGAGGGCTGCTCACTCGCCAGCGTGCGACCCGATTGCCCGAACCCACGCTCGCGCCTGAGGCGACACTGCTTCGCATCGCACGTGCCACGCCGATCATGCCCACCGATACGAATCCGATGGAACTGCAATGACTGCCCCGACAAACATTTTGCACGTGATCTATTCCCTCGATCCGCGCGAAGGGGGCATGAGCGAAGGGCTGCGCCAGATCTGCAACGCACACGCGCGTCTTGAGCAGGCCTTCGAAATCGCAACCATGGATGCTCCTTTTGCCCCATGGCTAGAGAGTGTTCCGGGTCGTGTTCACGCCTTTGGACCCGTCAGTTCGCGCTTTGGCTACAACCGCAACCTGCGTCCCTGGCTTGATCAGAACGTGCTTCGCTTCACGTCGGTCGTGATCCACGGCTTATGGCAGTTCCATGGCCTGGCGACCCACCGTGCACTTCGGGGGACCGGCGTGCCCTACTACGTTTTCCCGCACGGCATGCTCGATCCCTGGTTCAAGCGCGCCCATCCGCTTAAGCATCTGAAGAAGGCCCTCTACTGGAACCTGCTCGAGCGACGGGTTCTGGAAGATGCAAACGGCATCCTCTTTACCACCGACGATGAAGCGCGGCTTGCACCGCAGTCGTTTCCCCTTGGCAAGTGCAAGAGCCTCACGGTTGGCTTTGGCATCGACACTCCCGCGGGTGTCGACCGTGTCAGTGCCGACAATTTTGTCAGCCGCTGGCCTGAATGCAAGGACAAGCGGCTCATGCTTTTCTTGTCCCGGATTCACGAGAAAAAAGGTTGCGATCTGCTCATCGACGGCTTTGCCAAGGCCGCTCAGCGCGACGAGCGCTTGCACCTGGTCATCGCCGGGCCCGACGAGCAGGGCCTCAAGGCCCAGCTCGAAGCACAGGCCAAGCGCCTGGGCATCGCCACGCGCATCACCTGGACCGGCATGCTCACAGGCGACGACAAGTGGTCAGCGCTCAAAGCCGCCGAGGTTTTCGCGCTCTTCTCGCACCAGGAAAATTTCGGCGTCGCCGTGGTTGAAGCGCTGGCCATCGGACTTCCGGTACTCGTTACGCACCCGGTCAATATCGCTTCGGCGGTGGTCGCCAAAGGGGCCGGATTTGCCGACGAAGACACCCAGGTCGGCGCTGCGCGCCTCATCCATCGCTGGCTCGATACCAGCACCAGCGAGCGCGAAGACATGCGGGCGCGAGCCGTGGCGTGCTTCAAAGCCCTGTTTCACAGCGACGCCACCACGCAACGCCTGGTTCAGGCGATCCACGCCAACCATCCACTTTCAGCCGCGTCCTGATGGCCTCGCACTTTCCTCCGGTGGGAAAGGCCGACAGGCCAGGAAACGACGCGGCCAGCACGCGCCAGCCCCCCTGCGACGTCGCCGTAGTTTCGATCAACTACCATCCTGAGCCCACCGGCATTGCCGTCTATTCGACCGGCATGGCCGAGTACCTGCGCGGGCGTGGCCATCGGGTCACGGCGTACACCGGATTTCCGTACTATCCCGCCTGGAAAAAATCCGAGTCAGACGAAGGCCGGATTTTCACATCCGAGTCGCTCATGGGCGTGCGCGTGCGCCGCAACTACCTCTATGTTCCGGCGCAGCCGCGGGCACTCAAGCGCATCTTTCATGAGTTGAGCTTCACGCTTTTTGCATCGTTGCGCTATTTGCTTGGAGCAACGCCTGGCGTGACGATCGTGGTTGCGCCACCGCTTTTGCTTGCAACCTTCATCGGGCTGATCGCGCGCGCCAAGGGCAGCCGCGTCATCTTGCACGTGCAGGACCTGCAGCCCGATGCGGCAATCGATCTGGGCATGCTAAAGCCCGGTGCCCTGACGTCGATGCTGTTTCGCATCGAGCGACTGAACTACGCACTCGCGCATCGCGTCTCGACGGTGAGCGAAGCGATGCGCGCAAAGATCGAAGCCAAGGGCGTTCCACGCCAAAAGACATTCCTCTTCAAGAATTGGGCCGACGATCACCTCTGCGATGCGTCTCGCGCGGCGCTTGACTATCGCAGCGCCTGGCAGCTGGGCGCGCGCTTTGTCGTGCTCTACGCAGGCAATCTGGGCGTAAAGCAAGGTCTTGATTCGCTTTTGCGTGCAGCTCAACGCCTGATTGGGGATCCACATCTTGTGTTCGTCATCGTAGGCGACGGCGCCGAAAGGGAGCATCTCATGGAAATTGCATCCGAGAAGCAGTTAAAGAACGTCACTTTCAGGCCGCCTGTGCCAAAGCAAAACCTGGGCAGCCTGCTCGCCACGGCCGATGTCTCGGTGATTCCGCAAAAGGCCGCTGTCAATGACGTGGCGCTGCCCTCGAAGCTTGGCAACCTCTTAAGTAGCGGCACCCCTCTCATCGTTGCTGCGCAGAACGGCAGCGAGCTGGAGTCGATCGTTACAGATTCGGGCGGCGGCGTGGTCTGTGCGCCTGACGACGACGAAGCGCTGGCAGAAGCCATCATCACGCTGAAAAACAGCACGGAAAAGCGAAGGCACATGGCTGAGCGCGGTTCAGCCTATGCAAAGGCTTACATGAGCAAGAGTTCCATTCTCGAAGGTTTCTCACACCATCTGGATGCACTCGCTTCTGAAGCCGAGGCGATCGCGCCTCCTTTTTCGGGCGGACCTGACAGCACGCGCACGCAAGGGAGACAGGCGCGAGCGCGAGCGAAGAAGGCCGCGGTCAACAAATTCACGACAGATTCCGGCTGGCCGCTCAAGACCCTCGCCCGACGCGTGCTGTTCGCGCCATTCAGGCTGGTTTTCATTCGCGGCACGACCAGGCACCTGTCGTTTTTGCGCGTCGCGGTGCTCAAGCTGTTCGGTGCCAAGCTTGCGCCGCACGTTCTGGTTAGCGCCGGCGTCAAGGTCTGGTACCCCTGGAACCTGACCATGCATGAAGGATCGACCCTTGGCCCCTCGGTCGAGGTGTACAACTTTGCCCCGGTTGAAATCGGCGCTGGCGCCGCAGTTTCGCAGTACAGCTATCTTTGCACGGCGTCACACGACTACACCGATCCCGACATGCCTCTGACATATCGCCCGATTACGATCGGTGCGCGTGCCTGGGTCGCCGCAGGATGCTTCATTGGCCCTGGCGTCACGGTGGGCGAGTCAGCTGTCGTTGGTGCTCGCTCGGTCGTCAATCGAGACGTACGGGCCGGGATGGTCGTGGCGGGCAATCCGGCGCGCGAAATCAAGACCCGGGCAAAGAACGCCGCGTAGGGCAGCCCATCGCGCTTCGCGCGAGGTGTTGATAGCGACCCTCGATGAGGTCGCTTCACGCGCGTCGAAATCAACGGTTGTTTCAGAATGCCAGACGCCAAGCCACGCTGCGTACTGATCTTCAGGATGGGCAGTCTCGGCGACACGCTCCTCGCGCTGCCCGCCTTTTATCGCATCCGTGATCAGGAACCTCACGCCCGCATCGTCCTTTTCACCAATGCGCCGGTGGATGGCGGCATCAAGGCGGCCTCGAGCGCACAGGTGTTAGCGGGCACAGGCCTTGTCGACGACTTCATCCAGTACCCGCTCTCGCCAAGCCCTTCGGCAATTCTCGCTGCCATGGCTGCAATCCGGCGCCTGCGCGCGGCGAGGACGATTTACCTGATGCCGGTACGCAACTGGCGCCAATGCCTGCGCGACCTGCTGTTTTTTGCGTTCGCCGGAAGCCGCAAGGTTGAAGGCCTGCCGCCCTGGCGCGAGATCGGCAAGCGCTGGCTGCTATCCAATGGCATGTACGAGTCCGAGGCAGCGCGCCTTTATCGCTTGGTCGGTGGCCAAGCGACGGCGCTTACCGATCGCGACTTCTCGCTGCGACTGTCGCAGCATGAGACTGATCTCGCTCGCGCGCGCTTGCGACCTGCGGCACAAGGCGACACGATCGCCATGAGCATCGGCACCAAGGCACCTGCCAATGACTGGGGCGATGGCCACTGGCAGGAGCTGCTCGCAACGCTTGCCAATTGCCTTCCCGATGCACGCCTGGTGTTGATCGGCTCGGCTTCCGAGTCGGCAAGGAGCCAGGAATTGGCGCGTCCGTTCCAGGCGCGGGTGATCAACCTGTGCGGCCAGCTCTCGCCACGTGAAAGCGGCGCAGTCCTTGCACAATGCGATCTGTTCATTGGCCACGACAGCGGACCGATGCACTTGGCCGCGGCGGTCGGCACGCCGCTGGTGGCGATCTTCTCGGCTCGCTTTCAGCCTGGGATATGGTTTCCGTTTTCGCCCAGGGGCAAGGTTTTCTACAACCCCGTCACTTGCGCCGGATGCGCCCTCAAATCGTGCGTCGCGGAGCAGATGCGATGCATCCGCGCCATCGCCCCTCAGCGCATTGCGGCAAGCGCAATTGCAATTCTTGATGGCGATGTCGAGTCGCTGGAGAGCGCGCACCTGGCCAGATACGAAAGCAAGCCAGTGGAACTTCGATTCACCAAAGAGAGCGCGGCGTAAAAATGGCCAGACCGTGAACCAGGCCTTGGGCAGACGCGACGACGTCGATGCCTCGGGCTGAATCGATACTTTCCCACGGACTGAAAGTGGCCTGAAATGTGCCTTGACAAATTAAATTGTCAAGGCTAACCTTTCAGTCATGTTCGACATCCAAGTCATCGAAGATCCGCAAGCGGCGACAGTCGCTTTGGAGCCCGTGCGAAGCCGGCTCCTCTCGGAGTTGGCCGCGCCCGCGTCGGCCGCGACACTGGCCACGCGCGTTGGCATGGCGCGCCAGAAAATCAACTACCACTTGAACGCACTGGAGGCGCACGGGCTCGTGCAGCTGGCTGAGGAGCGCAAGTGGGGCGGGCTGACAGAGCGCCTGCTGGTGGCTGCGGCGGCTTCCTACGTCGTCTCGCCAAGCGCTTTAGGCCCCGTCGCGGCCGACCCGAGTCGGGAAAGAGACCGGCTGTCGGCGAGTTATCTCATCGCACTGGGTGCCCGCATCGTTCGCGAAGTCGGCGCGCTTGTTCGTCGTGCACAAGACACGGGCAAACGCCTTGCGACACTTTCGGTGGATGTCGAAATTCGCTTCCGCTCGCCAAGCGACCGGGCGGCGTTCAGCAGCGAACTCACCGTGGCCATCGCGCAACTGGCATCGAAGTACCACGACCCATCCGCGCCCGGCGGCCGCTTGCATCGGCTGGTCGTCGTCGCGCACCCCCTGCAGCAAAAACCCGAACCCAAGGAATTCTCATGAGCGTGATTATCGAAGCCAGCGGACGCCGCTCCGTTGAAGCCGAAGTCGAGGTCCCCGGTACACCGGAGGAAGTCTGGAATGCAATCGCATCCGGGCCCGGGATTTCGTCGTGGTTCGTGCCGACGCAGTTCGAGGAGCGCGACGGAAAGCCGGTCTCGGTGACATCGACCTTCGGCCCTGGCATGGAGGTCCGTTCTGCCGTGATGGCCTGGGAGCCGCCGCGCAGGTACGTCTCCCAGGGCGAGGGCTGGGGTGGTGCGCCGCCCATCGCATTGGAGTGGAGCGTGGAAGCGCGCGCGGGCGGCGTGTGCCGCGTGCGCGTGGTGCATAGCCTTTTCGCGAGCACCGACGAGTGGGACGACCAGCTTGAAAGCACCAAAGTGGCGTGGCCCGGTTTTTTCCGCACCCTGCAGATCTATCTCACGCACTTCCGTGGCCAGCGCTCGGTGAACCAGCAATTCGTGGCTCCGGTTGCGGGAACCGAAGCAGAAGCCTGGGAAAAGCTGACCACGGCATTGGGCCAGAAAGGCTTGAGCGCCGGGCATCGCTGGACAGCGCCGGCGGGTGTCCCTGCGCTTAGCGGCCTGGCCGAATACGTCAGCGAGAGTCCGTACGACGCCCTCGTGCGGCTCGACAAGCCGGGGCCAGGCGTAGCCGCTCTTGGCGCCTTCGAAATTGGCGGCCAGAGCATGGTCACGCTGGGCTTCTACTTCTACGGCGATCAGGCGGCCGAAACTGTCGCCCGCGAGACACCGATGTGGCAATCGTGGTTTCAGGAACGCTTCCCGAAGCCTTCAGAGACGAGGCAAAGCGAATGATCTTGACTCGCAGGACAGAAAGGCCGCCACTACAGCGATGAAATAGCGTCCTTTAGACAGCATCGCAACCGTGTGAGAATGCGGAAACCGTGCCAAAGAATTCGGGGAGTTTCTAATGAGCTTCGATCATGTCCGTAGAGGCGTACTGGATGCTTTGCGCACTGTGGGACGCGGCTTTTTGCTCGGTATCGGATTTTGCATCGCGACGGGATGCACCTATGCCATTGTTTGGGAAGTGTTCATGAGCAAGCAGATGGCCGCCATGGAGGGAGTGGCGGGCGTTGCGGGGGCATCCGCGAAGGACCTGATCATTTCAGATGTCGAGGAGTCGAAACATGATGGGGTTACCGCCATCCTGGGAAGCGTCAAAAACACAGGGGCGATGCCGGCTCGCGGGTTTCAGATTCAGGCGAGCCTTTTTGACCACGGCAAATTTGTTGACCAGTATTCAACCTATTTGTCCGGGAAGCTGGGGCCAGGCGAATCCCAGTATTTCAAAATTTCGTGTGGGTGCAAGGACACTCCGCCGGCCGAGCACGATAGCTACAAAGTGGCAGTCGTTGGCGGCTATTAGGGTGGCTACTCACAGCAACAGACATCCGTTGCATAACTTCAGATCTTGACGCAAATGTATTGATGACTCGAACTCATGAATTTCTATCGGAGCTTTTCTGTAGTACCGGATCACGTGTCACTTCTCGCGCCACCAGCGAGCGCGACGCCATTGAGAGTCATGGACGTTCGACTAGCATGACGAAGCGCGACGAGCTTGAGGGACAGGCGTTGGCGCCGTTCAGTATCGACGTCGCCCAATATCCCCAGCTAAGGGCACTGGTGTGGTCGGCACCTGATCGTCAAGGCGGCGTGCGACTGACCGGGATCGAGGCGCTCAATGTCTACGAACGCAACTGGCGTCATGTCGATCAATCGGCGATGTCCGCTGAAGAGCGCGCTTTGATTGATTCATTGGTCGAGAAATTCGGAAATGGGTTCTTCCTCGTATAGGCGCCCACACCACCAGCGCGTCGAGCGCATGCTTCAGTCCTTCAACCACTCGCTCTTTTTCAGGACACATTGCCAGTTCGGCGGCGGCACCGCGATGGCCCTGTTTTGCCTGGAGAGCACGAGGCGGCTCCGTAACGCTCTAACGGTGTCCAGAGAAATCCGGTGGAGCAACGCGAACCAGTTTGCGCCTCCGATTCGACTTCAGGGCGCCACCTTATTGCGCTAAAAATGCGTGCCGCGTTCCTCGATCGTAGATCTCCACGGGCTGTCGGATGTCTCCGATCGGCGAATTCACGAAAAGTCCTTGGGCCACCGCGCCTGAGGTCATCGAAGCAGGAAACGTCGAATCCCAGGCAGACACCGCCTGCGCCCCCGCACGGGCGACAAGCGCCGCATCGGACGCTTCAAAGCGCGAGCGCACGAACAGCGTACCGATGCCAAAGCTCTGTGAATCCGTGACGACCTTGGGCGCGCGCCCCTTCCACAAACAGTCGTACTGAATGAAATAGTAGGTCGCAGTCGAGCCATCATCGAGCACGTGGATGCCAACATCGCCAGCGACGTTGTCGATGACGTCGTTAGCCCAAAGCAGGCTGGTTGCAGAACGCGTGCGCGATATCTGACCGACATTGTAAAAATAACTGTCGATCCACAATTCGCCACCAGAGGGCCGATCAGAGCCCCAGTCCCACACCGCCTGGCCGATGTCCTGAAACTGGCAGTCGACGAAGCTTTGCTTGTCAGCGTAATTCATGGCCGCACCGATGCCCTTGCCGCGTCCGCGAATTGCAATCGGCATGTCGACGAAGTTGACGCGATACCAGAAGTTGGCATCGATGCCGTGGATGCCCTCGACATTGATGCCAGCGTTTTTCTGGTGCGCAAAGGTCAGGTTGCTAAAGCTGCTAAACGCCACCGTCGCGCCGCTTCCAAAGTTGTCAGGCTGCGACGTCCAATTGATACCGAAGCTTCCCGACTCGATCGTAAGACGGTCAAGCACCAGGTAGATGAGTGTGGCATCGCCGCCGCCGGTGGGAAAAACGAAGTTACCGCGGCCCTCGATCACCGGAAAATCGCCTCTCGCAACGAGACGCACACCCGCCTCGTCATCGCCTAGAAGTCCTTCCGTACGGGTGCCGCTACCCAGCTTCAGAGGATGGTCAAGATAATAGGTTCCGGGCGCGAGGCGCACGATGCCCTCCAGGTCGATGCGGCGCTGGATTGCAATTGACGCATCCTGATCGGCGGCAAATGCTACTGACGAGCGATCATCCGCGGCCAGGATACGTCGCTCAGGGCGACGAAGCCCCGCAGGCGGCGGCGTGAGCGCTGCCATCGCCTTCAGTGCACCCGATGCCGGCGCTGCCGAGGCGGCCACGGACTGCTGCTCGTGCGGGCCGAGAAGATCCGCGCGAGTCGGGCTTGGTGGCGCGTCGTCGAGAATCCTCGATGCCGAATTCTGGATCAGGGTCGCGCTGCGAACATTGGCAAGATACAAGTCGGCCGCATCGCGCGTGCCGCCTTTGCCATGAAAAAACCATGAAACCAGTGCATCGACGTCGTCAAGGCGTAAAAGCGCGCCAGCCAGCTGCGGCGAGGAGGTGCCGCCCGAAAGTCCGAGGCTCACGAGCGTGGTTGCACCTTTGAAGCGGAAACATTCGGACTGATCGTGATCGTGAAGATTCCATGATTCGCAGTCCGCGTTGACCCACCAGAGATCGCCGACATCCCTCCACGAGGAGCCCTTTTGCGGGGTCACTGAATTCATTCCAAGAAACAGGTTGGCACCGCTGGGCTCGGCCCGGTTTCCCGTCCACGACACGTGCGGCCCGGGCCAATAGCCCAGCAAGCCGGCAAACACGGAATCGCGCACCGATCCGGAATGCGCCTGATCGACAATGAGCCCCCCGAACTGGCTCACGCGCACACGATGCAGATGGGCGCCGTCTGCGACCTTGACGTGAATCGCAGTGCCAATGCCACCAGAACCACCGATGATGTCGACATCCTCAATACGCTTGCCAGCTGCAAAGACCACGTCCGGACCCGACAGCGCATCACTTCGCACCTGCACGATCTTGACGTGGCTCGCGCCCGGCTCGATCACGATTTGCGGCACGCGCGTGTTCCAGCCGCCCTCAATGCGCATGCCGCTCGATAGCTGGAGTTCAGAGACGGCAGGCGAGCGGTAGTCGCGGTTGGCATCGAGCACGAGATTGCGATGGGCCAATAGCAACGATTGCAATTCACCTCTCTCATCGACAGTGACGTGATAAGGCGGTGGAAATCCAGAGTCGGCATTGGCATCATCTGCCGGGGCGTTAAGCGGCAGCGCTGCCATGAATGCGCAAACCGCGGCCAACACAGGGACCTGCGCGCGCGTGAAGGACGGCCAGGCGCGGCGCGAGTGCATCGCTAAGCGTCACCAAGCGCCAACAGGCAGCGCGTCACCTTCTGTGCATAGACGTCCCAGTGATATTGCAGGGCGCGCGCACGCGCGTTCTGGCCCATCTGGCGACAAAGCTCGGCATCGTCGTAGAGCAGTTCCAGCTTTTGTGCGATCGCATCCTCGTTGCGGATGGGAATCACAAAGCCATCGATGCCATCTCGCACCAGATCACCTGGCCCGTGACCGGTGACGATCACGGGAAGGCCACAGGCCATGGCTTCAAGCACGACAAGGCCCATGCCTTCGATCAGGGTCGGAAAAACAAAGACGCTGCTTTGCCGATACATCTGGGCAAGCGCTGGCCGCGGCAGGTGCGGCACGTGTCGAAAAACGTCCCGGTAGGGAACCAGCGGCGCGCCGTTGCCGATCAGCGCGCCCACCAGCGTCAAGCGCGTGTCGCGCCGCTGGAATTTTCTGTAGCCGCGCAGCAGGTAGGAAAGGCCCTTGCGCTGCGACAGCTGTCCGGCGTAGATGACGTCAAAGCCATTGCGGTCCCGCTCGATGCCGCTGGGAGAAAAAACGTCGAGATCGACGCCGTAGGCGATGCTGTGAATCTTTCTGACAGGAACCAAGGCATCAATGAATGAATCCCGGGCGTAGCTCGACCCCACCAGGATGCCATCGGCAAGCGCGATTTCTTCGTCGAGTTGCGCCTCGAACCCTTCGGGCCAGTGATCGAATCCGACCCATGTCGAAGCGAACGCCGGTTCGCGCTCGACTTCTTCGGCCCACATCTTGCGATGGGTCTTGTGATGGGCAATCGGATAGTTCAAGACGGCGTGCCCGCCATTGCGCTGGCAGACCTTGAACGCATCGCGCGCAAAACCATGAAAGGCGACGACGCAGTTCGCCTCCGAGGCGAGCGCTGCGCCACGCCGTGCCACGGCCTTGCGCACAGACTCATCCAGAAACTGCGTGCCGGGTCGGCTCAAGGCGTCAAGCCATGTCGGTGCCCGCAAGAGAAGTGCTGCACAGAAATCCGGTAGCACTGCCGCTTCGCGCGTTAAGGCCAAGAGTTGCGGGTCATCGATACGACGCCTCCCGAAGGTCCTGGCGTAGACGCTTCCTGCAAGCGGAAGTCGCTCGATGATGCGCTCCCAGGGCCGCCCCTTGTTGACATACGGCCTGACAAAGCCGGTTAACGCCTCGCAGTGAGCCAGATGCCCTGCCAGGTAATTAAGCTCAGGCGCGTTAAAGCTGATGACAAGCGTCTTTAGCGTATGGGCAGCTAGAAGCGAAGTCGCTTCGGTTCTCGCATTCATGAGGGCGGCGGTAAAAAGTAAAGGCGCAAGGCTGCGCATCGAAAGATGCAAAGTCTATCGACCCTTTGTGACGCTGCGATGGCCCAGCAAGGGCCACTGTCAACGACACGCAATAAAGCAGGCATAGGCTTTGGCGTCCATGGCGCTTCCCCTTTCCTTATCCGCAAGACCGCGGGCTCAATTCGAGACGGCCAGAACGCCCGCGCCCCGTACCAGAGTGAGTTCACGCGAGCGCAGCCGGCGCGCGGTGGTCTTCTTGACGCTCGTCGTCTACCTTCTTGCAATTTTCGAGGGGGTGCTTCGCAAGTGGCTTTTTCCGGGATTGGGTCAGTACCTCTTTTTCGTCAGGGACCCGTTTGTTTTGCTGGCCTACGTCATTGCGACCAAGGACCACCTCTGGCCGCGAAAAAGCCTGCCGCTGCGGCTCGGTCTGATCGCGGGTGTGCTGGGCGGCCTAGTCGCCCTGTTGCAGCTGGCGCTGGCTGGCTTTGCCCAGACCGACGTCCTGCTCGCAGCCTATGGCTGGCGCAACTACTTCTTCTATCTTCCTCTGGCCTTTTTAGCCGGGGCCCAGTTTCGGCGCGCCGACGTCTTTCGCCTCCTGAAGATCACGCTGTTACTGGCCGCACCGCTCGCGCTCCTGGTGTTCCTGCAGTTTCGAGCGCCTGCCAACGCGCCGATCAATGTGGGCAACGCGGCTGACAGCTTGAGCCAGTTCCGGGGCCTGGGACTGGATCCGGATCACACCCGGCCGATGGGCACCTTCACCTCGGTCAGTGGCGAGGCGATGTTTCTCGCAACCGCGTTTGCAGCCCTGTTAGGCGTGCTCCTGATCCCGGCTAAGCGCCGGCCGATCGGCGGCGTCACGCTGTTGATCGGCGCGATCGGCATTTTCAGCGCACTTGCCTTTAGCGGCAGCCGCTACGCTTTCCTCCACTGCGGGTTGGCGGTACTTGGCGCCATGGCCTTGGGACTGATCGCCCGCGGATCATCGCTTCGATGGCGCGCGCTGATTCTTCCTGCCACGGTGGTCACCTTCGCACTGGTGCTCTACCCGATCGTGTTCCCGGCTGGCTTTGCGTCGATCAGCAATCGCTTCAGTACCGCCGACGAGTTCGAGCAGCAGCAATTTGGCGGTGGCGGCGTTTTCAAGCGCGCGCTCTCGGGGATGACCGCATTCGTGCCGCTTGTGAAAGACGTGCCCGCGCTAGGCTATGGACTCGGCTACGGCGGCAATGCAAGCACCTTGTTGGGGACCACGATCAATGGCGTCTCGCCGCTCGAATTGGCCGAGTCGGACTGGTCGCGCCATATCGTCGATCTTGGCCCGCTCTTTGGCTGCATGTTCATCGTCTTTCGCATCTGGCTCACGTGCTGGCTCCTGCAGCGCGTGCTGCGCCATACACGGCGCAGCTCCGACCCACTGGCGCTGCTGCTTTTCTCGTTTCTGCTGCCCGAGCTGCTCTTTGGCCAGGTCACAGGTCATGGCACGGTGAACGTCTACACCTGGCTTTTTGTCGGTCTGTGTCTCGCATCGATGCGATCCGCGAGGAGACGGCGCGGCGCGCCGGCACGCGCAGCGGGTTTCGCTCATGCCGATCGCTCGGGGCACATAACCGCGCCCGTTCGCCGCAATCAACCCGGGGCCTTCACCGTCGTAAATCGAATTGCAACGCTTCAAAAATAAGACAGCTTCTAGCGATCATCACCCGCCCTGTGGAACGAGTGACACGGCAGCGAGAAATCGCGTGTCAATACTTGAGCCTGAAATAAAGCATCACGATCATGGCGGATTAGTTAGCCCGCTCCATTTCTTCTAGTTCGATCTCTTAGTTTTTCTCCATGAATAAAAAGATGCTGGTCGGCCTGTTCATGGTCGGCGTGATGATTTCGGGTTCGGCCGCCGCAAATTGGAATGCCGATTGGGCGAGTCGCGAGAAGATCAATCTCAATACCGCCGACGATGGCCTTGCGACCAAGACGCCGGTGGAAGGGGCGCGCGTGCTGGTGCGACTGCACACCGGCAACTTTGCGTTTGCCGATGCCAAGCCCGACGGCTCGGATCTGCGCTTTATCGCCGATGACGACAAGACGCCGCTGAAATTTCACATCGAGAAGTTCGATTCGCTCTCCGAGCTTGCCCTCATCTGGGTGACGCTGCCCAAGCTTGCGCCGGGAAACAAGAACGGCTTCATCTGGATGTACTACAACAACCCGAATGCCCCGCCAGCCGGCGATGCCAAGGCGAGCTTTGACGTTGCCCAGGCGCTCGATCTGCACTTTGACGAAAAAGATCCGCTGCCAAAAGATGCAACCAGCTACGGCAACAACGTCACGCAATCAACCGCAACGCCAAGCACGGCGGGCCTGATTGGCGCTGCAGAATCGTTTAACGGCACGAGCCATCTGCTCATCGCGCCTTCGCCTTCGATTGCGGTCGGTGCAGGCGGCATCACGGTGTCGATGTGGGTCAAGCCTCTTGGCAGCGAGCAAAACGCGGTGCTGTACCGCCAGGTCGATGGCAGCAATTCAATCGCACTGACGCTTTCGGGCGACAAGCTTGTGGCCACGGTCAATGGCGTTGGCACCACACCCGCCGGTGCCGTCACTGCGGGCGCCTGGCATCACGTTGCGTTTAGCGGCAAGGATTCACTCATCACCTACGTCGATGGCCAACAGGTCGGCGAGGCGCCAACGCGCGTGCCGGCGATGGCCGGATCAATTGAAATTGGCGCCGGCTTTACGGGCGATATCGATGAGGTCGGCGTGGCCTATACCGTGCGTTCTGCCGACTGGATTCGCGTCGAGGCCGGTGGCGAGGGCGTTGACCAGCACCTCATCACCTATGCCCCTGCCGAGGCGGGAGGCGATAGCGGTGGCACCTCCTACTTCAAGATCCTGCTGGGCTCGGTCACGGTCGACGGCTGGGTGGTGATCGGCATCCTGATGGTGATGATGGTCATCAGTGTTGCCGTGATGGTGCTAAAGACCCTTTTCATCGTGCGCTCGTCGCGCGCAAATTCGATTTTCAAGGCGCAGTTCGCGGGCCTTGGCACCGATCTCTTGGCGCTCGAAGGCGCCCCGAGGCCCAACGAGCCGGGTAGCGCTGCGACCGGCGCGTCGTCGATGCAGCACATCTATCGCGTCGGCACGCTCGAGTTGCGCAAGCGCTTTGCGATCTACAAGGAAAAAAGCCGGCCGATGATTCTGACACCCCAGTCCATCGACGCCATCCGCGCGACGCTTGATGCGACCCTGATCCGCGAGACACAGCGTCTTAACGCGCAGATGGTGCTTCTGACGATTGCCATTGCCGGAGGGCCCTTTCTGGGTCTTCTGGGCACGGTCGTGGGCGTCATGATCACGTTCGCTGCCATCGCCGCTGCAGGCGATGTCAATGTCAACGCGATCGCGCCAGGCATTGCCGCAGCGCTGGTGGCAACGGTCGCAGGCCTTGGCGTCGCGATTCCATCGCTTTTTGGCTACAACTACCTCGCCAGCAAGATCAAGGAGCTCACCACCGACATGCAGGTCTTCGTCGACGAGTTTGTGACCCGGCTCGCCGAGGGCTATTCGGAATGAAGGGGGCCCGCCATGCAAGTCCAGTCTGAACAAAAGCCCTATGACGACATCAACGTCACGCCGATGCTGGATTTGGCCTATGTTCTGCTCGTCATCTTCATCATCATGACCACCGCCTCGGTGCAGGGCATCAAGGTCAACCTGCCCAAGGCCAGCGCCACACCGAGTCTCGCCAAGCCGCAAACCAAGGCCATCACCATCCGTGAAGACGGCCAGGTGTTCCTCGACACGTACCCGGTGACGATGCAGGAACTCGAAGACCGACTGCGCCAGCAAAAGGCCGTCAACCCGAGTTTTCCTGTTGTCATCAAGGGCGATTCCGCAGTGCAGTACCAAAAGGTCGTCGACGTGCTCGATTTGCTTGGCCGACTTGACATCACCCAGCTTGGCCTTGTCACGGGCCGGCTGACCAAGTGAAGCGCGGCCCGGACAACGAGTGAGTGGCGATGAGCGCCCAGACCAAGACGATCGCGATTCGAATCGCCACGGCACTGATCTTTCTGGCGCTGGCCACCTTCACCTTTCTTGCAATCCATCGCTTTCTCGACAAGGGCGAGCATCCGAAACAGATCGTGCACAACATTTCTCTCATCAAGCAACCGCCACCGCCGCCGCCCAAGCCGCCGGAAAAGCCGCCCGAGCCGCCAAAGGTCAAGGAAGAGGTCAAGGTGCCGCAAGACGAGCCCAAGCCCCAGGACAAACCCGCCGATGACAAGCCGCCCTCGGATAAACCGCTGGCGATCGAAGGCCAGGGCGGTGCGGGCTCGGACAACTTCGGACTTGCCGGGCGCATCGGCGGCACCGACCTGCTTGCCACGGGCGGCGGGGGCGGTGCGTACTACACGGGATTGATCCAGCGCCAGTTCTACGAGGCGCTGATGCGCGACAAGAAGATCCAGCACCAGGACTTCCGCGTCACGGTCAAGGTCACGTTCGGCGCAGATGGCAAGGTCACGCGCGCGAGCCTTGTCACGGGCTCGGGCAACAAGGACCTCGATGCCGCCATCGAAACCGCGCTTGCCGACATTCCTCCCCTAAAAGACGTCCCGCCCGCGGCCTTGCGGGAAGTCGAGCTGCGCCTGAGCAACCGCATTTAAGTCCGATCAGCCTTCCACCAACCACCCCATGACTCTTCACTTCAACAAGCTGATGGCGGGCTTCATCGCCGCGGCATTGCTGCAAAACGCCATCGCGGCCGACCCTGCGCCACCGATGGCACCCGTGGCAGCGCAGGACCCGCTGCGCACGACAACCCTAAAGCTGATCGAGCTTCTCGTCGAGCAAGGCGTTTTGACGCGTCAGAAAGCCGATGCGCTGATTCGCGAAGCCAACCAGCCGGCAGCCCCCGCCCCGGTCGCTGCGAGCGCACCGGCCCCGGTCTCCCCTGCCGCTGGCGATGTGCCGCCTGGCACGGTGCGCGTGCCCTACGTGCCCGAATTCGTGCGCCAGCAATTGAAAGACGAGATTCGCGCGGACCTCGCGGCACAGGCGCAACAGGAAGGCTGGGCACCGCCTGGAAGCGTTCCCGACTGGGTGCGTTCGATGAAGTGGGAAGGCGATCTGCGGGTGCGCTTCGAACATGATTCGTTTGCCAGCGGCAACGCGCCGCAGGTCGATGTCGCTGCGACCAATAGCAGTCGTGCACTGACACTGCTCAACACGACAAACAGTACCGACCGCGAGCGCGTTCGCGCCCGCTTTGGCGTCACTGCCGACCTCGACGAGGAAGCCTCGGTCGGCATCCGCTTGAGTACCGGCAGTTCCAACAACCCCGTCTCGGAAAACCAGACCCTGGGGAGCTACGAGGAACGCCTGACGACAACGCTCGATCGCGCCTATCTGAAGCTCACGCCCGAGCCCTGGCTCACGGCAAGTATTGGCCGCTTTGAGGATCCAATGGTGCATACCGAACTGGTATGGGCGCCAGATCTGAGCTTTGATGGCGCCGTGATCAAGGTCGCACCGGATTTCTTCTCGCCCGCGACCAAGCCGTTCGTCACGTTCATGGCCTCGCCGGTGCAGGAGATCGACCTTGCTGATCACAACAAGTATCTCTTTTCCTGGCAGGGTGGCGTCGCGCAAACGCTCTCGCCCAATACGCAGGCCAATCTTGCCCTTGCCTACTATCGCTATACCGGCATTGAAGGTGTGGTCAGCCCGCTTGGCACGAGCCTTTACGAATATACGGCTCCGCTCTTCGTGCAAAAGGGCAACACCTACTACAACATTTCCGCCGATCCGACGCGCCCGCTTCTGGGTCTTGCCTCGAGTTATCACCTGGTTGATCTCACCGGCTCGATCGATACGGTGGTCACCGGGCCGTACCACGCGATTTTCACTGCGGATTTCGTCAAGAACATCGGCTTTGACGAAAAGGCGGTCTCCGAGCGCGTGGGCGAATACGTCGCGCCAAAGACCACCGGCTACCTGGTGCGGGCGCAGTTCGGCACGGAAGAGATGACAAGGCGCAATGACTGGCAGGTCTTTCTGACCTACAAGCACGTCGAGCGCGATGCGGTGCTGGATGCCTTTACCGATTCCGACTTCCACCTGGGCGGCACCGACGCCAAGGGCTATGTCATCGGTGCCAACTATGGCCTGTCGCGAAACACCTGGGCCACGGTGCGCTACTACAGCACGGACTCGATCAGTGGCGCACCGCTATCGATCGATACCGTCCAGTTCGATCTCAACGCCCGCTTCTGATCATGCCTTTCCTCTTCCTGCGCTCTCTGCGCACCTTTCGCACTTGCCCCCTGCGGCAGGGCGCGCAGCGCCTTGCCGGTGTTGCAACCACGGCGGCAACCGCGGCGGCACTGGCGGCGGCGCTCGCGCTGCCGCTGGCAACCCATGCCGCTGACGACAAGAAAAACGATCGGGAAGCGCGCCGCGCGCAACTGCTGCAGCAACGCCTGGAGCAGGAAGAGGCCGCCTGGCAAACCGAGCGCAGCGACCTGCAGAAAAAACTCGCCGATGCCGAAGCCTCTTCCACCACGCTAAAGACTCAAACGGACAAATTGACGGGCGATCTGGCCAGCGCGAGCCACGAGCGCAGCAGCCTAAAAGCCCGGGTCACGGACCTGACCAAACAGCTTGCCAATGCCAACGATGCCGCGCAAAAGCAGGCGGCGCTTGCGCAGGCCGAGCTCGAGCGCTTCATGAAGGCGCGCGAAGAGGAACGCACCGCGCAAAACACCCGCTTTGATGCGCAAAGTGCCGTCCTTGCGACGTGCACCGACAAGAACACACGACTGCTCAAGATCGGTCACGAGCTCCTTCTGAAGTATCGCGACAAGGGCGTCGTTGACGCGCTGCGCCAGGACGACCCGGTCCTTGGATTGAAGGACGTCGATATCTTCAATCAGGTCCAGGACTATCGCGACAAGCTCGACGCGGAACATCTCGCGCCAGCCGCAAAAGACACACCCTGAGGAAGCCATGAACACAAACTGCGTTGGTCGTAGACGGCCTGTCATTTCGCTACTCGTGCTGCTAGCAGCAGGGACGATGAGCTTCTCGCTTGGCGGCTGCGCTGACATCAGCTCGATGACACGCCACGCGTTGGGTACGGATCGCGTCAGCCCCGAGGTGCAGGCCGTGCGTGACGATAGCGCGGCAAGTGCCTCTGCCGAATACCGCATCGGGCCTGAAGATGTGCTCGATATTTCCGTGTGGAAGGAAGATGCGCTGAAAAAGGAAGTCCTGGTTCGACCAGATGGCGGCATTTCCTTTCCGCTCGCCGGTGACATGCACGCCGCTGGCCACACGACACAGGAAGTCCAGCACGAGATTGCCAGCCGGCTTGAGAAATACATCCCGGATCCGGCGGTCTCGGTGCTCGTGCTCAAGGCCTCGAACTACAAGATCTACGTCATCGGTCGCGTCAACAAGCCGGGCGACTATGCCTCGGGCCGGGCCGTCGACGTCCTGCAGGCGCTCAGCATGGCCGGGGGACTGACGCCGTTTGCCTCCGATGGCGACATCCGCGTCGTGCGCAAGTCCGACGGCCACGAAGTCGTCATCCCCTTTAACTACACCGATGTGCGCCGGGGCGAACACCTCGACCAGAACATCATATTAAGGAGCGGCGATGTGGTCGTCGTTCCTTGAAGCCATGAACCATGCCATTGATGCAGGCCAAGGTTTCCTTCCGGGTCGTCGTCTGCGCGCTTGCGGTCGCGGGCGCGTTCAGCTTCGCGCGCGTAGCGCGTGCGGACGAGCTCGCGCTCGATCCGTCGATCGAATTGCGCACGTCTGTCAATGACAACTTCCTCTTTTCCGCGAGCCCGTCGCCAACCGTACTGGTGCTGGCCTTGACACCGCGTCTGAGCCTCTCGGATGACACCGAGACGACCAAGCTGCGTCTTGATCTGTCGGCGACCTCGTTCACGGTGCTGCGGCAAAGCGCGGACGACCACACCAACCTCAATCTCGGCCTGTCCTACGAGATCACCGACGAGAAGGAGAAATTCAAGACGACGGTGGGTTTCGTGCGCGATTCGACCTATGAGGGCGAGCTGATGACAACCGGCCTCCTGCTTGCGCCCTTGACCCGCGATGATCTGTCGGCCACCGCCAGCTGGACCCATTCCCTCACCGAGCGGCTGAGCACGACGCTGCAGTTCGCAACCGATATTGCCCGCTATTCCGCGCCGATTTCCGGCGCGGATGCGTCCAACTACCACTATTACGCACTGCCGGTATCGGTCTCCTACATGGCCAGTGAGGAAGACACCCTGACGCTCGCCTTCACGGACTCGCTCTACCACGCCGACGAGATTCACGACCGCTCCAATTCGAACGAGATCCAGTTCGCGCTGCAGCACACCTTCGATGAGCGCGGCGTGATTTCGCTTGGCGTGGGTGAATTCGAATCCTCAACCCGCCTTGAGCAGAAAATCGTCGTCTGCCCGATCACGCCGATTTACTGCGAACTGGGCCTCGTGCCCGTGATTGAGCTGGAAAGCCGCCAGAATTCCAAGGCGTCCGGGGCGATCGTCAACGGCAGCGTGCAGTACCAGCTCTCGGAAAACGACACGCTCGTGGGTCACGCATCGCGCGACCTGTCGCCCAGTGGCGTCGGCTCGCTGGTGCTGATTGAGTCGGTCGACGCGCAGCTCAAGCACAATCTCGATGACGAAAGCTTCCTGACGCTCAGCTACTCACGCGCGCGCAGCCAGATCCTTGGTGCCACGGCAGGGTTTGCCAATGGCTTTCAGGTGCTAGGCGCTGCCTACAGCATTCGTGCGACGCAAAATGCCACGCTCGAATTCGGCGCCAGGCGCCTTGCCACCACGCACGACCAGCCCGGACCTGCAATCCACTCCGATGAGCTCTACGCCAACTTCCGCTACGACTGGCCGAACTCCTCGGCTGCACAAGCGCGCTAGCCCTCATCCCCTATTCATTCTTGCCACCACCCATGTCCACAACCTATTTCGACGATGCAGCGGGAATGGACCTCGATTCGGAGGGCCGCACGCTTGCCCACTACGGCGAAATCGCGCGCCGGCGCTGGATGTCGATCGCGCTCTCGGCGTCCGGCATTTTTCTTTGCGCCGTGCTGCTCGCATTTCTATTGCCGCCAACCTATCGCTCAAGCGCGACGATCCTGATCCAGGAACAGGAAATTCCGCAGGAGCTGGTGCGCTCGACGATCACGAGTTTTGCAGACGAGCGCATCCAGGTCATCAGCCAGCAGGTGCTTGCGCGCTCGGTGCTGCTCGATCTCATCAACAAGTACGACCTTTACTCCAATCGGCGGCGCTTTCAGACCAACGAGGAAGTGATCGACCGCATGCGCGAGGACATCAAGCTGCAGCCGGTGAGCGCCGAGGTCATGGACCGCAAGACCGGCAGCCAGGTCAAGGCCACGATCGCGTTCAAGCTGGCCTTCGAAAGTGGCACGGCGGCAAACGCGCAGAAGATCGCCAACGAACTGGCATCGCTGTATCTGAACGAGAACATCAAGAATCGCGAAGAGCGGGCGGCCGAGACCTCGAGTTTCCTGGAAGAAGAGGCGCAGCGGCTCTCCAAGCACATTGCAGACGTGGAAGCACAGCTTGCGACCTTCAAGGAAAAGAATCAGGGCCGCCTGCCGGAGTTGCGCGAGCTGAATCTGCAGTTAAGCGATCGCAACAGCAACGAATTGCTCAGAGTCGAGCGCGACATGACGGAGAACATGAATCGGCGCTCATCGCTCGAGTCCGAGCTCGCCCTGACCTCGCCCTATAGTGCGCTGCCCAACGATAGCGGCGAGCGCGCCGTGCTCCAGCCCGAAGACAAGCTCAAGGCCTTGCAGGCGCAGCTGGCCAGCTTGAAGGGCGCCTACACCGACGATTATCCCGATATCCAGCGCATCCAGCGCGAGATCACATCGCTTGAGGCGCAAGGCTATGGCATCGGTCCTGACGCAGCGCGCGATCAGCGCATCAGCAATCTGCGGGCAAAGCTGGTTGATCTGAAGCAGAAGTATGGCGAGAGCTATCCGGACGTGGTGCGCACGCAGCACGAACTCGATGCCCTGGAGAAAACGCCCGCGGTTCCTGCCACCAAGATCGATGCCACGCGCATTCGCGCCGACAACCCGGTGTACCTCAACCTGCGCTCTGAAATCGACTCCGCCAACGCCCAGATCCAGGCGTTAAAGGAAGAGCGCGCCGAGTTGCTCAGAAAGCAGGCCGATCTCGACACGCGCCTTCTCGAGACGCCCCAGGTCGAGCGCGAATATCTCGAACTGTCGCGCGATCAGGACAATTCACGCGCGCGCTATCGTGAACTTAAGCAAAAGCAGATGGATGCCGAAGTCGCAGAGCAGCTCGAGCATGACAGGAAGGCCGAGCGCTTCACCTTGATCGAGCCGCCGCAATACCCCGAGCGTCCGTCAAGCCCCAATCGCATCGCGATCATTCTGGCGGGCTTCGTCCTCTCGCTCGCAGGCGGCGCATCGATCGGGGCAACGCGCGAAGTGCTTGACGACACCATCAAGGCGCCGGGCGAGCTTGCCCGCGTCATGCAGGTGCCAACGCTGGGTGTCATTCCCTCAATAGAGCAGGAGTCAACGCGGATCAGGCGACGCAAGATCAGATGGATCCTGGCGCTTTGCGCGCTCGGCTTTCTGATCCTCATCATCCTGCTCGTCAATTTTCTTGTCATGCCGCTTGATGTCATCTGGTTCAGCCTGATGCGGCGTTTTTTCATCTAGGAAACAAGGCGCGCCATGAATTCACCTGTCGAGCCACCAGTCATGTCACAAGGCGAAGAGCGGCCGGCAAGCGGCCCCCTGAAAATCGCCTATACCACGACCGAAGTCGTGCGCGAGGCGGCGGCCGTGATCAGGCGCCACCCGGGCATCGTTAATTCCCAGCGCACGCCGCTGTCAGAGGCGTTCAAGGTGCTCAGAACTCAGGTCATGCAGCGCATGCGCGCCAACGGCTGGCGCTCGCTTGCCGTGACCGCAGCGCGTGCGAGCGAAGTCAAGTCGATCGCCACCGTCAATTTCGCCTTGAGCCTTGCTGCCGAATTCGACAAGACCGCGCTCTTAGTCGATGCCGATCTCGCCGAGCCGCAAATCGGACGTCTGTTCGGGCTCTCGGGGCGCCGCGGCCTGCGCGACTTCCTCTTGGCCAACGTGGCGCTACCCGAACTGATCGTCAACCCGGGCATCGAGCACCTCGTGCTCCTGCCCGCGGGTGCACCGGTGGCCAATTCGGCCGAATTGCTCGCAACCGATGCCAGCACGCACCTGATCCAGGAATTGCAAAGCCGCTATCCGCAGCGCTACATCATTTTTGATGCTTCGCCGGTGGCAACAGCAGATGCACTGACGCTGTTTGAGAAGGTCGATGCCGTCCTTCTCGTTGCCGAGCGCAACCAGACGACACGAAAAGACCTCGAATTGTGCGTCGAAGCCTTGCGCCCGTTCAATCTGATCGGCTCGGTGCTGTGCGACCCGCTGCCCGATGCAAGCGCGAACGGCAATGTTCTTGCCACCCCGCGCAAATTGGCCGGCCGTAGCAGCTGATCATGGCTCGCACCATTCACGCCGCCGCACTTGTTGTGGCACTGGTGCTCGCAGCAGGCCCGCTTGCTTCGGCCACGGCTCGCCCGCGCACCGCCAAGGCCGCCAGCGCCTCGCGTGTCTTTGACTACACCGACGAGGCGGGCACGACGCATCTGACCAATGTGCCAGATGCCACCCTTAGCCAAAGACTCACGGTGTTGGTCGAAGCCGAGGCACCGAGCGCTCCCGCCGCAAGCGCCACGCCAACGCTCACCCGTGCGGCCTTGGCGTCGCCTGAAATCCGCAGCCTGATCGACGCTGCCGCGCGCGCCGAACACGTCGAGCCGGCATTCATCTACGCCGTCATGTCAGCCGAATCGGCATTCAACCCCGCTGCGATTTCGGCCAAGGGCGCGGCGGGCCTGATGCAGCTGATGCCTGAAACCGCGACGCGCTATGGCGTATCGGACAGGCTCGATCCCCGCGCCAGCACGTTTGCGGGCGCCAGGTACCTGCACGATCTGCTCGATCAGTTTGATGGCGACAAAGCGCTGGCGCTTGCGGCCTACAACGCCGGGGAAGCGGCGGTGGCGCGCTACCACAGCACCATCCCGCCTTACGCCGAAACGCTGTCCTACGTGCCACGCGTGATGGCCCTCTACCAGCTGCAAAGCGGGCGCGCCGTGGCGCCGCCGTGATCGGCGCTCGCCCCATCCTCTCTGATCGGGTGAGGACGGCACACATCGCCGTGTCACATATCCGCCTTATTCTGTCGGGCTGCACCAACGTTGGGCGCTCGTTTCAAAGACGTCTTCCTTGACCATGTCGGCCATCATCAGCGCTTCCCCCCGTCCGGTCTGGCAGAATTCCTACGCCTTCCAGGCGGCGTTTTTTCTCGGATTCGCAGGGCTTGTCATCGCCTTCTTGCCTGGCCTAAAGGAGATGGTCGAGACCTGGAACACGGTCGAGGAATACAGCTACGGCTGGTTCATTCCGCCGATCGTCGTCTTTCTCGTCTGGCAAAAAAGCGATCAGCTGCGCAAACTCGAATTGCGCGGCTCGAGCTCGGGCCTTTTCGTGCTCGCATTCGCTGCACTCATGTGCGCAGCCGGCCACGTCAGCCTGGTGCGGCTGTTTCTGCAGTATGGCTTCATGCTCGGCATCTTTGGCCTCGTGCTTTGCGCAACCGGAAAGGCGGGCTTAAGACTGATTGCCGTGCCGCTTTGCGCCATGTTCCTGATGGTGCCGCTGCCGCATCTGGTCTTGCATGACCTCTCCGAGCAGTTGCAACTCTTGTCTTCAGGCATTGGCGTAGCGCTGATTCGCATGTTCGGAATCAGTGTCTACCTCGAAGGCAATGTCATTGACCTTGGCACCTACAAGCTGCAGGTGGTCGATGCCTGCAGCGGCCTGCGCTACCTGTTTCCCTTGATCGCCATGGGCTTTCTTGCCGCCTACTTCTTCAAGGCGGCGCTGTGGAAACGGATTTTGCTGCTCGCAAGCACAGTGCCGCTCACGATTCTGATCAACAGCCTGCGCATCGCCATCGTCGGCTTCACGGTCGAATACTGGGGCGGGGCCATGGCCGATGGCTTCCTGCATGAGTTCGAGGGCTGGTTCATGTTCATGATCTGCCTTGCGCTCATCGTCGTTGAAATGGCGATTCTTGCGCGCATCGGCGGTCGGCGCGAATCGCTTCGCAAGACCTTCGGCTTCGAATTTCCGGAAAAGAAATCGCGCGATGCGAAAGTGTCGCTGCGCCAGCCGTCGATGCCGCTAAAGGCGGGCGTTATCGTCTGTGTCGCCCTGGCGGCAGCCGTAGCGCTCTCGCCCACCAAGGCGGAAATCGTGCCACAGCGGCAGGCGTTTAGCACCTTCCCGCTCAAGCTTGATGGCGGCTGGATCGGACGCAACGCACGCCTGGATGAAGACGTCGTCGCTGCGCTTGAGCTCGATGACTACCTGCTTGCCAACTATGTCGATGCGCTTGGTCATCCGCTCAATTTCTACGTCGCCTACTACGCAACCCAGACCGGTGCAGAAAAAGCCTCGCATTCGCCCAGGCTCTGCATCCCGGGTGGGGGATGGCAGCTCAACGACTTGCGCGTCGTCAATCTGACGCTTGCCAATGGCAAAGTCATTCCGGTGAATCGCACCATCATTTCGCGCGATGGCCAGCGGCAACTGGTCTATTACTGGTTCAAGCAGAGCGGGCGCAACGTCACCGATGACTGGCTGATCAAGGGCTACATCATCGAGGATTCGGTCTTGACCGGCAAAACCGATGGCGCGCTGGTGCGGGTTGTGGCACCGATCGCAAATGACGAAACGCCCGAGGAGGTCGATAAGCGCATGACCGCCTTCGTCCGCCTGATCGAGCCCAGGCTTTCCGCATACGTTCCGAGCTGACCTTCTAAAGAGCCAAACGCATGGATGGGCATGGCGTTAACGTTCTGACACCGGTTGCGGCCTTCCTGATCGCGCTTTTGGTTGCGGTCTGGATCATCCCCTTGATGATCCGGCTCGCCCCGCGCATCGGCATGATCGACACCCCCGATCCGCGCAAGGTGCACAGAACGCCGATCGCCCGCGTCGGCGGCATCGGTATCGCGCTGGGTGCGATTAGCGCGGTGCTGGTGTTCTCACCTGCAACCGATTTCACGGTCGCATTCATCGCAGGTGCGCTGATCCTGGCCGCGTTTGGCGCATGGGACGATGCGCGCGAGATCGGCCACTACACCAAGTTCCTGGGCCAGATCGCAGCGGCCGGCATCATGATTTCTTACGGCGGCGTGTGCATCGAAGAGCTGCCGTTTCTGAATTCGGCGCTACCCGCCTGGATCGCCAGGCCCTTTACGCTTGTTGCCATTGTCGGTGTCATCAACGCCATCAATCACGCCGATGGCCTCGATGGCTTGGCCGGTGGCATGACGCTCTTGAGCGTGGGCGCGATGTCGTGCATCGCATTCATGACCGGCAACATGGGCTTTCTCGTCTTTACCGCGGCCATCGGCGGTGGCCTTTTGGGATTCATCCGCTTCAATACCTTTCCGGCCAAGGTGTTCATGGGCGATCTGGGCAGCCAGTTCTTGGGCTTCTCCGCCGCGGTTCTCGCCATTTCACTCACGCAACAGGTCGATTCGCAGATCAGCAAATCGACTGCGCTGCTGCTTGTCGGCCTGCCAGTGGCCGACATTCTGGCGGTCCTGTACCAGCGCATTCGCGGCGGCATGAACTGGTTTCGCGCGACGCGCAACCATATTCACCATCGCCTGCTCGATCTGGGGTTCGATCACTACCAGGCGGTGCTCGTGATCTATTCGGTCCAGGCCCTATTGACTGTTTCGGCGATCTTTGCCGCATATGAGAACGACGCCATCATCCTCGCCATCTATGTCGGCGCGTGCGGATCGGTCTTCGCCTACCTGATCACGGCCGAACGCCGCGGCTGGCACCTGCCGGTGGGTCGGCCCTCGCTGCCCTCGCGCTTCATGGCACAGCTCAGCGAGAAGAGCCTGCTGGTCAAGGGGCCCCTGTTTTTTGTCCAGGTCTCGGTGCCGATCTACCTGATCCTGACCAGTGCCTCGCTTGGCGCCAACGGTTCAGTGCCGCCGATCCACCTCATTGCCTTCGCGCTGATCCTGGCCCTGGGTGTCCTGATCCTTTTTCGCGTGCCTCGCTCATCTGTTGCCTACCGGCTTGCGCTCTACAGCTCGATCGGCATGATTGCGTATTGCATCTATTGCGCGCCGCCGCCCCTGAATTTCGTCACCAGCGTGGCCAATCTCGCCTACTTCCTTTTCCTCGCGGTGGCCATCTCGCTTGCCGCATCACGGACCTTGCGCGACGACTTTGCCGTGACCAACATGGATTTCTTGATCGTGCTCGGCCTGGTTGCAGCCGAGGTCTTCTCGGCATCGATCACCGGATCGAGCAACTTCTGGACGGTTGCGATCGGCACCGCGCTGCTCTTCTACGCGTGCGAGCTGATCATCCTAAGAAGCAACCTGATCTGGAACCGCGTCCTCGGAGGTGCCACAGCCGGCGCACTCGGAATCATCGTGATGCGCTTTTTCCTCCTCCCGTGAGCAGCGTTTTCCTGACCAGGTGCGGCGTCCACGCCGGCTCGTGCCTGATCAGGTAAATCACGTTGTCGCCATGAAGCGGGTCGGCGAGCACCATGCGGGCGAGATTGGAGACGCGATTGATGCCGGCTCGAAACTGCTTGGTCTCCCTTGGCCGCACCGGATACTGCAGCGTCTCGACAATGCGCATGGCGCGTCTTGCAAGCAGCTTGACGAGCGTCTGATGCAGAATCGGAAACAGATGGGTCGGATCGCTCTTTTGGTCAAAGGACGGCAATTCTCCCTTGACCAGGCTTCGTACGCGCGCGCGCAGGCTTTCCACGTTCGGCGTGGTCAGGATCAATAGGCCATCGTGATCGAGCGCATCACGCACCAGATCGAGCAGCCGGCCGACGTTTTCGAGGTGCTCGATGACTTCGATACAGGTGATCAATTCGAACTTGCCGATCCGCCTTGCGTCCCCCGTATTCAAATCGAATCGCGAAAACCGGATGCCGGCGCGGGACTCGGGCGGATCGAGGTCGATGCCGGTCAGATTGCTCCAGCCTGCCTGACGCAGGCGATTCAGCCAGGCACCGGTACCGCAGCCAATATCGAGTACCGGACGATCAAAAAGCGCCGGACGCCGCCCGAGTTCGTCAATCAGGTATTGGTGAAGGCCCTCGACGGCCCTCTCGGTCATCATGTCCATAAGCGTTGCATCCGAAGGTGAATGGGACGCTGCAGTCGGAAAAGCGTCATATAAGTCCAATAGACTGACCACCGCCCGCCGTTGGGCGCGCCCGTCGCTTCTTTTGGCCGTCCCGGAATTGCTGAGCATTGTTCACTATGTTGATGACAGCTGTTCGTACTGAAGGCGCAGAAGCGCCAGAATCGCCGCCACCGCCTGAAGCTGGGGACGGTCATGAGGTGGCCTCTGGCCATCGCCTTTTCTCCAGACTCTCGCGGCTCTCGTTTACCGCGGGGGCGGAGACGATCGGCGTTGCCGTCGGTGCGATTTCGGGATTTGCCATCGTCCACGAGCTACCCAAGGCGGTTTACGCCCAATACAGCTTCATCGTCGTCTGCGTGACCTTTCTCATCGGCCTGAGCGATGTCGGTCTGAGTCACTGTTATCTGCCGTTAATCGGCAATCGCACACACCCGCTCTCCTGGGTGATCGGCGCCTGCCGGCGCGTGTACCAACTCCGCTGGCTGTTTTTCTTGCCGGCGCTCGTTTTTGTTCTGTGCTACTGGACTTACGCCAGCGTGCAGCATGCATGGCTCTTTGGCGATTTCATTGCTGCATCGCTGATCGGTGCCGTAGCCGTTCTGGTGACGATCAGGGAGCAAGCGTCGCGCTCGCTTCTGATCGTCTTGCGCCATGTCAGTATCGTCAACCGGATGACGCTCGCATCCAGTGCCGCGAGGCTGGGTTTCGTCCTGGCTGCCCTGCTGCTCCTGCCAGCAGCCTACGTGGTCATCGGATTGATGCTTGCCACCGCACTCGGATCGATGGTCGCTTTGGCACAGCTTGTTGCTGTCCCGGAAGTCAAGGCATTTGGCAAGGCCACCTTGGAAAAAACACAACGCGCGGACGTCGATCAACGCGTCAAGGCGATCTTGCAGCCGCTTGTCATCCCCATGATCTTCTACCAGGTTCAGGGCGTCATCGCCGTGTTTCTGGTCTCGCTTTTTGGCGTGACCAATTCAATCGCCGAAGTCGGAGCGCTGACAAGGCCGACGCTGATCCTGGCCGTGCTTGACCGCGTCATGAATGTCCTTCTATTTCCGGGCATCGCCCGTGCCGCCTCCGGAGCTCCACTGCATCGCCTTATCGTTCGCTCGCAGCTCCTGTACTTTTCTCTTGTGCTGCTCCTCTTGCTCTCGTCGATCGTCTGGCCCGAGCTCTGGATCCTTCTGATTGGCAGGCAGTACCTGCCCCAGAAGGACCTGCTCTGGATGGTGTTCCTCTCGGCAATCCAGATGTACGCGGCAGGAACCGCTTTTGCCACGCTCACGTCCAGAGGCAAGACCTCGGGCCAGTTTCTCCTCATCCCGCTCGTGCTCGCCATTCAGCTCGCATTGGTGATTTTCATGGGTGTCTCAACGACAAGGCAAGCGCTGGTCTTCTCGATTGCGACCTCCACCACATTTTTTGTCTTCCAGTACGCAATGCTGGCAAGGCAGTACCTTACGTATCGCGAGGCAAAAAGCCGTGCTTGATACCATTCCCCACGCTGACATGGAGCGGATTTTCTGATGAAGGTCCTGCTCTCGTCGGTGCCGTTCGCACCGCTTGTTGGCGGCATCGAAACCGTGGGCGCAATCCTCGCCACCGAGCTATCCAAGCTTGGCTGCGACGTCACAGTGCTCACGAAAACACGTTCGCCCACACGCGATGAGGCCCCCTACCACATCGTTCGCGACCCGTCTACCCGCGCCATGTTCGGCCTGGCAAAAGCCGCCGATGTCATCCTGCACAACAGCATCAGCCTGAAGGCCATGTGGCCGCTGTCGCTTTCCGGAAAACCTGCGGTTGTCATCCACCACACGTGGCTTCCGAAAACGGGCTACAGAATCTTTGCGCGCTGGGCCAAACAGGCAACGTATGGAAGCGCAAGCCACGTCGCGATCAGTTCTGCCATCGCAGACGATCTTGGCCTGCCCAGCACGATCATTCCGAACCCCTACGACGACGGACTGTTCAGGAATCTCGGCGCCCTCGAGCGCAACCGCGACATCGCCTTCGTGGGCAGGCTGGTCAGCGACAAAGGCGTTAACGTCTTGATCGACGCGCTCGCGCTGTTGCATGCGCGAGGCTTCTCGCCCACGGTCACGGTCGTTGGCACCGGCGACGAGGAGGACGCGCTGCACGAGCAGGCAAAGCGCCTGGGCGTCGCTGATCAAATCGAGTTTAGAGGCCTGGTCACGGGACAAAAGCTCGTCGAGCTCTTGAATCGTCATGTCTTTCTTGCCATTCCGTCAACGTGGGAGGAACCGTTTGGCATTGTCGCGCTAGAAGGTATCGCCTGCGGCTGCATCCCGCTTGCGGCAAAAAGCGGGGGGCTACCCGAGGCTATCGGTGGCTGTGGCGTCCTGTTTCAGAAGGGCAACGCCGCTGATCTGGCCGATCACATCGAGCGCCTCTTTGCAGATCCCTCGAAATGCGCCGCGCTGAGAAGCCGCGCCGAGTCGCATCTTCTGCGCCACACCCAATCCGCCGTTGCCAAAGCCTACTTGCGCGTTCTGGAAGAGGCAGTGCGTGAGCCTTCTGCGCTCGCGCGCTCTACCGGCAAGTCATGATCCAGCGGCGACATGTTCAATGGGCGCTGGGTTCAACTGCGCTCGTCTTCTCTCTGATGGAAGGCGCAGTTCGCCTAAGCGGGATTACTGACTTTCCGGTTTATTCGCTTGACGACACGATCGCCTACTTGCCCACGCCGAATCAGTCCGGCAGTTTCCTGCGCACGAATTCATGGGAATTCAATGATCGCAGCATGGGCGTTAAGGCGCCGTGGACCGGCACGCACCATCCCAATCTGCTGCTGATTGGCAACAGTATTTTCATGGGCGGCAATCCGTTTGCCCAGGAAGAAAAACTTGGGCCGCTTCTGCAGCAGGAGCTAGGCCCGGGCGCCGCCGTCTGGCCGATCGCCGCGGGCCGCTGGTCGACGGTCAATGAAATTGCCTATCTGAGGAAGAATCCGGCCGACTTCTTTGTATGGGAGTACATGAGCGGAGGGCTCAATCATCTTGCACCATGGCAAGGCGAGCTTCTTTTCCCGACTGAAAAGCCGCTCTGGGCGACGAGCTACGTCGCACGTCGCTACATCGCACCGCGATTGCTCGGGTATTCGTTGATCGAGCAGCAGCCCAACGGTCCTCCGACGGCAGAAAACCTCGCCGCGTTCATGGAAGTCATCACGAAGCTATGCCAATCGGCAAATGGCAAGGCTCGTGGCGTCATCCTGCTCTATCCCGATGCGCGTGAGCTCAGTCTTGCCCGCCAGCGAACCGAATGGCTGCCTGATCGAGACGCCCTAGCGCCACTTGCGAAGGCCGGTTGCGTGACCGTGCTGGACCTGGCAGAACGACCTGAATGGTCCGAGACCGATTATCGGGATGGGGTGCATCCCACGGCGGAGGGCAATCGGGTACTCGCCAAAATACTCGCTTCTGCCGTCCGAACATAGCCCCAGCTCCAGTAATTCAGGACACTGACTGACGCGATGGCTTCCTTGCGTGCCGACGGATACTAAGGTCGCGGTCATGAACGCTCATTGAATCTGCTCGCGGCCACTTGCACGTGAGTGTCGCGTTGATAAGCTCTCAAGTATCGACACGCCTCCCGGCATTGCGAACTCTCACCAAGAACCTGTTGTAGGGTTCAACAGCGACTCTACACCTGAATGTCGTCGCTCTCGCATGCCTAAATTAAGTTGCAGCCTAGCCCTTTCGCAACTTGGTATCATCAGTTCTCGCCATCGCGTGGCGACTTGACGTTGATTTACATCAGAGTCAAGCGAATAGCACTGACTCCGACTTCTACTATTTCCTGAAGAGACTTCATCGCTGGATGGAATATCGTCGCGAACTTGATGGCCTGCGAGCTCTAGCGGTAGTACCGGTAATTCTCTTTCATGGCGGAGCCCGAGGCTTCACTGGCGGATTTGTCGGCGTAGATATCTTCTTCGTAATCAGCGGGTATTTGATCACTACGATCTTACTCAGCGAACATCTGAGTGGAGATTTTTCCATCATCCGATTTTATGAGCGGAGAGCTCGCCGTATTTTGCCAGCGCTCTTCTTCGTGTTGTTTGCATGTTTGCCCTTTGCATGGTTTTGGTTTCTACCAGGAGACATGCATAATTTCTGCCTAAGTTTGGTCGCCGTTGTCGGCTTTGTTTCCAATTTTTTCTTTTACTCTCCACACGTAAGTTACTTCGACACATCCACACAGATCAGACCGCTCCTACATACCTGGAGTCTGGCGATCGAAGAACAATACTACTTAGCTTTCCCGATTTTTCTGATGTTCGCGTGGCGTTTTGGAGAGCGCAGATTAATTTTCATTCTGAGCGTTTTCGCTGCGGCGAGCCTGATCTTCGCTCAACTAATTTCAACAACTCATCCAACGTTCGATTTTTATCTGCTTCCGACACGCGCTTGGGAAATTTTGGTTGGCGCAATCACAGCAACACGGCACTCGACCTTGAAATCCGGACCGTGGCCGGACGCTCTCGCATTGCATTGGGAGCAAGGTCTAGGTTTGATCGGAATTCTCCTCATCCTGGCGTCGATATACTTTCTGGATGTTAATACTCCCTTCCCTGGAATTTATGCAATTCCTGCAGTCGCAGGAGCCGCCCTTGTCATCTCGTTCGCCAGATCAACAACTTGGACCGGCAAGATGCTTGGGCACCCATTGCTGACCGGTATCGGTCTGATTAGCTACAGCGCATATCTTTGGCATCAGCCGCTCTTGGCCTTTGCAAGAGTCAGATATCTCGGAGACCCTCCGGCGTCTCTGATGATTGCGGTTGCATTGTCGGCGCTTCCACTGGCCTACCTTACCTGGCGATACGTCGAAAGACCATTTCGGGATCGAGCTCTCATCTCACGAAACCGAGTGTTCGCAAGCGGAATGGTCTGCAGCCTCTTGCTCGTGTGTTTCGGCGTCACAGGTTCTGCAACTCACGGATTTGAACAGCGTATACCTGAGTCGATTAGGTCAGCAAGTACGCTCAATTTTCCAAAGCGGGACGACGGCTGGTGTTTCTACGACGTCGATAGCCTTCGGACACTTCCAATCGGCCCGAAAGGTACGAAGTGCTACCTTGGAGCAGCCATTGGCAAGAAAGAGGGGTTGTTATTCGGAGATTCTTTTGCGGCTCAATACGATCCATTCTGGGACGTCATCGGCAAAGATCGCTCGTTCCATATAAATTCCATTTCAACAAATTGGTGTTACCCAAGCGAATACCAAGAATCCATTGGACCTACCTGGAAAAGATCTTTGGAGCAGTGCGCCTTTAATAGGGCTTATGTTCTAGCCCATCTCGCAAACTACGATTTCGTCATTCTTAGTGGATATTGGGGCGAGGTCTATCGCTTGCATCAGATGAGCGGCGTTAAATGCCTAGTCGGCTCCGCGTCATCGAGGTCGAGACTGGTAGTCATCATGCCTTCTCCAAAGCAGTTTGACGAGAATGTTGGATATATTCTCCAGAAATCGATGCTATTTCATGAGCCCTTTCATTTGGACACCAAGAATAATTCAAGAGAAGAGTTGGCTCTGTTGGCAAATAGGGAACTGGAGAATTGGGCCAGGAAGTATCCAAACGTGATTTTCTTGCGGCGAGACGATATTTTTACCTCTCACGGACACACAAGCGATATTACTGATGAAGGCTTGCCGTTCAGTCTAGATGGCATTCACATCAGTGTTTATGGTTCGAAGATGGCTGCAAAGTCGTTTCAAAGTTCTTCGATTTACCAAAAAATGATTCTTCAAATAGAAGAACAATCTCTTGAACGAGGCCCAGCTGCTAGTTCTTTCGCGATTAGCGGGAACGACTGAAATTTGTTTGAGGTCCGAACAACGAGCGATTCTTGACCTTCGTAGATCATACGCGGTGACGAACATGGCGCCGTGTGTTTGCAGCCATCGCCTCGACGCTACGCATTACATTTTTCGAGACAGCATCCCATGTCCGGGATTGCATCGATATTCTCGCGTTCCTACCTAGTTCTTCCCGAAAGTTTGGCTGCGTGGCGCATCGTTCAATCAAATCGGCCAAGGCAGTATTGTCCCCGGGACGGTGGAGAAGGCCGTTCTTGTTCGGCTGGATAAAATCCTGTTGACCGCAACATGCAGAAGTAATGCAACATAAGCCGAATTCCATAGCCTGCAGCAGCGATAATGGCTGACCCTCGAAGAAACTAGGAAGTACGAAGATATCGGCTTGCGCAAGAATCCGTGTCTCTTCTATCGGATCGAAGGAGGAAATTATCTGGACCGAATGCTGCAGTTGTTTTGGCCACTCGCCAATTATTGAATTCTCATTTCCTAAGCCGGTGCCCGCCAAGAGCCAATTGAACTCAAGTCCTCGACTCTCCAACTCCACTGCTGCACGGATGAGCGTCGACGTCCCCTTGCGTTTTATCCAGGATCCCGAGAACAGGATTGTAATCCTCCCATTTTTTCTTATCGGATGTTCATGACCAGCAGTTTTCGAAACTCCATTCTGGAAGACGTCTATCTCATCCGGTGACCTACAATAGTAATTTTGGGCATACGCCTTATCCTGTTGACTGACTAGTAATAGGAGTGGGGCCTTTCGCAATCCGACGTCGCACCCACGTAAGCGCCAAAGGGGAAACAGCAGGCGGCTTCTCAGGTGGACCCGCTCCCGATCCGAATCGCCGCTCGTAACAAGTTCTTCCCATGCACGACGTTCTAAACCATGACTAACCAACGCAACTGGTACCTCTTCGGAACAGAACGCGCCCGCTGCTGGTTCGTGAACCATGAGAACGTCAGGACGCCAGTTCATCGCGCGATAGCACCGGAGGGCGGCTGACGGGAAAAAACCGGGGTGCTTAAGAGGGCCAACTTCACGAGGGCCGATGGCCTTGAACACATGTCCCGAGGCTTCGAATGTCTCCTTCCAATGACATCCGACGCGCCCCATCCCCGTGGTCTTAGTCAGGTTGGTCTCTGCGATATACAAAATAGATAGCGGCATCCGCGTGGTCGGCCCGTTAGCAAGCATTGAGACGGATTCTACGAGATCGCGATTGGAATCGGGATATGCGCGTCGGGCGTTTAGCGTTTGGTGGACCCTAGAGCGGATTGCTGTAGCTAGAGTTTCC